>WFVC01000114.1 GCA_015491815.1 Gammaproteobacteria bacterium | reverse complement strand
GGCAGCTTCGCCAGTTTTTCCCGGAAAATATCCGCTTTATCCAGCGGCAGCAGCAGATAACCGGGGCCTCTGGGGGAGGTGGCCCAGCGGTTGAAAGCCGGGTTGAGCTGGTAAAGGGTGTCGAGTTCGATTTCCGCCAGTTCAGCAGCCTTGGCCAGATCGATCTGGCGCTCGATCTTCACCCGGGCAAAATAGGGCGCGTTGGGGATGGGCGGCATATCCAGCTTATACGCGGCCGGATTCTGAATATATTTTTTCAGCGCCAGCAGTTTGGGCACATAGGCGCGGGTCTCGGGCGGCAGTTTCAATGACCAGAAATCCGTCGGTTTGCCCCGGCGGCGATTTTTTCTGATGGCGCGGTGAACAGCGCCTTCACCGGAGTTATAGGCGGCCAGCGCCAGTAGCCAGTCGCCATTGAACTGTTTTTGCAGATTATCCAGTAAGCGCGCGGCTGACTGAGTCGCGGCATAAACGTCGCGGCGGCCGTCGTACCACCAGTCCTGTTTCAGGCCATAGCGGCGGCCGGTCGAGGGAATAAACTGCCAGATCCCGGAAGCCCGCCCATGAGAATAGGCAAAAGGCTGAAAGGCGCTCTCGACAATCGGCAGCAGGGCGATTTCGCTGGGCATGTTGCGCGCTTCCAGGGTTTCAACAATGTAGTAAAGGTAGGGACGGGCGCGCTCCGCGACCCGTTGCATATAGGCCGGGTGGCGCACATACCAGTCCAGTTGTTGCTGAATGCGCCGGTGTTCAATGTCCTCGAGGGCAAAGCCGTCACGGATACGCTGCCACAGATCGTCAGGTTCGGTACTGGCAAAGACGTTGCTGCCGGCTTCAAAGCCGAACCAGTAGGCGGGGAAACTGGCGTCGCCGTTAACCTGATAGTCGCTGCTTTCAGTTAGCGCCGGGATAGTCGTGATATCCACCAGTTTTGTCGCTGATTTTGATTTGGGTTTTGAACGTTCAGGGCTGTTGCCCGTTTCGCTGGATTCAGGGGCGGTTTGCGGCATCAGGTTGCAGCCACTGAGCAAACCTGTGACAAGGGCGAGAACAAGCGTTGAAAATAATAAGGAATTCCGCATTAATCTGACTTCAGGTTACTCATGTGCGAATATAATAATGACACTGCGTTGCAAATACTGTGACACCGGTGTAACAAAAAATATACAGGTGTCATTAAATCAGTCGCTAAGGCAGAATACTGAATGTAATACAGTATATCAAACGGATAGTTTCGTTGTCGGGATATTCACGGGAAAACTTTAATCGGCGTATAAAATCTGCATGCGATTTCGAAAAAAAATTCCATTTACCGAGCGCCGTGCCAATCGCTGTGAGGCAGCGCCTGCGATCTGGCATGAGCTTTTTGACTGGTTTGATAGCTGTGTCGGTGTGCAACTGGCGAAAACAGAAAAAAAGGTGCTGGATAAAATCCTGCCTGATTTGTTCGGGTATTATCTGGTTGCGCTGTCCCATCCTCTGCAGGCGGATAAATTCAGCGCCAGCCGCGTTTCACGGCAAATGGTGATGAATATTTGCGCACAGGACTATCTGCCACCGTTGACAGCCTCCGGGTTTCGGGGGGAGGTTCACCAGCTTCCTCTGCAAACAGATAGCGTGGATGTGCTGGTTCTGCCGCATATTCTTGAGTTTTCCGCACAACCGCACGAAGTGTTGCGCGAAGCTGAACGGGTGTTGATTGCTGAAGGCCATGTGGTGATTCTGGGCTTCAACCCTTTCAGTTTGTGGGTGCTCTGGCGGCTGGCGCTGTGCTGGCGCAGAAGGGCGCCCTGGTGTGGCGCTTTTCGCAGCGTTGGCCGGATGCGGGACTGGATGGCCTTACTGGGATTCGATGTGGTTGACACACATTACTACTTTTTTCGTCCGCCGTTGCAGCATCGCGGCATTCTTCGCAAGCTGGGCTTTATGGAGAAACTGGGGCAGCGTCTATGGCCTGTTTTTGGCGGTGGCTATGCGCTCGTCGCAAAGAAACGGGTCGTGACCCTGACGCCTGTTCGTCCGCGCTGGTCCACGCGCAAACGGCTGGTGCCCACCGGACTGGTGGAACCTATGGAACCGCATCACAAGGAGAATTATGAGCAAGATCGTTGAAGCCTGGACCGATGGCGCCTGCCGGGGCAACCCCGGCCCCGGTGGTTGGGGCGTGCTGTTGCGTTACGACAATAAAGAGAAAAAACTCCGTGGAGGGGAAAAGCAAACCACCAACAATCGCATGGAACTGATGGCGGCGATCATGGCGTTGGAAGCATTGAGCCGATCCTGCCAGGTTGTCCTGACTACCGATTCAACCTATGTGATGAAAGGCCTGACCGAATGGATGCCCAACTGGAAGAAGCGCGGCTGGAAAACGGCGGCGAAAAAGCCGGTTAAAAATGTTGATTTATGGCAACGTCTGGACGCCGCCGCGCAAGCCCATGATGTGGAATGGAAATGGGTGAAGGGTCACAGCGGCCATGTTGAAAATGAAATTGCCGACCAACTGGCGAATCAGGGCATTGATGAAATGAATGTGGAGGGTTGAGGCTTGATGATTGACTTACAGCAATAAATCTTCCTCAATTCGATGATAGGTACTGGCGGACTCAATCAATGAGTTGGCGGTTAATGCCGGTACGCCATAGACCTCGGTGCTCACTGCATGATCTCTTTTTACTTTTTCCAGCAAGAGATCAAAGTCGCCATCACCTGATAATAAAATAATCGTGTCGACGTTTTTTGCTATATCCATCACGTCAAGAGTGATACCGACATCCCAGTCGCCTTTGGCGGAACCGTCGCTGCGTTGAATATAGGGTTTTAATTTTATTGTAAAACCAATGTGTTTAAGCGCTTGCTGGAATTTAAGTTGTTGATCATCATTTCGATAAATCGCATAGGCGATGGCTGAAACAATGTCGCCTTCGGCAGATACTTTCCGCCAGAGTTTACGATAGTTAAACTGGCGGGCGTAGGCCTGCCGAGTAGTGTAATAAATATTTTGCACATCAGCAAAAATTGCGATTTTTTTCGCATTCAGGTTTGTCAAAGTAATCTCATGTTTAGAATAATGAGCGGGTTGTTAACATCGCCTTTCTCGGATAGCGCACGAGGGTGACGATGCGTGGCGATTGTTGGCCGATTCGAAATTCATGCGCGATAAATTCGTTGACGGTTTCTGTTGAATTATCATCGACCTTGATGCCCATTTTATTGAGCCGCAACGGGATTTTCTCACAGGTTAACAACGGACCGGGGCTGCTTAACTGATTTATCAGTTCATCCAGATAAACCTCCGGGTTACAGACCCCAGTGATGTTGATTTCGGTCTGTCCTGCATCGATCTGCCTTTGTTGCTGCTGTCGAATCTGTTGCATGTGTGCGGAAACATAATTGACGATGTGCTCGAACACATATTCTTTTAGTCCCTGTCGGGCGCCATCTTCAGAATCCGATGCGGCGGTAATTTCATGTTCTGAAAAATTAATCGCCGTTTGCCTGACTTCGCTGACTATCAGATCATCCTGAATAACTTTACCAAAGACGCTTTTTTCATTTCGACTAACAAACATAACCGCACAGGCTTCATCACAGGTGCGATATTGGGGGTGTTTGAAAAAATGCTGTAGCGCCGGTGAGCGGCTGAAAATCGTCTGCATATCCTCCATGCTGACAAAAAACGCATTGATTTGCGGATGATGTGTGAAGCTGTTTTTATCAATCCGAATTGCGTCGGGGAGGCAGGCGACAGCGGTATCAATATAATCCAGCATTATGCCGATAGTGGCGCGCAACCTTTTTTTGTAATTGCCGATCGCGCGAATACGTTTATCAGTGCCGTCAATAACGGTTTCAATCGCCGCGGTGACAGTGGATGGTTTTTGTTTGCATGCATCCGCTTCGGCCTTGGGGCTTTCCAGTATGCGCAGGAAATAACGGAGCTGTGAGGCAAACAGCGCTCGCAGGCCGCTGGCTTCCGGTCGTCGCCGGTCGTTCGTGGTATTGGTGCGTTCGTCTGTTTTTTTGTTCATTGTTGACGCACGCCCTGTATGTTAACGAGCCAGTTACTTTACCGAAAAAATCTCACCGGTAAAATCTTTGCTGTCGGAGCCCATCACATAGAGATAGGCGGGCATGATGTCTTCCGGCGTGGGCAGCAAGCTTGCGTCTTCGGCGGGATAAGCCAGCCGTCGCATGCGTGTGCGTACGGCGCCGGGATCGATGCTGTTGGAACGGATGCTGGTGTGATTCTCTACTTCATCGGCGAGGATCTGCATCAGGTTGTCGCAACCGGCCTTGGTTACGCCATAGGCGCCCCAGTACGCGCGGCCATGATGAGCAACACCGGATGAAGTAAATATGACCGAGGCATCGTCCGATTTTTTCAGCAGCGGTAAACAGGCATGGGTGATCAAAAAAGGCGCGGTCAGGTTAACCTGCATCAGCCGCGCCCAGATTTTTAGATCATATTGTTCCAGCGGCATCAATGAATCCAGTCGCGCTGCGTTGTGCAGCAGCCCATCGAGGCAGGAAAATTCTTTTTCAATATTGTCGGCCAGATCATAATAATCGCTGTCTTTTGCGCCTTCGAGATCTATGGGGTAAATCGCCGGCTCGGGATGATCGGCGTTGACGATTTGATCATAGACGCTTTCCAGTTTTTTCACTGTGCGGCCTAAAAGAATAACCGTTGCACCGTGAGCGGCATAGGTGCGCGCGGCCGTTGCGCCAATGCCATCACCGGCGCCGGTGACGAGAATGGTTTTACCCTGCAACAGATCCGGGCTGGGCTGGTAATTTTTGGGAATTGATTTCAGCATGAATGGCTCGTGTTCAGTCAAGAGTTAATAGTGGTCTGATGAATCAGGTTCGCGCATTGTACACCACTTCGCACTGCGCCTTCGAGGGTTGCCGGATAGCCGTTGTTGGTGTAGTCCCCGGCCAGCCACAGCCCTTCGACGGGGGTTTGATTTTCCGGGCGCAATGCATTGACGCCGATCTGACTTGAAAAGGTGGCGCGTTTCTCCCGAATCACAAAGCGGGAGAGGGAGGCCGGCCAGTGCGGAAAGAGCCGGGCCAGTTCGTCAGCAATGCGATCGCCCAGTTGTTCTTTCGGCAGATCCATGTGCGGGCCGCGGCTGCTGATGACCACGGCGATGAGGCCGGGCTGATTCATATAGCGGCGATCAAACATCCACTGCGTCATTCCATCCACGAGTCCCTGCATGGGCTGCGGTAGTTGCGCCCCGGCGGGGTACTGCAAATATACCGTGGTCACGGGTTCAAATTGAAATTGCGCCAGTTGGGTTTGCAATGCGCCAAGCGCATACTGCTCACGAATCAGCGCCAGGCTTGCCGGAATGGAAGTGGCGAGTACGACTTTTTGGCTGCGGATAAGGGCGTCATCGACATAGACGCCGTGAATTTTTCCCTGTTCTATTTTTAGCGAAGAGACGCGCATGCCCAGATGCACATGCCCGCCCTGTTGTTCAATGTAGCGTATGGCCGGATCAGGGAACAAGGCTCCCAGATCGGTTTGTGGAAACAGGAGATCGGCATCGGCGCGATGTTCAAGAAAGGCATCCTGCAGCACGTGCAAAAAAATTGCAGCCGACGCTTCATGCAGGGGCGTGTTCATCACGGCCAGACACAGTGGCTCCCAGAAAGCGGTAATAAGCCGGGCGGTTTGTTTATATTGCTGCAGTAAGCGGGCAACGCTGATGTCTCTGTGCTCAAGTTCAGCGGATAATTTTTTGCCGCGTAAGGCGCGGGCAAAGCGTAGTGCGGCAAGACGATCGCCTGTTTTTAAACCGCAGGCGCCAAGCAGGGCGAAGAGCAGATGCAGCGGCGCCGGCAGTCTCGGGGTTTTTAATAACAGGCTTTGTCCCTGCAGACTGTGCATGCACAGGGTTAAAGGCCGGCGCAATAGATTTTGTTCGACGTTGACACCAACCTCATCGAGTAGTTCGAGGATAGTATGATAGGCGCCAATCAGAAGATGCTGACCATTATCGACAGCGAGGCTGTGACCGTCATGACTTTCAATCGCCATGCGTCGCGCGCGACCGCCTGTTTGCCGCGCAGATTCCAGCAAGGTGACGGAGTGACCCATGCTGGATAATTTTATCGCTGTCGCCAGTCCCGCCCAGCCGCCGCCGACAATGAGTACATTTTCTGTTGGACTGGTTTTAGTCATGCCGGTGACGCCATTCCTGATGCCAGGTGTGCAACGCCAGCCAGAGTTTGTGTATTGCCGACAGACGCACGCGTCCATCGAATACCGGAAAACGTTTTTTTTCCAGCTTCTCCAGTACGCCGCGATAAATTGCAGCCATCATTAAACCGCAACGCTGGCGATAACGATCTTCGGCAGGCAGCTGTGCAAAGGCGCGCTGATAATATTTCTGTGCGCGATCATATTCGAAGCGTATGAGCCGCCGTAAATTTTCCGAGTCTACGCCATTAAGGATATCGTTTTCGCTGACGGAAAATTGTTGCAGATCTTCGAGAGGCAGATAAATGCGTCCGCGTTGCGCGTCTTCATGCACATCGCGCAGTATGTTGGTGAGCTGAAAAGCGATGCCCAGATCATGCGCATATTTCAGCGTGTTGCGATTCTGATAACCGAAAATTTCAGCGGCCATCAGACCGACGACACTGGCGACGCGATAACAGTAAAGATTGAGATCTTTGAACGTGTCATAACGCAGCTTATGCAGATCCATTTCCATGCCGTCGATGATTTCCAGAAAATATTCCTCTGGCAGATCAAACTTTTCAAGCACCGTTGTCAGCGCGCGGGTAACCGGATGCTGCGCCTGACGGGCAAACAGACGGCTAATTTCTTCACGCCACCATTGCAGCTTGACGGTCTTGATGTGATCCTCGCCGGGATTATCGACGACATCATCGACTTCACGACAGAAAGCATACAGGGCGATGATCGCCTTGCGTTGATCATCGGCCAGCGCCATAAAACTGTAATAGAAACTGGAGCCGCTGCCGGCGGCCTTGTTCTGACAGTATTGTTCGGGGGTCATGAAAAGATATTGTGTCGATGTTTTATGTGAATGATGATTATTGCAGTCATCTGAATGCTTATCAAATGATAGGGACCTCTGATTAATTCCGTTCGCCCTGAGCTTGTCGAAGGGTGAACCATATAACATTATGATTTTACAATGCTTAGTGTTCATGGTTCGACCCTTCGTCAGGCTCAGGACTTCACCACGAACGGCGGAATTAATCAGAGCTCCATAGATTTTAAATAAGTGTTCCTGATTTCAGTGCACTATCATTACCGGAGCCTGTTTTAGGTACGATTTCGTACGGCTAAAGCCGTACCTACAGTTCCATAGCTGTACTGGTTTTACCTATGCGCGCCTTTGCGCTGAGCGGTCTTTTTCTTTGTGGTTTTTTTGCGTATCGTTTTTTTTCTGTTGCCGGTGGCTTTGCGCTGTTTTTTGGAACGGCGTTCAGTTTCATTTCTGTCTCCGGTTCCCTGTGGTTGCCAGCTAGGCACCAGATGCCGTTTGCCGTTGCCGATCAAATCCGCCCGGCCCATTTTTTTTAAGGCTTCGCGCAGCAGCGGCCAGTTATTGGCGTCGTGGTAACGCAAAAAAGCTTTGTGCAGGCGGCGTTGTTTAATGCCTTTGGGGCTGCTGACTGTTTCTGATTCGCGGCTGATCTTTCGCAGCGGATTTTTGCCGGTGTGGTACATGGCCGAGGCGATGGCCAGTGGCGTGGGCAGAAAGCCCTGCACCTGATCCAGTCGGAAATTATTCTGTTTTAACCAGAGGGCGAGCTGGAGCATGTCCTCATCGGTAGTGCCGGGATGGGCGGAAATAAAATAGGGGATCAGATATTGTTCCTTGCCGGCTTCCCGGGAATATTTTTCAAACATCTGTTTGAATTTGTCATAGACGCCGATGCCGGGTTTCATCATTTTGCTCAGGGGGCCGGACTCGGTGTGCTCGGGGGCGATTTTCAAATAACCGCCGACGTGGTGACTGACCAGTTCTTTCACGTATTCGGGGGACTGCACCGCCAGATCGTAACGCAGGCCGGAGGCGATCAGGATACGCTTGACGCCGGAGACCTTGCGCGCGCGGCGGTAAAGTTTGATCAGTGGCCGCTGATCGGTGCTCATGTTGGTGCAGATGTCGGGATAGACGCAGGACAGACGCCGGCAGGCGGCTTCGATTTTTTCCGACTTGCATTTGAGCCGGTACATATTGGCGGTGGGGCCGCCCAGATCGGAAATATTGCCGGTGAAACCCGGCACATTGTCGCGGATGGCTTCGATCTCTTTGATAATCGAATCTTCACTGCGGCTCTGAATGATGCGTCCTTCGTGTTCGGTTATGGAACAAAAAGTACAGCCGCCGAAACAGCCGCGCATGATATTGATGGAAAAACGAATCATCTCCCAGGCGGGCAGCTTCGCCTTGCCGTAGGCCGGGTGTGGCTTGCGGGTGTAGGGAAAGGCGTACAGCCTGTCCAGTTCGGGCGTGCTCAGTGGAACCGGCGGCGGGTTGAGCCAGACGTCGCGTTTGCCGTGACGCTGGATCAGGGCGCGGGCGTTGCCGGGGTTGGTTTCCAGATGAAAGACGCGTGAGGCGTGAGCGTAGTAAACCCGATCTTCGAGCACCTGATCATAGGACGGCAGGCGAATCACTGTTTTGCTGCGATCCAGTTTGCGTGTGCGCGGGGTGAATTGAACAATGTTTGTCGTCTCGCCCGCTTTTGTTGCGCAGTCGGTTTGCTGTGCATAGGGATCCGGGTGCGCGTCAATGCGTCCGGGCTGATCGATGTCGGTGGAGTCGATCACCGTCCAGCCTTCGGGGATCTCGGTGGTCATAAAGGCGCTGCCGCGAATGTCGCGAATCTCACTGATCTTTTCGCCTTTGGCCAGACGATGGGCGAGTTCGACAATGGCGCGTTCGGCATTGCCGTAGAGCAGCATGTCCGCTTTGGAATCAGGCAGGATCGAACGCCGGACTTTTTCCGACCAGTAATCAAAATGGGCGATGCGCCGCAGACTGGCCTCGATGCCGCCGATAATGACAGGGACGCCCTTGCAGGCTTCGCGCACCCGCTGGGCATAGACCACTACCGAACGATCCGGGCGTTTGCCGCCCGCGCCATCGGGGGTATAGGCGTCATCGTGACGAATGCGTCGATCCGAGGTATAGCGATTGACCATCGAATCCATGTTGCCGGCGGTGACGCCGAAAAACAGATTGGGTCTGCCCAGCTTCATAAATTCAGTCGTGTCGCGCCAGTCGGGCTGGCTGATAATACCCACGCGGAAGCCTTGCGCTTCGAGCAGGCGACCAATTAAGGCCATGCCGAAGCTGGGATGATCCACATAGGCGTCGCCGGTCACCAGAATAATATCGCAGGAATCCCAGCCCAGCGCGTCCATGTCTTCCCGCGACATGGGCAGCACCGGGGCGACGCCGAAGCGTTTGGCCCAGTATTGGCGATAAGAAAAAAGATCAGGGACGATTGACATGGGTATTTTCAGGCGTGACAGACAGGCCTTATTTTACACCGAAACCCGCAGCAGCGCTTTAGCCATGATCGCCAGCATGTCGGTTTTGCCCAGACGCGGGCGGCGGAACACATCGCCGTGATGCCGGCGGAGTTTATCGAGCACGCGCGCGCCGCCGTGAATGATCATGCGCAACTCCAGTCCGAAGCGGCCGGGTAAACGCTGTCCCAGTGGCGCGCCCTGCTGCAACAGGGCGCGGGCGCGTTGAAACTGCTGTGTCATCAATGCCTGCATGGCGGCGTCGCTGCGCGCCTGTTGCAGGTGATCCTCGCTGACCCCGAATTGCTGCATCTCATCCAAAGGTAAATAGATGCGGCCCTGTTCGTGATAATCCTGTTGCAGATCCTGATAGAAATTAATCAGCTGCAAGGCCGAGCAGATGGCGTCGGAGCAGCGCAGATTTTCCGGCGTGGCGGCCCCGTTCAGGTGCAGTAACAGGCGGCCAACGGGATTGGCGGAATAACGGCAGTAATTCAACAGTTCGTCGATGTTGGCAAAACGGCTTTTATCCACATCCATTTTAAAGGCGTTGAGCAGATCGTGAAACAGAGCAGGGGGCAGGGCGTGGCGCCGGATGACATCGGCCAGAGCGATAAAAACCGGATCATCAACCGCCTGCGCGTTTTCGATGGCGCTCAGTTTGGCCGAGTAGTCATCGAGTTTTTGATGACGCCGGGCCTTGCTTAATTCACCCTCGTCCGCAAAATCATCGGCGTTGCGGGCAAAGGCGTAGATCACGCTGATGGGACGGCGCAGTTTTTTCGGCAGCAGCCGCGAGGCCACCGGAAAATTTTCATAGTGGCGCGCGGCAATGGACTGACAATGCTGATAGGCTTGTTCGAGAGCAGACATCTGCCTATCATAAGCGGACAAACCCTATTTGGATAGAAAAATGAAACGACTTAAAATGCTGTTGCTGGGATCATTTCTGGGACTGTGCGTGGGACTCTGGTTTGGCGTGAACATCGGCAAAGATCAGCCGCTATACAGCAATCCCTTTGACAGTAATACGCTGCAGAAAAAAGCCAAACGCACCGCCGATGAAGTTCTGAACGACACCAAACGCGCGCTGCGTGAATCACTGGAATGACCAGCCTCTTTAAGACATAAATTCTACTGGAAAAAATTCAGTGCCCACTCAGGATTACCAGCAACGCTTCGGCGGTTTGCGGCGGCTGTATGGCGAGGCCGGCTTTGCCCGGCTGTCGCAATTGCACTGCTGCGTGATTGGCGTTGGCGGCGTCGGTTCCTGGGTGGTGGAAGCCTTTGCCCGCTCCGGCATCGGCCGTCTGACGCTGGTGGATTACGACGCGATCGCGATAACCAATATCAACCGCCAGTTACACAGTCTGACCGAAACCTTTGAGCAGAAAAAGATCACGGTGATGAAGGCGCGGGTGCTGCAGATCAACCCTGAGGCTCAGGTTGATTTGATCGATGATTTTCTGACCGTGGACAATCACGCCGAGATTCTTTCCCAGGGTTATGACTATGTGGTCGACGCCATCGACAGCATCAAATTCAAGGCGGCGCTGATTTATTATTGCCGGCGCAACAAAATTCCGATGATCACCACCGGCGGCGCGGGCGGCCTCACCGATGTGACGAAAATCGAGATCAGCGATCTGAGCCGCACCTATAATGACGCGCTGGCGGCCAAAGTGCGCGGGCGTCTGCGCAGTGATTACGGTTTCAGCCGCAACCCGAAACGTCGCTTCGGCGTGGACTGCGTGTTTTCCAGCCAGCAGCCGGTGTACCCCAAAGATGATGGCAGCGTCAGTTATGAAAAACCGGGCATTCACGGTCTGTCGCTGGATTGCAGTCTGGGCTATGGCGCCTCCGTTTGCGTAACCGCCGGTTTTGGTTTTATGGCGGCGGCTCACGCCATCAATAAAATGCTCGCCCGGGAACAGGGCTAAAGACATGAAAAACAGGGAGGCGGTGGTGCTGGTTCACGGGATCTGGATGACCGGCCTCGAACTGAGTTTCCTGCGTTACCATTTGCGCCGCTGTGGTTACCGGACCCATCTGTTTCATTATCCCAGCCTGCGCCGCAGCCCGGCGCAAAATGCCGGGCGCCTGAATCGCTATCTGAAGCACATTCAGGCCGATCACATTCACCTGCTGGCTCACAGTCTGGGCGGCATCGTACTCATGCATTTATTCCAGCGCTTTCCGCAGCAAAAGCCGGGACGGGCGCTGATGCTGGGAACCCCGGCGCAGGGCAGCGAACTGGCGCGGCGTTTTCAGGGAAACTGGCGGCGAGTCCTGCTGGGTCGTGCGGTGGAACAGGGGCTGTGGGGCGGCGCGCCCGACTGGCCTGAGGAACGGGAGCTGGGATTGATCGTCGGTGATCGCCCGCAGGGGCTGCTGGCGCAACTTCTGGGCGGGCCGCTGGAGAAACCCAGTGACGGCACGGTCAGACTGGCGGAAACCCGGATCGCGCAGGCGCGGGATGTTTTGCGCCTGCCGCTCACGCATTTCAGCATGCTCGCCAGCCGACGGGTGGCGAAGGCCGCCTGCGGTTTTTTGCATGCGGGGCATTTTTAATCTCTGTGGGTTTCATTTCACGCTGCTTGCGGCGAAGATGTGTAGGTGCGGCTTCAGCCGCACATGTTCCTCGTAGTCCCCGCAGTGGGGAAGGCGAACCAGCCTCAAGTAACTTAAAATGGCGCTTGAGGCTGGTGGTGAGAGATGGTATCTACAATAACTAATACCCCGTCCGCTTGTGGCGGGGTAGTTTATTATTTGCGCGTTCCGCCCCCTAGCCACTCGCGGGTTTAAATGCTAGAATTCGCCAAATTGTGTTTTATTTGAAGTGGGCCTTGAGCCCACTTTTTATTTCTAGGTTGAAAAAATGCTGGAAGATAAGCTGACCGCGCTGGTGAGCTCGGCCGTGGATGCGCTGGGATTCGAACTGGTCGGGGTCGAGTATCTGGCTCAGGGCGCGCATTCTGTTCTGCGGGTCTTCATCGATTCGGAACAGGGCATCACGCTGGACGATTGCAGCCGGGTGAGCCATCAGATCAGCGGCGTGCTCGAAGTTGAGGATCCGATCCGGGGCAAGTACAACCTGGAAGTATCCTCCCCCGGTCTGGATCGGCCGCTGTTTTCACTGGCGCATTTTCAGCGTTTCGTGGGGCGGGGTGTAAAATTGCGTTTGCGTCAGCCGCTCAATGGACAACGTAAATTCAAGGGTGTGATCAACGCTGTTGAAAATGAGCATATCCAGATTACACTGGATCAAGAGCAGGTGCTGGAATTGCAAATCGATGAAATTGAAAAGGCGAATTTGATTCCTGAGCTGTAAGGCAAATGCGGATAAATTTTAATGTGGACGACATCATGACAAGATCAAATGATGCGGTAACGGAGATGAGAAAATTGAAACAGGGGCTGAATCATGAATAAAGAGATTTTGCTGGTTGTTGATGCGGTTTCCAACGAGAAGGGCGTTGACAAAAGCATAATCTTCGAAGCAATCGAGATTGCTTTGGCGACGGCAACCAAAAAGCGCTACAGCAATGATGTAGACGTGCGCGTGGATATTGATCAGAAAACAGGTCATTACGACACTTATCGGCGCTGGGAAGTGGTGGAAGATGATGCAATGGACCAACCTGATCACCAGACCACGCTGAGCGCGGCCCGGTATGAAAACCCGGATATCCAGGTGGGTGATTTCGTCGAAGAAGAAATCGAGTCGGTAAAATTCGGTCGCATCGCCGCGCAGACCGCGAAACAGGTCATTGTGCAGAAAGTCCGCGAAGCCGAGCGCAAGCAGGTGGTGGAAGCCTATCGCGATCGTATCGGCGAGCTGGTTATGGGCGTGGTCAAACGCGTCGAACGTGGCAATGTTTATCTGGATCTGGGCGGCAATGCCGATGCGATTATTCCCCGTGAAGACATGATTCCCCGGGAAGCGATTCGCATGGGTGACCGGGTGCGCGGCTACATGAAGGAAATCAATGAAGAAGCGCGCGGGCCGCAGTTGTTCGTCAGCCGCACGGCGCCGGAATTTCTGATCGAGCTGTTCAAGATTGAAGTTCCTGAAGTCGGTGAAAACCTGATCGATATTCTGGGCGCGGCGCGTGATCCGGGCTCCCGCGCCAAGATTGCGGTGCGTAGCAATGAAGCCCGCATCGATCCGGTCGGCGCCTGCGTCGGCATGCGCGGATCCCGGGTGCAGGCGGTTTCCAACGAACTGGCCGGAGAGCGCATCGACATCGTGCTCTGGGATGAGAACGATGCGCAGTTCGTGATCAACGCCATGTCACCGGCGGTGGTCTCTTCGATTGTGGTCAACGAAGACACGAAGAGCATGGACATTGCGGTCGAAGAAGATCAGCTGTCACTGGCCATCGGTCGCGGCGGTCAGAATGTGAAACTGGCCAGCGAACTGACCGGCTGGACCTTGAATGTCATGTCCGAAGCCGAAGCGGTGGAAAAATCCGAAGCCGAAACCCAGAAGTCCCAGCAGATGTTTATGGACATGCTGGATGTAGACGAAGAGGTCGCAGTGATTCTGGTGCAGGAAGGCTTCACCAGCATCGACGAAATCGCCTATGTGCCGGTTGCGGAAATGCTGGAAATCGAAGAGTTCGATGAGGATATCGTCGAGGAACTGCGCGGACGCGCCAAGGACATTCTGCTGACCCGGGCTATCAGCAGCGAAGAAGAGTTAACCAGCGTCGAGCCGGCGGAGGATTTGCTCGGCATGGAAGGCATGAACAAGGATCTGGCCTACCAGCTGGCGCACAATGGCATTGTCAACATGGAAGATCTGGCCGAGCAGTCGGTGGATGAACTGCTGGAAATCGAAGGGCTTGACGAAGATCAGGCGGCGAAATTAATTATGACCGCGCGTGAACCCTGGTTTGCGGAAGAGCAGAGCCAGTAATTCTGGTCGAGGCAGGAGAATAACTTTATGGCTGATGTAACAGTCGCACAATTTGCAGAAGTCGTTGGTATTTCAGTCGAGCGCTTGCTGACGCAATTGAAAGAAGCAGGGGTCAGCATCAGCGATGCGAATGCCAGTATCAATGATGAAGAAAAAATGAAGCTGCTGGCGTTTCTGCGCAACAAGCATGCTTCGGATTCGGCCAATGAGCCGAAGGCCGCTGCACCGCGCAAAGTGACCCTGAACCGTAAGTCGACCAGTGAGCTGAGGCAGTCATCCGGACACGGCAAGTCCAAGTCGGTGGTGGTGGAAGTGCGTAAAAAACGCACCTATGTCAAACGTGAAGATGCGCAGGAAGATGATACTGCTGCGGCCGAGAAGGCAAAGCTTGAGAAAGAAAAACTACTGGCTGAACAACGCCAGCGTGAGGAAGATGAAAAACGCCGTCAGCATGAAATAGAAGCAAAACGTCAGGCTGAAGAACAGGCCGAGCGTGAAAAGGCGGAACGGCTGGAGGAAGAAAAACGACTCAAAGCGCAGGAAGCCGAGCAGAAAGCGGAGCCGGTGATTGAACCTGCGCCGATGCCGGCGCCGGAAACGGAAACTCGCGGCAAGAACAAAAAATCTTCCGGCAAACATGACAAGTCTGATCGGGACACCCGTTACGGACGTAAGGAATTACACGTCACGGCTGACAAGTCGGGCCGTCGGCGCAAAAAGCCGAAACGCGTTGCCGCCTCGGCCGCTTCGGCCACAGGCGAGCACGGCTTTACCAAACCCACCGCGCCGGTTGTGCGCGAAGTCGCCATACCTGAAACCATCAGCGTCGGGGATCTGGCGCAAAAGATGTCGGTGAAGGCCGCCGAAGTGATCAAGGTGCTGATGAATATGGGCTCGATGGTGACCATTAATCAGGTGCTGGATCAGGACACCGCGACGCTGGTGGTCGAGGAAATGGGGCACACGGTCAAACTTCTGGTCGAAGATGAACTGGAAACCTCGCTGATCGATGAAACTCAGGATGCGGAGGCGGCGCCGCGTTCCCCGGTCGTGACCATCATGGGCCATGTCGATCACGGCAAGACTTCGCTGCTGGATTATATTCGCGAATCCCGCGTAGCGGCCGGCGAGTCCGGTGGCATTACCCAGCATATCGGCGCCTATCACGTACATACCGATAACGGCAATATCACCTTTCTGGATACGCCCGGCCATGCGGCTTTCACCGCCATGCGCGCCCGCGGCGCAAAAGTCACGGATATCGTGATTCTGGTGGTGGCCGCCGATGACGGCGTGATGCCGCAGACGCGCGAAGCGATCCAGCACGCTAAATCAGCCGATGTGCCGCTGATTATCGCCGTGAATAAAATTGACAAGGAAAACGCCGATCCCGATCGGGTTAAAAATGAACTCAGTCAGGAAGATGTGATCCCGGAAGACTGGGGGGGCGATACCATCTTTGTGAATGTTTCCGCGCATACCGGCGAGGGCGTTGATGCGCTGCTCGAAGCGGTATTGTTGCAGGCCGAAGTGCTGGAATTAAAAGCCGTTGCCACCGGTCCGGCGCGAGGTTCAGTCGTGGAATCCCGGCTGGACAAAGGTCGCGGTCCGGTCGCAACCATTCTGGTGCAGCGCGGCGTCCTGAAAAAAGGCGATATTCTGCTGGCCGGTCTGGAGTATGGCCGGGTTCGCGCCATGCTCAATGATAAAGGTGAAATGGTCGATAGCGCCGGGCCTTCGATTCCGGTGGAAGTACTCGGACTGTCCGGCACGCCGATGGCCGGCGATGAAGCCACCGTGGTCGAATCCGAGCGTAAGGCGCGTGAAGTCTCGGTGTTCCGTCACAGCAAATCACGCGATGCGAAGCTCGCACGTCAGCAGGCGGCGAAACTGGAAAATATGTTTTCGCAAATGGAAGAAGGCGAGGTCAACACCCTCAATATTCTGCTCAAGGCCGACGTGCAGGGTTCCAGTGAAGCGATTGCCGATGCGCTCAACAAGCTGTCAACGGATGAAGTCAAGGTGAAAATCGTCGCCAGCGGCATTGGCGGCATTAACGAATCCGACGTCAATCTGGCGGTCGCCGCCGGCGCGATTATGATTGGTTTCAATGTGCGCGCCGATGCGGTGGCCAAACGTCTGATCGATGAAGAAGGCGTGGATTTGCATTATTACAGCGTCATCTATGATCTTATCGATGAAGTCAAAGCCGCGATGGGCGGCATGCTCTCGCCGGATATCAAGGAACAGATCATTGGTCTGGCTGAAGTCCGCGATGTCTTCCGTTCACCCAAACTCGGCGCGATTGCCGGCTGCATGGTGACCGAGGGTGTCGTCAAGCGTAACAACCCCATCCGCGTGTTGCGCGATAATGTGGTGATTTACGAAGGCGAACTGGAATCCCTGCGCCGCTTCAAGGATGACGTCAACGAAGTCAAGCAGGGCATGGAGTGTGGTATCGGTGTGAAAAATTACAACGATGTTAAAGCCGGCGATCAAATCGAAGTGTTCGAAATGATTGAGGTTCAACGCGAACTGTAGGTGCGGCTTCAGCCGTACCGGTACGATTAGTTGTCAAACTATTAGATTAACGATACCAGGTTCTCATGCCAAAAGACTTCAGTCGAACCCGCCGCGTAGGTGAACAGATCCAGCGCGAACTGGCGGTGCTCATACAGCAGGAAATCAAGGATCCACGTCTGGGCATGGTCACGGTTTCCGGCGTGGATGTGTCGCGTGATCTGTCGGTGGCCAAAGTGTTTATCACCGTATTCGATGAACAACAGGAGATGGCGCAAACGCTGGAAGTGCTGGAACATGCGGCGGGGTTTCTGCGCCACTGTCTGGGTAAAAGCATGAGCCTGCGCAGCGTTCCGACCCTGAAGTTTATTTATGACGCCTCGGTTAGCCGGGGTAACCGCCTTTCCAGCCTGATTGATGAAGCGCTAAGTTCGGATCGTGAGAAGCTTCATGATGACGGGCAACAGGATTAATCCCCGGCAGATTCCTTCATGGCTCGACGCAGACGCAACAAAGGCCGCAACATCAGCGGCATTCTTTTACTCGACAAGCCCATCGGCATGACCTCCAATGCCGCTCTGCAGCGGGTCAAACGCCTGTTCAACGCCAACAAGGCGGGACACACCGGCAATCTGGATCCCATGGCCAGCGGCCTGTTGCCCATCTGTCTGGGCGAGGCGACCAAGGTTTCCGGTTTTCTGCTGGATTCGGACAAACACTATACGGGCACCGCGAAGCTGGGCGAGCGCACGAATTCGGGCGATGCCGATGGCGAGGTGCTTGAAACCCGGCCCGTCGAAGTCTATAGCGAGGCGCGCATCCGCGAGGTGTTCAGCCGGTTTACCGGTGAAATCAGTCAGATCCCGCCCATGCATTCAGCTATCAAGGTCGATGGCCAGCCGCTTTACAAACTGGCCCATCAGGGCATCGAGATTGAACGCAAGCCGCGTCAGGTTGAAATATTCAGTCTCCATCTGCTGGCGCAACGTGAAACCGAACTCGATATCGATGTGCATTGCTCGAAAGGCACCTACATTCGCACGCTGGTGCAGGACATCGGCGAAGAACTGGGCTGTGGCGCGCATTTGAGCGCATTGCGGCGCACCGGCGCCGGCCCCTTCGATCTGGAAAACAGCCCCACTCTGGCGGAACTGGAGCAGTTGGCGGAAGACGGCTTTGAGGCGATGGATGCGCATTTGTTGCCGATGGAATTTGCGCTGGCCGACTGGCCGCAGCTGAGATTGACGCCCGACAGCGCCCATTATCTGTGTCAGGGGCAGGCGGTGCAGGTGCCCAAAGCGCCGACACGCGGCTGGGTTTGTCTGTTTGCCGATGATGATCGTTTTCTCGGCGTGGGTCAGATTTTAAGCGATGGCCGGGTTGCGCCCCGGCGATTGATTAATCAGGGCTGAACATGGCGGGAATTTGCCGTTAATTCAGCGAAAACAGCGTATTTCTCCGGGATTTAACTTGTCCGGGCACCGGCGCACAGGTAGAATACGCGCTTTCTTAGATTCACCAATTTTTATGTAAATACAGGAGCTTGCGATGTCAATTAATGCCGAAACCAGGGCGAACATCGTTTCAAACTATCAGCGTTCAGCAAATGACACCGGATCCCCCGAAGTTCAGGTTGCCCTATTGTCTGCGCGGATTAACGATTTGTCCGACCACTTTAAAACTCATATCCATGATCATCACTCCCGTCAGGGACTGCTGCGCATGGTCAGTCAGCGCCGTAAGTTGCTCGACTACCTCAAAAAGAAGGATTTGCAGCGTTACCGCGATTTGATTGCAAGTCTGGGTCTGCGTAAATAAATTTTCGTCACATTCATTGTTTTTAAGGAAGCTTCATGGCCGCTGTTAAAAAAGAGTTCAAGTTTGGTGATCATACTGTCACGTTGGAAACCGGAGAAATTGCACGACAGGCCTCCGGCGCGGTCATGGTCAGTATGGGAGAAACCGTTGTTCTGGTGACCGCTGTGGCGGACAAAAAGGAAGTCGCGGGTCGGGACTTTTTCCCGCTGACCGTTGATTACACGGAAAAAACCTATGCAGCCGGCAAAATCCCCGGTGGTTTCCTCAAACGCGAAGGCCGGCCTTCTGACAATGAAACCCTGACCGCCCGCCTGATTGACCGGCCGATTCGTCCGCTGTTCCCGGAAGGCTTTACCAACGAAGTGCAGATCATCTGCACCGTCATGTCGCTGGACCCGGCGGTGACCCCTGATATTCCCGCCATGCTGGGCGCTTCCGCCGCGCTGGCTCTGTCCGGCGCACCGTTTAACGGCCCGATTGGCGCCGCCCGGGTGGGTTATAAAGACGGTCAGTATCTGCTGAATCCGAGCAAAACCGAGGTTGAAGATTCCGATCTGGATCTGATTGTCGCCGGCACCGATGCGGCTGTGCTGATGGTGGAATCCGAAGCCAAAATTCTCTCGGAAGACGTGATGCTGGGCGCGGTGATGTTTGGGCATGAAGCCTTTCAGGTCGCCATCAAGGCGATTCGTGAACTGGCGGTTGAAGCTGGTACGGTCGCCTGGGACTGGCAGGCGCCGGAAGAAAACACCGCCGTGTTTGATGCCGTCGCCAAAGCCGGTGAAGCCGCCTTTGCCGAAGCCTATACCATTCGTGAAAAAATGCCGCGTTACACGCGCCTGAGCGAGATTCGCAAAGAAATCAAAGCCGAACTGGTGGATGAAGAAGGCGACGGCTATGCAGATGAAGAAGTTTCCGAAGCGATTGAAAAGCTTGAGAAAAAGCTGGTTCGCAGTAAGATTCTCGGTGGCGAGCCACGTATCGACGGTCGCGATACCCGCACCGTACGCGATATCACCGTAAAAGTCGGCGTTTTGCCACGCACTCATGGCTCCGCGTTATTTACCCGTGGTGAGACCCAGGCGCTGGTGGTGACTACGCTGGGGACGGAACGTGATTCCCAGATTATCGATGCGCTGGAAGGCTCCTACCGTGATCCCTTCATGTTGCAGTACAACTTCCCGCCTTATTCGGTCGGTGAAACCGGACGCATCGGCACACCGAAGCGCCGTGAAATCGGTCATGGTCGTCTGGCCAAGCGTGGCGTGCTGGGCGTGATGCCGGATATGGAAGAATATCCCTATTCTCTGCGCGTGGTCTCTGAAATTACCGAATCCAATGGTTCCAGTTCCATGGCCTCCGTCTGCGGCAGCAGCCTGTCGATGATGCATGCCGGGGTGCCGTTGAAAGCGCCGGTGGCCGGTATCGCCATGGGCCTGATTAAAGAAGGTGAAAAGTTTGCGGTGCTGACAGATATTCTGGGTGATGAAGATCATCTGGGCGACATGGACTTCAAAGTCGCGGGAACGGAAAGCGGCATCACAGCCTTGCAGATGGATATCAAGATTGAAGGCATTACCAAAGAAATCATGGAGATTGCTCTGGATCAGGCCAAAGAAGGCCGCCTGCACATTCTTGGAAAAATGAATGCGGTTATCGACAAACCGCGTGAAGAGTTGTCCGCGTTTGCGCCGCGTTATGTGACCTTCAAGATCAATCCGGACAAGATCCGCGACGTGATTGGCAAGGGTGGGGCGACCATTCGTTCCATTACCGAAGAGACCGGCACCACCATCGACATCAGCGATGACGGCGTCATCAAGATTGCCTCCAGCGATCAGGCTGCCGCCAATGACGCCCGTGAGAAAGTCGAACGTCTCACCGCCGATGTGGAAGTCGGCCAGATTTACGAAGGCAAAGTGGCCAAGCTTATGGACTTCGGCGCTTTTGTGACCATCCTGCCGGGCAAAGACGGACTGGTTCACGTCTCGCAGATCTGCGAAGAGCGGGTCGAGAATGTCAGCGACAAACTCAGTGAAGGTGAGATGGTCAAGGTCAAGGTTCTTGAAATTGACAAGCAGGGCCGTATTCGCCTGAGCATGAAAGCGGTCGGTGCGGATGGATAATTCCTGATGCTTGTGTACACAAAAAAAGGGCCGTTTGGCCCTTTTTTTGTGCCTGCAGATTCACCGATATTGCTGAGATTGGCACGCTATGTGAATGTTATTCGCCATGGTCAAACAGGTTTGAGCTGACACTATTGACGAGGAACTATGTCGAGATTCACTATTTTTCTGATCGCGGCGCTGCTTGGCGCATGTAGTATCGGCGCGGGCATTGCCCCGCCGCTGGAAATCAAGTCACCTGAGATGGGAATGATTTACGGCAATATTCAGGCGCCGGATCGGGTGACCGAGGTGGTTCTGAGAGAATATGGCAAGGTTTATATTCGCCCCTTCAATCGTCCGCCACGGGTGCTGATTTACCGCGATGGAAATTTTATGGCGGAAAATCTGAAACCCGGTAAATATATATTTTCTTCGTTAAATACTTTAACCAAACGTTATAATTTTGTGCGTGAGAAGATCAACGCCTACCAGCACATCGTTACCGTCCATCCGGGAGAAATTGTCTATATTGGTTCTTTCGCGCTATTTGATTTACCCCAGAAAGACATACACCGTGATAGTTTTGAAATGTTAAGAATGCGAAAACCCGATGAGCGTACGGTGATTAAAGGACTCTATGAAAAATCCGTCGGCACCGGCTGGCATGATTTATTCGCCCGGCGATTGATGGCGTTGCGCTGAATGCCTGTTGGGGTGTTTTAACGCAAAGGCATGAAGACGCAGAGGACGCAAAGCTAAAATGCGGGAAGCTTCATTCTAAATAGCTGTTCCGAATACCAGAACACTTTAGAAATTGCCGTTCGTCCTGAGCTTGTCGAAGGACAAATAGATTAAGCACTCTATTCACCGCATTTCCACGCTCATGGTTCGACCCTTCGTCAGGCTCAGGACT
>WFVC01000113.1 GCA_015491815.1 Gammaproteobacteria bacterium | reverse complement strand
AACCACTGGGCCAGGCGGTTTGTCGCCTTTATTCGTAATAATGTATCATCCTAGGGGCTGTTCCAAATACCAATCCACCTACGAAACAGAGATGAAACTGTAGGTACGGCTTCTACCCTGCGGGTGAAATGCCCGGCAGGGTGCACAAATGAGCCGTACAGGTACGATTGAAATCGTACCTACAAGGGGCTCCGGTAATGATAGTGTACTGGAATTAGGAACACTTAATTTAGTATAGATTTCCGAATAACGAGGAGAAATAGCATGATAACCATAACCCCCGAAGCCGCAGAACAGATTAAAGCCTCGGCTACTCAGCAGGGAATTGAAGATTTACCGCTGCGCGTTGCCGCAAGGAAAACTGAAGATGGCAGTATTGAGTACGCCATGGGCTTTGCCGATCAAACCGGCGCCGATGATGTCAGTTTCAACAGTGAAGGCATTGACGTCGTCGTGGCCCCTGGCAGCGCCCTGTTATTAAAAGGCGCCGTGATGGATTTTGTGGAAATAGAACCGGGTGAGCAGAACTTTATTTTCTCCAACCCCAATGATCCATCCCATAAAAAAGCGGAATAATATATTTAAATACAATCAGTTAGGATATATTTTCAATTTTGATTGTGGATTTTATTCCCTGTTTTGGATTGCTATTCCTGACAAAAGCGCCGAAACAGAAATCCAACAGTAAAAAGGTAGACATATCTCGTCGTCAGCTGCCAGATACCATATAATGAATCGTTCATACTGCATGAGTGAGTAACATTTTGGCTTCCAGCTTTTCCGAAAAAATATCCCTGCTAAATGAGCCGGCTTCCCGGGAAACATCAGCCGAGCACGACAACAGGGCACTGATTTTATCCAGCCTTTCGCACCTTAAGCTGGAAACAGGCGCACTGCTGTTTCTCCTTGTCTCAATGCTACTCAGCGGCCTGCTTAGTTATCAGCTTGAATCAATATGGTTCATCGGTCTGTTTACGGCGCTCGGCATCATCGCCAGCGCCATACTGCTGCACCTTTATATGCAATTGAACAAACCACTTGACCGATCCTTGCTCGCTATTGATGAATGGGCTAGCAATATTCTCGCCGGCAACCTGCAGGCGCGCATTCCTCCCCTGCCTCTTAGTGAAAAGAATCCAATTGAAAACACTTTGAGAAAAAACATCAACCGCATCGGCGGCGCGCTGGAAAACCTGACCCACAATATGGATGAACTGGTGGAACAGCATCTGGAAGACATCGAACAGAAAGATCATACTCTGGAAATCGTCTACGATGTTGCCGCCAGCATCAACAGTTCCCGCGATCTGGACGAACTGCTCACCCGCTTTCTGAAAACCTTAACCAATGTCGTCAATGCCCGCGCGGCCGTTGTCCGGCTGATAACCGATGATGGACAAATGCGTCTGATCTCCAGTCTCGGACTGGATGAAGAATTGATGCAGAAAGAACAACTACTGCCCTCTGAACAATGTCTGTGCGGCAACGCCTATCGTGAAGACGAAGTGTATTATCAGAAAATCGGCAAGTGCGATAAAATTATTGGCCGCGCATTTTTCGATAGTGATGATATCGGCATGATTGCCGTACCATTGCAATACCGCGATAAAACCCTCGGCGTGTATAATCTTTTTGTCGAAAACAGCGATCTGCCCAATCCGGAAGACATGACCATCCTGCTCACCAATATCGGTCGGCATCTGGGCATGGCGATTGATAAGGCTCGCTCCGACAACGAATCCAAACGGCTTTCGATTATGGAAGAACGCACCCGGCTCGCCCACGAATTGCATGACTCGCTGGCGCAAACACTGGCCAGTCTGCGCTTTCAGGTGCGGGTGCTGGATGAAACTCTGCGCCGCGGGCAGGAGCCGGAAATCTGGTCGGAAATGGAAAAGATTGAAAACAACCTTGATGAAGCCTACGCCGAACTGCGCGAGCTGATCACCCACTTCCGCGCGCCCATCGATAAACGCGGACTGATTGCCGCAGTCGAGCATCTGGTTGATCGTTTTCGCAACCAGAGCGAGATATCCATCTTTCTGCAAAAAGACTGGAATGTGCTGCAACTCCCCGCCAGTATTGAAATGCAGGCTTTACGCATTATTCAGGAATCCCTCAACAACATCCGCAAACACAGTCAGGCGCACACTGTACGCGTATTCATGCGCAGCGATACCCAGGGTGATTGCAGCATTCTGATAGAAGATGATGGCATCGGCATGAATATCGCGCCCAAATCCGATCGCACCTCAGGCGATCACCTCGGACTCAGCATTATGGAAGAACGCGCAAAACGTATTGGCGGCACCGTCCAGTTTGAAAGTGAACCCGGCGAAGGTACGCGCATTCTTCTGAAATTTCATTATCCAGAGCTTTCCCAGCCGGAAATTCCAGGCATTCAGGTACAGCCACCGGTGAAAGAAAAATGATAAGTTTACGTGTTTTACTGATTGATGATCATACTCTGTTCCGAGTTGGTCTTGAGGCGCTGCTGGAAAGCCGAGGCATTGAAGTAGTCGCCTCGGTAGGTTCGGGGCAGGAATGTCTGCGACTGGTAGAAGAATTAAATCCGGACATTGTCCTTCTGGATATGCGTATGCCCGGCATCGACGGACTGGGCGTACTCAAACTATTGCGCCAAAATGAACTGGCTCTGCCTATTGTCATGCTCACCACCAGCACCGAAGAAAATGATCTGCTTGAATCTCTGCGCGAAGGCGCACAGGGTTATCTGTTAAAAGATATGGAACCGGATGAACTGGTTCTGGCGCTACGTGATATTGTTAATGGTGAAACGGTTGTCGCTCCGGATCTTGCGCCCATTCTGGCGCGCGCCGTACAGGGAAATGTCAGTGAGAAAAAAGAACCGGTGACCACCCCCTTCTCCGATTTAACTCCTCGTGAAACTGAAATATTAGGCCTGCTGGCGGAAGGTCAGAGCAACAAGGCGATCGCCCGCAACCTGGGTATTTCAGACGGCACGGTAAAACTACACGTCAAAGCAATTTTAAGAAAACTGGAAGTTCATTCCCGCGTCGAAGCCGCCGTCATGGCGGTTGAATACGGCATGTCAAAAAATTCCGCCACCCATTAAAAATTATCATTAAGAGCCAACGATTATGAAAACATTTAGCCAACTGGTCGCCGAGAGCGCTAAAAATATTGATGAAATTTTTCCCTGGGATTTAGACGAGAAAAAAGACAATCTCCCCATGCTGCTCGATATTCGTGAACCCTATGAATTTGAAGCCATGCATATAAAAGGTTCAATAAATGTTCCCCGTGGTATTCTGGAAACAGCCTGTGAATATGACTTTGAAGAAACGGTTCCCGAGCTGGTCGAGGCGCGAGAAAAAGAAATCGTAGTAATCTGTCGTTCGGGCAATCGCAGTGTTTTTGCAGCTGAAGTAATGAAAATGATGGGCTATAAAAATGCAGTCTCTCTTAAAACCGGCCTGCGTGGCTGGGTGGATTATGAATTGCCACTGGTTGACGCCAACGAACAGGAAGTCGATGAAGACGAGGCCGATGAGTACTTTACCCCCAGGCTGCGTCCGGAACAGATGAGTCCGGAATAAAAACGATCTGCAGAGCAGGCTACCAAATCAGATCATCAGGAACCTGATATTCCGCATAGGGATCATTTTCGTCGATTTCAGGTTCGCTATTGTCGAATAAAATAACGCGCTTTTCATTGCGTTGTTGAATTTTCTCGGCAATCGACCGGGGAACCAGTTCATAGCGCCCGTCAATGCGGGCAATACCCAGTTTTCCCTGTATGATTTTCTGCTTCATGTCTTCATCAACATAAACACGTTTAACTTTCTGCTGGTGTTCGAAGTGATAGGCGATCTCGCATTTTTCATCCCGTTCAATCCTGTTGGCCGTAATCAGTTGATTGATTTCAGCCGAGATTGCTTTTTTTCTGGCCTGTTCTTCTTTGCGCTGATTTAACTCACGATCACGTTTTGCTTTTTCTTCTGCAGCCTGTTGGGCTTTGCGTTGCGCCGCCTCAACAGCGGGTTGCTTCGCATTGCGTTGTTGTTTTTTCTTTTTCTGTATCGCCTTGTTTGCTTTTTGAACCTGCTGTTTGCTGACCACACCGGCCTTTAGCAATTGTTCCTGAAACGGGTTATTCATTATTTTTTACTCATACTTTTCTGTGTTTTCAGCAGGCTATTTTAACAAAATTTTATGACAAAATATCAGCTGGGTTCACACTCACATTTATTCTATGATATTTATACATGAATACTGATAACTCAGATATGACTGCGCCTTACTGGTTGAACCCCTATGATCGTGAAGACTTTCCCGATGTGAATCTGGCTCTGCGTGAGCCTGATGGTCTGCTGGCGATTGGCGGCGACCTCAGCGTCGAACGTCTGCTAGCCGCCTACCGGCGCGGAATTTTCCCCTGGTACAGTGGTGAACAACCGATTCTGTGGTGGTCGCCCGATCCCCGCTCGGTGCTGGTTCCCGAGAAACTGCGCATTTCCCGCAGTCTGCGTAAAACGCTGAAGAAAAATACGTTTCGTATTTCACTGGATGAGGCCTTTGCCGAGGTTATTCATGGCTGCGCCCAGCCGCGCACCGATGAACCCGGCACCTGGATTACCGATGAAATGCGCCAGGCTTACATCCGTCTGCACGAAGCCGGACACGCACATTCGGTAGAATGCTGGCAGGATGACAAGCTGGTTGGCGGCCTCTACGGAGTGGCGCTGGGAAAGCTGTTCTTTGGCGAGTCCATGTTTTCCCGGGTAAGCAATGCCTCCAAGGTCGCCTTTGTTTACCTGACCCGGCAATTACAACGCTGGGAATTCGCTCTGATTGATTGTCAGATCCAGTCGGCGCACCTTGATCACTTCGGCGCCGAAAATATTCCACGCAGCGTCTTTATACATACTCTTGAACATTACCGTACCCAGCCTGTCCACCCTGGAAACTGGAGACTGGATACCGACTTGAACGAGCGTATCATTCATACCGGTGGGAAAATGCATGAATGATGAACTGAAACTTCAGCGGCTTCTCCGCGAACTTCCTTTTTACGTCACTCCGCCCCACCCCTGCAGTTATCTGGATGACAGGCAGGCGACCACCGTTTTTGTCGATCCCGGTTTTCCGTTGAGTATGGCGCATTATTCTGAACTGGCCAATCTGGGTTTTCGCCGCAGCGGTGAACACGTCTATCGCCCCGAATGCGCCCAGTGCAAACTGTGTATTCCCGTACGCGTCCCGGTCGAGCAATTCAAACCGAATCGCGCTCAGCGCCGCTGCCTGCGCCGCAATCAGGATCTTGATATCCACATCGTCGAGGCAAAATACAGTGAGGAACATTTCAAACTTTATCGTCGTTACATGTCCGCCCGTCATGCCGGTGGCGGCATGGACAAGGATGATCCTGAAGCCTACCAGAGTCTGATCGGCGCCCACTGGTGTGACAGCTGCCTAATCGAATTCCGTCTGCAAAACAGGCTCGTTGCAGTGGCGGTGACCGATCAATTTCCACAGGGCATGTCGGCGGTCTACACCTTTTTTGATCCCGATCTGAACAGCCGCAGTCTGGGCGTTTTTGCCGTGCTGACTGAAATCCGACTGCTGCAGGAAACCGCCCGCTCATGGTTATATCTGGGCTACTGGAATCCTCAAACCCCGAAAATGGCGTATAAAAACAACTACGCCCCGCTGGAGTTTTTT
>WFVC01000112.1 GCA_015491815.1 Gammaproteobacteria bacterium | reverse complement strand
CTCTGCCACCCAGCCGGTCTTGTTATTTTACTCTTTACGCTACATAAAAAAACCCCGGCTTCCCGAGGTTTTTAAAATTTGGAGCGGGAAACGAGACTCGAACTCGCGACCCCGACCTTGGCAAGGTCGTGCTCTACCAACTGAGCTATTCCCGCCTGAAAGAAGCTGCGTATTTTAGCGATGTCCCCCCCTATGTCAAGAAATTTCCTCACTATTCTCGTCACGCTCGCCAATCAGGCTGGGCCAGGCGGCCTGAATATAAATCACCATCGACCAGAGCGTGAGGATGGCGGCGGTGTACAACAACAGGTAGCCGATGAGCATGGTCGGAAAGTCGCCGATGGAATCTTCGAATAACATGAAGCCGATGGCCAGCATTTGCGCGGTGGTCTTGATTTTGCCGATCATGGAGACCGCCACCTTGGTGGTGTCGCCAATATTGGCCATCCATTCGCGCAGCGCCGAAATCGCAATTTCACGCCCGATGATGACTGCAGCCGGTATTGCCAGCAGTGGCCCGGGATGCGCGCTGACCAGCATGATCAGGGCGACGGCGACCATGAGCTTGTCGGCGACCGGATCCAGGAAAGCGCCAAAATCCGACTGCTGTTTGAGCCGGCGGGCGAGATAGCCATCGAACCAGTCGGTAACGCCGGCGATAAAAAACAGGCCGGTGGTAAGATAATTATTCAGGCCAAACAGGGGAATATAGAAGGCCAGCACAAAAACCGGGATCAGACCGATGCGCAGCAGGGTCAGTTTATTGGGCAGGGTCAGGTGCATGTTAGTCGTTTCCATCCAGATGAAAAGCATCATAAATCAATTGCGCCAACGCAGAACTAATACCGCTGACGCCGGCCAGATCTTCGACCCCGGCGCGCGCAACTTCCTGCAGGCCGCCAAACTGTTTGAGCAACTGCTGACGGCGTTTCGGCCCCAGCCCCGGAATTGACTCCAGTACCGAGGTGTTGCGCTTGCGCTGACGGCGTTGCCGGTGGCCGGTAATCGCAAAGCGATGAGCTTCATCACGGATCTGCTGAATCAGATGCAGGGCCTGCGCATCTGGAGCCAGTATAATCTCGCGCACGTCTTCCAACAAGCCGGAGCCGGAATCAGAAACAGAACCGGGACGACACAGCCAGAGCACTTCCTTGCCGGGCTTGCGTTCCGGCCCTTTGGCGATGCCCACCAGCAGCACCTCGCTGATCTGCAATTCCGCCAGCACCGCCTGCGCCTGTGACAACTGCCCCTTGCCGCCATCGATAAAGAGAATATCCGGCAGTTTGGCCTCGCCTTCCTGCAGACGTTTGTAACGGCGGGACAGCGCCTGACGCATGGCGGCGTAATCATCGCCGCCGGTGATATCCTCGATATTGAAACGCCGGTAATCCGACTTCAGCGGCCCGTTCAGATCAAACACTACGCAGGAGGCCACCGTCGCCTCGCCCATGGTGTGGCTGATATCGAAACATTCCAGCCGGGTCGGCATCGCCGTCAGTTCCAGCGCCTCCTGCAGCGCCTCGAAGCGTTGCAGCATATTGGCCTTGCTGTTAAGTCGCAGCGTCAAGGTCTGATCGGCGTTTTGCGCGGCCATGTTCAGCCAGCGCGCACGCTGACCGCGTAGACGGGTCGCCAGCCGGATTTTACGGCCTTCCTGCTCACACAGCGCCTGTTCCAGCAGAGCCATATTTTCCGGCGCGTGACTCAGCAGAATTTCCGGCGGGATATCACGTCCGCCCTGCCCGCCTTCGGCATTCAGATAATGCTGCGGTAAAAACGCATTGAGCAGCGCGGCGGCGTTTTCTGCGGGCGTATCTTTTTCAATATCGATCCCCGTTGCACGCGGGAAGAAACTGCGGTTGCCGAGATTGCGCCCGCCGCGAATGGTGAAAATCTGAATACAGCCCAACCCGCCGGCGGTGCTGGCGGCAATCACATCAAAATCCCCCGCCCCCTGACTGATGTACTGCTTTTCCTGAATCCGGCGCAGGCTGGCGATCTGATCCCGGTAACGGGCAGCCCGCTCAAAAGCCAGTTCCTTCGAGGCCTGTTCCATGTTTTGCACCAGCGCATCGATGACTTCGTTGCTTTTGCCCTGCAGAAACATCACCGCATGCTCCACATCCTCGGCATAGGCCTGTTTTGAAATCAGACCGACGCAGGGCGCGGTGCAGCGTTTGATTTGATATTGCAGACAGGGACGGGAACGATTGCCGTAAAAACTGTCCTCGCACTGGCGCACGGGAAACAGTTTCTGTAACAGGT
>WFVC01000111.1 GCA_015491815.1 Gammaproteobacteria bacterium | reverse complement strand
CCTGCATTCCGGCGATCGCCTGCAGCTCGAAGTCCTGAAAAACACCCCCGAACTGCAACTGAAACTCATTGATGTGCAGGCCGCGGCAAGCACCCTGAGCGATCGCGCCCTGCGCGCCAGCCTGCCCCGGCAACAACCCATGCCGCCACTGCTCGCAAACATCGAATATCTCAGCCGTAATCCGAATGCCGCAAACCACTTTGATCGGGCGGTGCGTACGGCAGCGCAGCAAGTTTATTATCAGTTGCCCAGCGTGGAAAGCCTGCGTAAACCCGGCGCCCTGAAACAGGCGCTGGAACTCAGCGGCGTTTTTCTGGAACACAATCTGCAAACGGCGGCAAGCCGGACAAGCCCGTCGAATATACAACAGGACACCCGCACCAGCCTGCTACGCCTGTCCACGCAACTGCAATACTACATCGCCCGCGAAACCCGCCCGCGTGAAACAGGCCGCGCGCCGCTGCCCCCGGCAAACATTGACCCCCGGCCAGCGCCGGGCGGCGCGGCGGCTTCCAGCCCCGTCTCTCCGCGCCATACCGCGCCGGCTGTCAGCGCCGCCAATCCCGGCAGTCAGGCGGCAGTCAGCGCAAGTCTGGCGCAAAACGCCTCGCCCAAAGCCGCGGAACAGTTGCTCCAGCAAATAGACGGCGTGCTTGCCCGGCTTCAGATCCATCAGTTGCATCAACTTAAAAGTGAAGAAAGCTTCCGACCCGGCTGGTCGATCGAATTACCCGTGCGCAGTGAACAGGGCATTAATCTGTTCGACATCCGCATTCAGCGTGAAAATCTCCCTACTCCCTGGAGCGAGGAAGACGCGCAACAGCGTCAGCAAGCAACCGCTCAACAATGGAGTGTGCGGCTCGCCTTTGATCTGGACGGACTCGGCCCGGTGCAGGTTGTGATTGCCCTGCAACAGGAACAAATCTCGGTTCACTTTCATGCCGAGCAGGCGCAGACCAGCACGCTTTTTAATGACCATCTGGATATGCTCGGCAGCCGCCTGCGCCATGCCGGCCTCGATGTGGCCGGCATTGATTGTCGACAGGGAACCCCCGAACCGGCTGCAGAAATTATCAGCGCGCCACTGGTGGATGAACAGGCATGAGCGAACAACCACATCCACCGACGCTGGCCGTCGCCCTGCAATACGACGGCGAAACCGCGCCCAAAGTCACGGCCAAGGGCGCCGGCGATATCGCCGAGCAAATCCTCGCCATCGCCCGCGAACATGATGTGCCCCTGCAGGACAATCCTGAACTGGTGAAACTGCTATCGAAAATTGAACTGGGCGATCAAATTCCTGAAGCCCTGTATCTGGCGGTGGCGGAAGTGATCGCCTTTGCCTATATGCTCAAAGGCAAAACGCCGAAGGGGCATGGGAAGTAGGCGCGGTTTTAATCGTCCAATTTTTTCAACGCAGAGACGCGAAGAACGCAAAGAATATATTTGCTCTTTGCGGAATTGATTTCCCGCTGCTTGTAGCGAAGTATTGTAGGTACGGCTTCAGCCGTACATGTTCGATTGAAATCGAACCTACAACGAATGCCCCATCTGCATGCAGGGGCTATTCATTCAAAGCCTCTACGTCTTTGCGTTAGATTTTTTCCGCACTTTCTACACTTCGCATATGCGGGAACAACAACACATCGCGGATGGACGGCGAATCGGTAAACAACATCACCAGCCGATCGATGCCGATGCCTTCACCGGCGGTGGGCGGCATGCCGTGTTCCAGTGCGGTGATATAGTCCTGATCGAAAAACATGGCTTCATCATCACCGGCTTCCTTTTCGGCCACCTGACTCTGGAAACGTTCGGCCTGATCTTCGGCGTCATTTAATTCCGAAAACCCGTTGGCGATTTCACGCCCGCCGACGAAGAATTCAAACCGATCGGTGACAAAAGGATCCTCATCATTGCGTCGCGCCAACGGCGAGACTTCGGTTGGATAAGCGGTAATGAAGGTGGGATGCATTAACCGGTGTTCGACGGTTTTTTCGAATATTTCAATTTGCACCTTGCCCAGTCCGTAGCTGTCTTTCAGTGGAATACCCAGCCGTTCGGCAATGGCGCGCGCTTTCTCAATATCATCCAGTTCTGCTTCCGTAAAGTCATTATTGAAATGCAAAATGGATTCTTTCACGGTCATGCGCGTAAAGGGCTTACCGAAATCATATTCATCGCCCTGATACTGAATTAAGGTATGACCAATCACATTCTCGGCAATCGAACGCAACATGGCTTCGGTGATATCCATTAAATCATGGTAAGTCGCATAGGCCTCATAAAATTCAATCATGGTGAATTCAGGATTATGCCGGGTGGATAAACCTTCGTTACGGAAGTTGCGATTAATTTCAAACACCCGTTCAAAACCGCCGACCACCAGACGCTTTAAATACAGTTCCGGCGCAATGCGCAAATAAAGTTCCATATCCAGCGCATTGTGATAGGTGGTAAAGGGCCGCGCAGTCGCGCCGCCGGGGATCACCTGCATCATCGGCGTTTCGACTTCGAGGAAATGTCTATTGATTAAAAACTCGCGAATATGACTGATAATTTTTGAACGAAGTTGAAACGTCTTGCGCGATTCTTCGTTCATAATCAGATCAAGATAACGCTGGCGGTAACGGGTTTCCTGATCGGACAGCCCCTGAAATTTTTCCGGCAGGGGGCGCAGAGCTTTGGTCAACAAACGAATATTATTAACCTTAACGGACAACTCGCCTTTATTGGTTTTCATCAACAGACCTTCAGCGCCGATGATGTCGCCCAGATCCCATTTCTTGAACTGCTCGTTATAAAAACCTTCTGGCAATTCATCGCGGGTGACATATAACTGGATGCGACCCGACATATCCTGCAGCGTGGCGAAGCTGGCCTTGCCCATCACCCGCTTTAACATCATGCGTCCGGCAATGCTGACCCGGATGCCGAGTTTATCCAGCTCTTCCTTACTCTTCTCCCCGTATTCGGCATGCAGCTCACCAGCCATCACGTTACGGCGGAAATCATTCGGGAAGGCCACCCCATTTTCACGCAGAGCCGCGAGTTTTTCACGCCGCTGGGCGATGAGTTTGTTTTCGTCGACTTCGGCTTGCTGCTGTTTTTTATCTGTCATTGCTATGTTTCTCAGATTGGTAGGGTGCTATATTATTTTTTACAATCCCGCTTTCAGGCTGGCTTCAATAAACTTGTCAATGTCGCCATCGAGTACGGCCTGGGTATTGCTGGTTTCAACATTGGTGCGCAGATCCTTGATGCGTGATTGATCCAGCACATAGGATCGGATCTGACTCCCCCAGCCGATGTCCGACTTGGTTTCTTCCAACGCCATTTTCTCGGCGTTCTGTTTCTGCAGCTCCATCTCGTATAACTTCGCCTTCAACTGTTTCATGGCGTTGTCCTTGTTCTGGTGCTGTGAACGTCCGCTCTGACACTGAACCACGATGCCGGAAGGTTCATGGGTTAGACGCACGGCCGAATCGGTCTTGTTGACATGCTGACCACCGGCGCCGCTGGCGCGGTAGGTATCGATGCGCAGATCGGCGGGGTTGATCTCGATGTCGATATTCTCATCCACTTCCGGTGAAACAAACACCGAGGCAAAAGAGGTGTGGCGGCGATTGCCGGAATCAAACGGGGATTTACGCACTAGACGATGAACCCCCGTTTCGGTGCGCAGCCAGCCGTAGGCATAGTCACCGGTGTATTGAATCGTGGCGCTTTTGATGCCGGCCACTTCGCCATCGGAAACTTCCACAAGCTCGGTTTTAAAACCTCGCCGCTCGCCCCAGCGCAGGTACATGCGCAGCAGCATCTCGGCCCAGTCCTGCGCTTCAGTGCCGCCGGAACCGGCCTGAATATCAAGGAAGGCGTTATTGGCGTCCATTTCACCGGAGAACATACGCTGAAATTCCAGCGTCGCCAGTTTAGCTTCCTGTTGTTCCAGATCATCCCTGACCGAATTGACCGTATCCTCATCATTTTCTTCGGCCGCCATTTCCAGCAGTTCGCGGGCATCCGCCAGCGTTTCATCCAGCCCGGAAACGGTATCAACGATCTGCTCTAACTGGGCGCGTTCCCGGCCCAGCTCCTGAGCGCGTTTCGGATCATCCCAGACGGAAGGCTGTTCTAACTCCCGGCAAACTTCATCCAGCCTTTCCCGCTTGATATCGTAGTCAAAGATACCCCCTGAGCGCATCCACGCGCGTCTGCATATCTTTGATTTGCGTAAAAATCGGGTTGAGTTCTAACATCGCGTTGGCCACCTGAAAATACAAAAGCCGCGATTATACCGAGGATAGGTAATGAGGGACAGGGGGGATCCGTTATTGCAGGTACGGCGGCAGGTACGACTTCGATCGTACCTGCCGTCAGAGCAAGACCTCACAGCCCGGCAAGATAATCGCTCACCGCCGCAATATCCGTGTCGCTTAATTTTTTGGCGATATCCGCCATCATCCCGCCCGGATCGTTGCTGCGTGTTTTTGCTCTAAAATCTTTCAACGTTTTGGATAAATAGGCTTTGTGCTGCCCGCCAATGACCGGGAAAAACGGGTTTGACTTTGACGCGCCCTTGCCATTTTTACCGTGACAATTGACACAGGCATAAATGCCTCGCTTTTGATCACCTTTCAAATAAAGCTTTTTACCCTGTCTGACCGTTGCTGACTTTAGCGGGCTTCCCTTCATGGTTTTCTGACTGGCAAAAAAGGCGGCAATGTCCGCCAGATTTTCCGGCCCGCCCGCCGTAGCCGCCATGCCACTCATAACCTGATCACTGCGCTTATTCTGAAGAAAATCATTCACCTGCTTGACAATATAGTCTGCATACTGACCGGCAAGCTTGGGGAAATTCGGCGCCAGACTATTACCATCTTCACCGTGACAGCCAGTGCAGGCGCCCGCTTTATCCTTACCTTTTACAGGATCACCCGCCGCCTGAGACAAGCTTGCATACGATACAAACAACATCGTGAACAACAATAAAAACATTTTTCTGCAAACAGACATTATTATCCCTCGTATTTTCAGTAGTACGGGACAATAATAACGAGTCAGATGCCGGAGTCAAATTTAGATGTGACTCCGGCATCTGACGGAATGAAAGTGTTAGACCTTGAACTGTCCCACCAGATTCTGTAACTGGCTGGCCAGCTGCGCCATTTTTTGACTGGCATTCGCAGTCTGCTGCGCACCCTGCGAGGTCTGTTCACCAATTTCGCTAATAATATTAATATTCTGATTAATTTCACTCGCAACCGAACCCTGTTCATTGGCTGCATTGGCGATTTGCTTGTTCATACGATTAATGGTTGCAACCGCATCGGTAATCGCACCGAGCGATTCACTGGCCTTTGAAGCCTGTTCAACACTGGCCCCAGCCTGTTCGCTTCCCCGGTTCATAACCTCGACAGCCTGACTGGTGCCAGCCTGCAGGCGTTCAATCATGGACTGAATTTCCTTGGTCGATTCCTGGGTGCGGCTGGCCAGGGTGCGCACTTCATCGGCCACCACCGCAAAACCTCGGCCTTGATCACCGGCGCGCGCCGCTTCGATCGCAGCATTTAAGGCCAGCAGGTTAGTCTGTTCAGAAATACCGTGAATGACTTCAACGACCCCACCAATATTTTCGCTATCAACCTCGAGTTGTTTGATGACATCGGCGGCTCCCCCCACTTCAGAGGCCAGATTGTTAATCGCTGTCACCGTATTCTGCACAACCTGAGAACCATTGTGCGCTTCATCACTGGCGTTTTTCGCCGCTTCCGCCGCCAGCTCGGCATGCTGCGCAACCTCGGTTACGGTTGCGGCCATTTCATTCATCGCCGCCGCAACCTGTTCCGTTTGCAGCTGTTGTTTGCTGACGCCTTCGTTGCTTTCCAGTGAAACGGAGGACATTTCTTCCGCCGCCGTCGCAATCTGGGTCGTGGAGCCGGCCACATCACGGATAATGCCCTGCAACTTGTCCATAAAAGTATTAAAGTTCTGCACCAGATGACCAATGGCGTCCGTGCTGGTTGTAGATAGACGGCGGGTCAGATCACCCTCACCGGAAGCAATTTCTTCCAGCGAATTGGCGACTTCAGAAATACTGTTGTTAATCAAACGTCCCACAATGAATACTGCAAAGACCAGCAGTAAGGTCATAATGACGCCAATCAATAAACTCAAAAGCGTTCCATTATGAGAAGCCTTTCGCGCCTCATCCATAGTTGCAAGAAAACGTTCATATTCCGCCTGCCGATATTGGCGCATTTTATTCTCAAAGTTTTTCATCAGCTTAACCATGTTGAGCGAGGCGGCCTGCCGCTCAGACTCTGGAATCGTCCCATAGATAAGATCGAGGCTGACTTTACGCGCAGTGTCATAGTATTGCTTGAACGCCGTTTCCAGTTCGGCCACTGTCTGCGCTTGAGCAGGTTCCAGTTCTCTAATTTCATTGAAAACCTGCTGGACATTTTTAGCGACAAGATCCGCCGTATCAGCAATCATTTCATCATCTTCGGTATAGACGGCGATCCCCATCGTATCCTTGATGCGGATCATGCGCGCCACATTGGCATCAGTGCGTTCAAGCACCGGATAACCAACGGTACGAATATTCTCCAGGCGGGCTTCATTGTTCATCGACACCCAATAACCAAACCCCAGATTCAGCATGAAACCTATGATGCCTGTTGCACCGATCAACATGATCTTTACATTGACGGATAGAGATTTAAACCAGTTCATAAACACGACTCCTGTTTTCAGGAAATTTTCATTTAAACCTGTACGGCTCACCTGTGCCCGTAGGGTAGAAGCCGTACCTACAGAGGCAGGTGCATATTCAGCCGTATCAACAGTTCAGGGTTTGAACACTACCTTGACCGAATCGTCCAGCGTCTCGGCATTGATATATCCCAGACTGTTTGGAGTTTTCGCCACCCAGGCCTTCATGGCCGCATCATCCCCGACCACTTTCGGCGGCACGCCCTTGCCGGCAAACACGCGCTTGGACCAGTAGCGTTTCAGCTTTTTCATGCTCTTGCCCAGCACCTTGCTGGCAAACTCCTTGCGCACGGCGCTGTTTG
>WFVC01000110.1 GCA_015491815.1 Gammaproteobacteria bacterium | reverse complement strand
GAATATTGGCGCCGGACGCATCAATCTTGGCAATGCGCCCATATCGGCAACGGGGCTGCTACTGGATCGGGATCTGCTAAATTCATTGAGCCTGAGTGAGCTGGTGATGACCGGGCGTGAAGGCGTTTATGTTTACGGTGATGTCGACTTTAATTTCGACAATATTGTATTTGACAGCGCGGGAATTGTTTCACAGGGAAATGGCGACAATCGCTTTACGGTAAATGCAGACAGCGTACGCTTCACGAATAGCACGGCCTCAGTCGATTTGGTTTCAGGCTCTGATGATGTCTTTACTGTCAATGCGCGGGAAATTGAATTTGGCAAGGGTGATTACATGCTAAGTGGTTTTGACAGCGTTGCCATGAATGCCAGCGAACAGATCATTGGCAGTGGGGAAACTAATTTTACGATTAATGCGGATGTCAAATTGAATGCGCCCTTGATCAGCAGTCGTAATGGCGCAAACACCAATATCGATGCGTCCACTTATCAATTTTCTTTTGAAAGTCCGGGAACCGCAGGTTCGATTAGCGCGGCAGGTTTTGGCGGTCGCCTGAGTGTCATTGCGCAGACGATTAATGATCGCGGCGCGATTCTATTGCCTTCAGGCACGCTTGAGCTCAATGCCGTAGATGGTGTGTTTATTGATGATGCGCTGGTCGATGTCAGCGGGGTAAGCAAATCATTCCGGGGCGAAATAAAAACTGCATCGGCCGGGAATGTTATCTTAACTTCGGAACAGGGTAATGTTGAATTGAGTCAGACTGCGCGCATTAATCTTTCCGCCGCAGATGAAGGCGGCGATGCCGGATTGCTGGAAGTCAATACCTTGCAGGGTGAGTTTGTCTGGCAGGGGGATGTATCAGCGACTTCAGAAAAAGGTAAAGGTGGACGGCTGGTTTTAAATACTGAACGGATGAGTGATGTTTTTTCCGTTTTTAACCGTAAACTGGCGGATGCCGGCTTTGATGAAGCCTTGACGCTGCGTTTGTCTGAGGGAGATATTGCGCTTGTGGAAACCGATGCGCTGCGTGCGCATGAACTGACCCTGACTGCCGATAGCGGTAATATCACGGTTGATGGCGTCATTGATGCGCGCGGCGACAACGGGGGGCGGGTGATACTGTCCGCCGGTGATAATATTGAGGTGAATGGCCGGATTGACGCCCGTGCGACGGCGCGTGACGGCGATGGTGGCAGCGTACAACTAGCGACGATTGATAATGATAATGACGGTCTGGGCGAAATCAACGTCAATGGTGAAATCGATGTTTCCGGTGGCGTGAATGGCAAGGGCGGTGACGTGGGATACCGCGCGCGTCGCATTGATAGCAATAACGATGGACTGGACGATGAGATTGCGATCGCCAATGCCGGTACGGTGATTGGCGCGGCAACGGTCAACTATGAGGCGGTACGCGTCTACGAGGATGTGGCGCGTATTACGCAAGCGCAGTGGCGTCAGTGGCAGCGCGATACGCAGAACTATATGAATTTTTCCGGGGCGATCGATTCACGTTTGAATGCTAACAGTGATGTTAATGGACGCATTCTTCCCGGTCTGGAGATTCGCAGCAGGGGCGATATGCGCATTGATGCTGATATTGATTTTTCAAGTTGGCGCTATGGTGAAAATGGAACCCCCGGCGTGGCAACCCTGTCTGCCGAAGGCGACTTGCTGATTAATAGAAGCATCAGCGATGGTTTGTTCTCGGGGAGTATTAATACTGAGTATGGCGCTATTCCGGTAAACGATTTTCTCATGACTGATGAATCCTGGTCTTACCGCTTGCTCGCCGGCGCTGACAGACAAAGCGCCCATGTTATGGATATCAACAAAGGCATCGGCGATATCAATTTATCCCGCAATACAAAAGTTCGCACCGGCACCGGTTTTATTGATATAGCCGGCGGCAATGATCTGGTGCTTGGCAATGACGCCTCTGTTATTTATACCGCAGGTCGGGCAAGCGAGACAAACCGCTGGGGTGATATGTCGGATGAAATGGTTGCCTTTGTGTATTATTCGGAATATCCCACCGAGGGTGGCGATATTCGAATTAATGTCGGTGGTGATTTTCAGGGCGCGGTTAGTGAGCAGTCTATTCGCGACTGGTTGATGAGCACGGGTAGTTGGAGCCGGGCTGAGTCACATAGCGGTGAAATGCCAACAGCCTGGGGGATTGCTCTGACTCAGACTAATTTCACCGGTAATGCAGCGACCTCCGCTTTCCGTCGTGGTGTTGGCGCCCTGGGCGGTGGTGATGTTTCGATTAATGTTGCCGGCGACATGCAGGATGTTTCAGTGATGATGCCGACCAGTGGCAAGCCAATGGGTGAATCACTTTCACTCGATCCAACCGTGCCTGATTTTAGTGAAAATCGGGTTAAGATTACCGGTGGCGGCCAGTTGAATATTGCCGCCGGTGGCGACATCAATGGCGGCGTCTTTTATCTTGGCGAAGGCAAGGGTGACATACGCACAGGAGGCGGGTTGCTGGCCGGTGATAATGGCGTTTATCCCGTCCTTGCCATGGGGGATACCCGGTTTAGCATTAGCAGTAAAAACAGTCTTGGCATTGGAGCCGTCTACGATCCCCTGATTGAGCAACCGACATTCAACTCGGCCGGCAATACCTATTTCTTTACTTATTCAGACAGCTCATCCCTTTCACTGACGTCCGTTGCCGGCGATGTTGTTTTTTATAATGATGGAAACGACAATCAGATTATCTATCCGGCCAGTCTGTCAGCCGGTAGTCTGACCGGGGATATTGTCATTGATAAAGGCTTTACGTTATTCCCGTCCGCCATCGGCCAACTTGAATTACTGGCTGCGAATGATATTTTTGCAACGCCGACGACTGAAGCCAGAATATTCATGTCTGATGCTGATCCGAGTCTGGTTCCGAATGCCGATTATCCTGACACTATCACCGACAGCCGATTTCTGGAACGCTTCAACCCGTTTGAACGCGCCGATTTAATTCATGCCGAAACACCATTGCATATTAATGATGAGACGCCGGTTCGGATTATTGCCGAGAATGGTTCGATTAGCTCACCCGGCAACTTTGTTTTAAATCTGCCAAAGAAAGCGGAGGTGTATGCCAGTGAAGACATTCGCAATACCAGTTTTATTATTCAGAACATTAATCTGACGGATCGCACTCGTATTACCGCCGGTCGTGATTTCAGTTATGAAATTCCCCGCCTGGTGGACGGTGGCGTACAGTCAAAAGACAAACGGCTGCAGGTTTCCGGGCCGGGAGAGCTTGTCGTGCAGGCCGGTCGTAATATTGATTTGGGCACCTCGGCGGGAATCGAAACGATAGGTAATACTAAAAACCCGGTGTTGATGGAAAATGGCGCCGATCTGGTTGTGATTGCCGGAGTGAAAGGAAATATAGATTACGCAGGTTTTTCGGAGGCCTATATCCAGCAAAATGATAAATATCTGGCGGCGGTAAAAACATTTGTTGATACGGGTGTTATTGATTTTGATCAGGACGGGAGCAGCGCCTATTCAACAGAAAATCTGAATGCGGGACGTGAGCAATTTTCCAGCCTGGATGAACAGAAACAGAGTCGTTTTTTGCGTGAGTTATTCCTGCGCGAGATACGCGATGTCGGCGTAAAGAGTGCGGAAGAGGGTAGTGGATTTTATCAACCCGCCTATGATGCGATCGCCACATTATTCCCGGACAGCTATGCCGGCAATATTAATCTCTTCTTCAGTAAGATTCAGACGATTGATGGCGGCAACATTCAGTTGCTGACTCCGGGGGGCGGCGTCAATGCGGGGCTGGCGACCAGCGCCGGGCTTTCCAAAGATCCCAGTGAACTGGGGATTGTCGCCCAGCGTGAAGGCCGGATTGATGCCTATGTCCGGGATGACTTTCAGGTGAACCTGTCCCGGGTGTTTACGCTCGCCGGGGGGGACATCATGTTATTCGCCGAACAGGGTAATATTGATGCTGGACGTGGCGCGAAGACCGCACTGGCCGCACCGCCGCCACGTATTTCCTACGATGAGAACAGCAATCTGATCGTTGAATATCCTAATGCCATTCAGGGCAGTGGCATTCGTACCGTCGCCACCGGGGATGGTGAGGCGGGTGACGTTTATCTGTTTGCTCCTCAGGGCGCGATTGACGCCGGTGATGCAGGCATTAATAGCGGGGGCAGGGGGATTGTTGATGCACCTATCATCTCTGACAATATCAGTATTGATGGCGCATCGATTGGTCTGCCTACCGCCTCAGTCAGTCTCGCCGCCGGTCTTACCGGCGTTAGTAACCTTTCAGCTTCAAGCAGCAAAGTCGCGGAAGAATCCACCAGCAGCATCGGCAAAACCAGTGAAGAAGCCGGTTTTGCCGACAGTCCGATGGGCTTTCTGAATATTGAACTGCTTGGTTTCGGTGGCGACGTCACTATGGCGGCTCCCCGCCAAAATATAAATAATAGGAAAAAGTTTTAATCCCTTTGGGTTTAAATAAGCGTTTCTAATACCAGTACACTATGTATCGTCGGATCCTGTTGTAGGTACGATTTCAATCGTACCGGTACGGCTGAAGCCGTACCTACAGTTTCATCGCTGTTCCATCGGTGTGCTGGAATTAGGAACAGCTATTTAATTCCCCGCTGCATCCTCGTAGGTGCGGCTTCAGCCGCACATGTTCGCCTCGTAGTTCCCGCAGGGGGAAGGCATTTAATTCATGTTCTGAATAAATTGTTTTTGTCATAAGCCTGAAACAAACGTGCAAGAAAATAGCGCACTAAAATCAATATCCGAGATAAAGATGACACTTATGTTACATAAAAAAATTATTCTGTTATTTCTAGTCCTGTTGCCTGCCGTCGCTAATGCCTGGTGGAATGATGACTGGTCATATCGTAAGGAACTGACGCTGGACACCAGTTCAGTCGTGACAGGTGAGGCGCTGGAAAATGTGAGCGTTTTGGTTCGTCTGCATACCGGTAATTTTGGTTATTTTCTGGATGTTTCACCCAAAGGTGAAGATATCCGTTTTCTGGCGGACGACGATCTGACCCCGCTGAAATATTATATTGAAAAATTTGATCCGGTTAATGAAATGGCCATGATCTGGGTGCAAATTCCACGGCTGGCGGCCAACAGCAATACGCAAAAAATATGGATGTACTATGGCAACCCGGTTGCGGTTGCGGCGGATGACAGGAAGGGGATTTTCTCTGTCAGCGATACACTGGTTTATCATTTTGATAGTGAGGCTTCCGCGCCGGTAGATAGTACGGCTTATGCCAACAACTCTGCATTGTTCACGGCGGAGCGTGCTGCCTCATCCTTGATTGCGGGAGGCGTCAGGTTTAATGGCGCAGGAATGTTTGAGATTTCTGATACGCCGTCGCTGACGATAGAGCCCAAAAAAGGCTGGTCATTCTCAAGCTGGATAAAAATAGATAAGTCGCAACAGTCTATATTATTTTCCCGACATTTCGTTAATGACAAACTGCATCTGGCGATTGATGGCGAGAGTCTCTATGCGCAACTGGAGAATGAATCCGGAAACGTGGTTGAGACCGCGCACAACACAACTTTGATGAAAGGCGTCTGGCATCATGTTGCCATGGTGATTGAGGGAAATAAACTGTCTATTTATCTGGATGGAACAGAAACAGCCTATCTTGAGACGAATGTAAATGAAATGTCGGGTCCAATTAGCATAGGTTCAGATGATAATGGCGAATCAGGTTTTATTGGTGAAATGGATGAACTCAGAATAGCCGGGCGTGCGCTGACACCTGATATGATTCGGCTTGCGGTTAAAAGTCAGGGGCCGGGCGCAACCGTGCTGATTTATGGTGAGGATGGTCAGCAGGAAGGCGGAGAAGGCGAGCCTTCTTATTTTACAACGACGATGCAGAATGTAACGGTCGATGGCTGGGTGGTGATTATTATATTGATTGTTATGTTTGCAATCAGTATGGCGGTAATGGTGTCCAAGGCCATAGTCATTCGGACAACCATGAAGGATAACCGTTCTTTTCTTGATAAATTCACGGCATTAAGCAGTAATGATGTGGATAACCTTGATAGTGATGATACGGATGAAGAAAAAGAAATGCGTGAGTCACCTTTGTTAATGGCGCTGTCCGGCAGGCATAAACATTTTGAAAGTTCAAATATTTATCGTATTTATCATATTGGCGTACAGGAAATGCATAACCGCATGCCAAAGACCGTTGGTGCAAGCGCAACCAGACTGACACTAACGCCACAGGCTATCGATGCTATTCGCGCAACCATGGATGCAAGTATGGTAAGGGAAAACCAGAAATTAAACAGTTTAATGGTGTTATTGACCATCGCCATTTCCGGCGGTCCCTTTCTTGGTCTTCTCGGTACTGTTGTGGGGGTGATGATTACCTTTGCAGCAATTGCGGCATCCGGTAATGTTGATGTGAATTCGATCGCGCCCGGGATTGCGGCTGCGCTGGCGGCAACAGTGGCCGGTCTGGCGGTGGCGATTCCCGCCTTGTTTGGTTACAACTATCTGGGTTCACGCATTAAAGATATTTCTGCCGATATGCATGTCTTTGTCGATGAGTTTGTCGCCAAAATCGCCGAGCAGCATAGCTAGGAGTATCGATATGAAAATGCAGGCAGAGAACGAACCCTATGATGAGATCAATGTCACCCCCATGCTGGATCTGGCCTATGTATTGTTGGTGATATTTATCATCATGACTACCGCCACGGTGCAGGGGATTATGGTGAATCTTCCCAAGGCCAGTGATACACCGAGCATCGCCAAGTCGCAGACCAAGGCGATTACGATCACCGCCGATGGCACCATTTTTCTTGATACTTACCCGGTTTCATTAGAGCAGCTTGAAGCCACATTGCGCCAGTATAAAGCCGTGAATCCGGATCTTCCTGTGGTCGTCAAAGGGGATGCGCAGGTTCAATACCAGCTGGTGGTGCAGGTGCTGGATATGCTGGGACAACTGGATATTACTCAGATTGGTCTGGTAACGCAAAAGCTGGTTAAGTAAGCGCGAATGTTGTCGGCTCACTGGAAAAAATATTTTCCCAAAATACTGGGAGTGATTTTCGTTGTGGTTGTTGCTATCGCGGCAACCCTGTTTATCAGTAATTTTATGGAGGCCAATAAAAATGCGCCTAAAAAGAAAGTACAGCAAATTACTCTGGTCCAGCCCCCTCCACCGCCACCCCCGCCGCCGAAAATTGAGAAGCCGCCCGAGCCGGAGATAAAACGGGAAGAAGTTGATATTCCCGAGCCGGAGGCGATGGAAGAAATACCTGATGTTGCGGATGCGCCGCCGGCGGGCGATCTGTTGGGTCTGGATGCTGAAGGTGGGGCGGGAAGCGACGGCTTCGGTCTGATTGGTCGTAAGGGAGGACGAGGACTGCTCAGTGGGGCGGGTGATCCAAAAGTTGTTTACGCCGGCAAGTTACAGCATGAAATCGAAGAGGCGCTGGCGCAAGTTGATGAACTACGGAGTTTTGCCTATTC
>WFVC01000109.1 GCA_015491815.1 Gammaproteobacteria bacterium | reverse complement strand
CAACAAAAACCGGGCAATTTATGATTTTACCGAGGTTATCACCAGCATCAGACAAAGAATTATTACCACCAATGCTATTTATGTATTTCCTTATATCATTGATAAATGTAGATAAATCCATAATTATCAGTTCTCATTTATTAAAATTGCAAGACAAATCCTGCCGGCCATATTTTTATCTTATCTCGAACCTTTGCCAACAATAATAACTTCTACTGTCTGTAACAGAATAAGGAAATCGAGGAATAGACTATGGTTCTTTACGTAATACAGGTCGTACTGTAACTTTTCCAGCGCATCCTTATCAGAAGCGCCATAGGGATAGCGGATTTGCGCCCAGCCTGTGATGCCCGGCTTTACCCTGTGCCGCTCACTGTAGTATTCGATTTTCTCGCTTAAGGTCACGACAAACTCGGGTCTTTCCGGTCGCGGCCCGACGAAGCTCATGTCACCACGAATGACATTGAATATCTGCGGCAGTTCATCCAGTCGTGTTTTTCGCAGAAAACCACCCACCCGGGTAATACGGGAATCACCGACTACCGCCCACTTCGCCTTGCCGTCTTTCTCGGCATCGACGCGCATACTACGGAACTTGAATATCTGATAAGGTCGACCTTCTTCGCCAATGCGTATCTGCCGGAAAATAACCGGAGCCTTCAGGCCTTCATCCAGTTTTATCGCCAACACGGATAACAGCATGAATGGCCACGTCAATATAAACAGTCCCACTCCGGAAGTCAGATCAAATATCCGTTTCGCAACACTCTGAAAACTGCTCTTGTGAAATCCATTCGATAACATGAACCAGCTTGGATGAATCTGATCCAGTCTGATTTTCCCGGTTTCCCGCTCAAAGAATGTCGCCAGATCAAGCAGTTCAATACCACTCATTTTGCAATCCAGAAGATCTTTTACCGGAAAGCTTTTCCGTCGATCATCGACCGCAAGCACAATCTCGTCAATTTCGTTGATCACGCAATAATCTTTCAGCGCCATCTTTAATTTGATGATACGCGACTGATCGATGATATCCTCGGTTCCGCGCAAATGCACATAGCCCATAATGATAAAACCAAATTGATCGGTTTTTCGACGCAACTCGGCAATGGTGGAAGCTTTTTTTCCGGTTCCCAGAACCAGAATTCTATGTTTAAAAATATTGGGAACTGTTTTAAAAAATAACTCTCGGAGTAAAAATATGCCAATGAAGGAAAAAATAACCGAAAGAATCAGAACACCGCGACCAAGAAACAAATTCGGAAAAACATAAAATAGAAATGCCAACGTCATCACGCTGAGGAAATAAGAGACGATTAGCCTTAACAGGAGTCCGAATATCCCCTCGCGCATGGCGGTCTGATAAAGGCCCATCGCCACCATACTTAAAAGCACGATCAAAGCAAAAACCAGAGCGCGTAATTCCAGACTCAATAAATCTGACGGTGTATCATCAAAAGAAAAACCAAAACGGATATAGGAGCCTAACACCACCGACAGGACATTAATAGCAACTTCCGTCAGCCCCAATACTAAAAATGGAACGCGAACGTAATGCTTGAAGAACCTCAGGGAACTCAATTACTTTTCCTGTAAAAATTCTGTGATAAAACGAACATCCAAATTTTCCGCCAGCAAAAAGCAAAATTATAGTATTTTTATGACGTCTGCTCTACCTGAAAAACACAACCGGCACTACTGCTTAGGTACTAGTCCAGACATCATAGCGGACTTTATTACCCAGACATTAGTAAGTAATGGTTATATTTTCATTCTGTTGCCTGATTTTATTATTCAGTTTCACTAAGCTGCTTCATGCTGCTTTGTTTCAATAAAGTAACCTGGCCTCGCCGTAAATTAATCCAGCCTCGTCGTTCAAACTCTTTTAACTGACGACTCACCACTTCTCTTGCGGTGCCCAGCTCCAGCGCCAAAGACTGATGTGTCACATCAATAACATTGGAATGATGAGCAAGCGCCAACAAATGCCGTGCAAGACGAACATCGATGCGCGAAAAGGCGACCTCTTCAACCAGCAATATCAAATCGCGCATACGCTCGCCATAAGATTCAAATATAAAACTGCGCAACGCCGGTGATTCCGCCAGACCGCGATTGAAATCTTCAGTGCTAATCGCCAGCGCCCTGACGTCTGTTTCGGTTATGCCCTCCGCCGGATAGCTGCCTCCTCCCATCAAACAGGAGGTTGTCAGAACACAGGATCCGCCTGCATGGATATGATAAAGCACGATTTCCCGACCGTTTTCCGCGCGGGCAAAAACCCTGACCGATCCTTCCAACACCAGCAAATAATGCGGACAATGGTCACCCTGACGAAACACGTTGGAACCGGCGGGCATGTCAACAATGGCGGATCGGGACAGAATCGCCTGTCCCGCCGCATCAGTAATACGGGAAAGTGAAGGGCAGCAGGAAAAAAGCTCATTCAGATCGACGTCATTCATCCCTTTCTCCTGATTAAGTGCGCCGGAAAATCAGATCCCAGACCCCATGCCCCAGCCGCTGTCCCCGCTGTTCAAACTTGGTCAGGGGGCGATATTCCGGGCGCGGGGTATAACATCCGGCTCCGGCGTTATTTTCAAATCCCTCCGCCGCGCTCATGATTTTCATCATGTGCTCGGCATAGTGCCGCCAGTCGGTCGCCATATGAAAGATTCCACCGGGCTTTAACCGGCTGCGTATTAACTGCGCAAAATCAGGCTGGACGATGCGCCGCTTATGGTGCCTGCGTTTATGCCAGGGATCAGGAAAAAAAAGATATACCGCATCCAGCGCCTGCTCCGGGATCTGCTGCTGCAACACGTCAATGGCATCATCATGGCTGACGCGAATATTTTTCAGCCCCAGCTCTTCAATCTGTAACAACAGATTGCCCACCCCGGGACGATGCACCTCGATACCGAAATAATCATTCTCCGGGTGCTGTACGGCCATTTTCGCCAATGATGCGCCATTGCCGAACCCGATCTCCAGTATCTTTGCGGCAGGATCATCCGGGGAACGCCCGAACAGCGCGTCGAGATCCAGCCGCCCCTGCGCAAGACTCACGCCGAAGCGCGGAAAAAGCGTATCCAGCGCCTGTTGCTGACCTTTGGTCAGACGGCCTTCACGCAGCACGAAACTGCGAATGCGGCGATATAACGGGGGATCTGAAGCAGGCATTTAAAAGCAGCCAGTCTTCATGCATGCGTGTACGGCTTTGGCCGTACCTGCAGAATTCGCCATGTCTTTAGAAAAACGTTCCGTCAATAGGCGAGGAGGCGCTGGCGTACTGTTTACGCGGCATGCGCCCGGCAAGATAGGATTCGCGCCCGCCTTCGATGGCCTTTTTCATGGCCGAGGCCATGAGCACCGGATTCTGCGCGGCGGCAATCGCGGTATTCATCAATACCCCGTCACACCCCAGCTCCATGGCGATCGCGGCGTCAGAGGCGCAACCCACGCCGGCATCCACCAGCACCGGCACGTTTAACTCTTCGATAATGAAACGGATATTATAGGGATTGCGAATGCCCAGCCCGGAACCAATCGGCGCGGCCAGCGGCATCACCGCGACGCAGCCCATCGCTTCCAGCTCTTTGGCAATCAACAGATCATCGCTGGTGTAGACCATGACTTTGAAATCTTCCTTGATCAGGGTTTCCGCCGCTTTCAGGGTTTGCTGCACATCGGGGAACAGGGTTTTCTCATCGCCCAGCACTTCAAGCTTGACCAGATCGTGCCCGTCCAGCAGTTCGCGCGCCAGACGGCAGGTGCGCACCGCATCCTCGGCGGTATAACAACCGGCGGTATTGGGCAGAATAGTGTATTTTTCCGGCGGGATGACTTCCAGCAGATTCGGTTCGTTGGGATTCTGGCCGATATTGCTGCGCCGCACCGCCACCGTAACTATCTCCGCGCCACTGGCTTCGATGGCCAGCCGGGTCTCGTCCATATCCTTATATTTGCCGGTTCCGACCAGCAGGCGGGAACTGTACTCATCGCCGGCAATGACCAACGGGGTATCGTTTGCATTCAAAACTGTCATCGAGTTACCTGAAAATTAAACCGAATGAAGCGGCTAATATTTTTGCTTGCCTCATTCGGGGTGAATTTAAAGAAGGGGGGGATTATAACGTGAAACCGGGCATTTACCGAAAACCGCCTAGCCCCCGCCAACCGCATGGACAATCTCAACCCGATCGCCGTCCTGAAAAACATACTCATCGAAGGTGCTGCGCGGAACAATTTCCTGATTGACTTCCATTGCCAGTCGCTGACCGCTCAGGCCCATTTGTTCGACCAGCCCGGTCGCATTGAAGCCGTCCGGCAATTCCTGTCCTTGACCGTTCACAAAGATTTTCATATTGTTGCATCTGCGTTATCGGAGAAAAACAGCATTTTAATCCCATCGGCCCTGCTGTTGCCAGTCGCGCTCCTCCCCTCTTTATATCGCGGGTGTAGTTCAATGGTAGAACTTCAGCTTCCCAAGCTGACTACGAGGGTTCGATTCCCTTCACCCGCTCCATCTGACTTTCGACATAGTTTACCTGACATACTTTCCGCGTTATGGTCGCTATGCTTTTCTTTTCCAGAATAATGTTACTAACCGCAGGTATTCAATGACAGGGATAGTTCAGGAAAAACAGGCGCAGACGCACACACCCCTTCCTGTGCCGGCGCGACTCGCCGGCACCCTCGATGGTCTGTTCCGCGAGCGGGTTCGGCTCTCAGGCGAACAGATCGCCTATCGTGAATATAATCGCCAACAGAAAACCTGGTCTGAGATCAGCTGGGCGGAAATGGCGACCCGCGTGCGCCGCTGGCAGGCGGCCATGCAACAGGAACACCTGCAACCGACCGACCGGGTCGCGCTGCTGCTGCCCAACGGGGTGGACTGGATCGCCTTCGAGCAGGCCGCGCTCGGGCAGGGACTGGTGGTGGCGCCGCTGTATCCCGATGATCGGCCCGACAATGTCGCCTATATTCTCGAAGACGCCGGGGTCAAACTGCTGCTGCTCAATGATCAACGTCAGTGGCAACGGCTGGCTCCGCATATTGCCGACAATAACCGTCTGCAGCGCATCGTCATTCTCCGCCACGAAACCAGACCGAACGACGCCGAAACAGACGGGCGCACCTGTTCAGCCGAAGACTGGCTGAGCGCGCCCCCACTCAAACATCTGCACGAACGTGGCGGCGGCAGCGATGATCTGGCGACCATCGTTTATACCTCGGGCACCACCGGTCGGCCCAAAGGCGTGATGCTCAGCCATCGCAATATTCTCGCAACATGCGAAAACGCCATCACCCATCTGCAACTTGAAGGCGAGCATTGCATGCTCTCCTTCCTGCCGCTGTCACACATGTTTGAACGCACCACCGGCTATTACGCGGGCATGATGTACGGCATCCAGATCGCCTTCAACCGCTCGATTCAGCAACTCGCTGACGACATGCTCAACATCCGCCCGACTATTCTGATTGCAGTGCCGCGCATATTTGAGCGTATCCATGAACGCATCAGCAGCCAGCTGGAAAAAAAATCCCCTCTCGCCCGCGGCCTGTTTCATCTGACCGTTGCGGTTGGCTGGCGGCGTTTCCAGCATCAACAGGGCCGCGCGCGCTGGCGTCCACAACTATTGCTCTGGCCGCTGCTGGATCGGCTGGTGGCGCAAAAAATTCGGGATCGTTTTGGCGGTCGTCTGAAAATGGCGGCCAGCGGCGGCGCCGCCCTGCCTCCGGCCGTCGCCCGCACCTTCCTTAGTCTGGGCGTCAATATCCTGCAGGGCTATGGCCTGACCGAAACCAGCCCGATTATCAGCGCCAACACCCTGGCGGAAAATGATCCCGCCAGCGTCGGCAAGGCCATCCCCGGCCTGCAAATGAAAATCGGCGAGCATGATGAACTGCTGGTCAAAGGCGCGGGCAATATGCTCGGCTACTGGAATAATCATCAGGCCAGCAGTGACATGATCGATCCCGACGGCTGGTTGCACACCGGCGACAAGGCCTGCATCCGTGACGGGTTTATCTACATCACCGGACGCATCAAGGATATTCTGGTTCTCTCCAATGGCGAGAAAATTCCACCGATGGATATGGAGTGCGCGATCAGCGCCGACCCCCTGTTCGAGCAGGCGCTGGTGGTTGGCGAAGGCCGCCCCTACCTCAGCGCGCTGGTGGTGCTCAATGCGGAACACTGGGTCACGCTCGCCCAGTCACACCAGCGGGATCCCTTTGCCGCCGAAAGCCTGCAGGACAAAAAAATTCTTGCCGATCTACAGCGGCGCATCGGGCTGGCCCTGCATGATTTTCCCGGCTACGCCAAAATTCGCCGGCTGCACCCGCTGCTGGAAGAATGGACTATCGAAAATGATCTCATGACCCCCACCCTGAAAATCAAACGCGCGCGGGTGCTGGCGAAATATGAAAAAGAAATCGAAGCCCTCTATACTTAAGCGCATTGCAGGTTATGCAGGTGTCGCCTGCTATTAAATTTAAGGATAAAAATGAAACGATTTCTTTCTCTCAGCCTGAAACTGGTTCTGAGCTTACTGCTACTCATCATCGTCCTGCTCATCACGCTGCCTTTTCTGATCGATCCCAACGATTACAAAGACGCCATCAGCGAACAGATCAAAACGCAAACCGGACGCACGCTGCATATTCCCGGTGAAATCAAACTTTCAATTTTCCCCTGGCTGGGTGCAAAGCTGGGCGAAGTCGAACTGGAAAACGCGCCCGGCTTTGCCGACAAACCTTTCGCGCGCATGAACGGCGTCGATGTGCGCGTTCAGCTTCTGCCTCTGCTCGATGGCGATATCAAAATCGGGCATCTCACCCTGCGCGGCCTGACCCTGAACCTGCAACGCGATAAAAACGGACGGGGCAACTGGGAAGATCTGCAGCCCGCCGGCGGCACGGAAAGCAGCAGCCCGCCCTCAGCCACAACCGAGACGCCGGCGGAAACCGCCCCGTCCACGCCTGCGCCGGAACAACAGACTGCTGAAAGCACTGAGCCGTCTCCCGCCGCCGCTCTTGCCGCGCTGTCCATTGAAGGCATCAG
>WFVC01000108.1 GCA_015491815.1 Gammaproteobacteria bacterium | reverse complement strand
ATTGAAAACAGTCAATTGTGACGGCGGCATAATTATGGCAACTGCTGCAGAAGTGTTTGCTTTCGCCAAACTTCGCATATTTACCATTATCGTCTGCAGAGACATGACATTCGACACACTCGGCAAGACTGTACTTTTTGGTGCGAATGCCTTTATGCATGGTTTCATCACGCTGATGCAGAAGATATTCCATATGATTTTTACGCATATCGCTAACGGGATTTACGCAACCATATTCAGCTGTTGCCCTTGCCTTTGCCTTGGGTACCTGTGGCAGGTCGCCTGCAGCAAAAAGGCCAAGGGGCAGGGTTAAAAATAACCCCGCCAGCAACAGTTTTAGCTTTCTCTTGTGTTGTCCAACTGACACTGTTTAGCCCTCAGTTTGATTATTCACCCATTGCCATGTCGATGTAGCCGGTTGGGCATACGTCAGCACAGATGTGACAACCAATACATTTGGTATAGTCGGTTGCAACATAACGACCCATAGTGTGCTGATCTTTCGGTACACGGTAAACAGCATCCTGTGGGCAGAAGATGACACAGTTGTCACATTCAAAGCACATGCCACAACTCATGCAGCGGTCGGCTTCGGCAATAGCATCTTCATCACTCAGGCCTTTCATGCGTTCCTTGAAATGCCCCAGTACTTCATTGGCATCAGGAACATCTTCCGCACGGACATGTCGCGGAGTGTATTCAAAATGCCCAAGGAATAACTTATCTGCTGAGATAATTTCATGGGCGGAACGATCATCAAAATTATGCACGGCAAAGTTTTGCTCGGAGGTGCCCCATTCACTATCATGGCTGTACTGATCAGGATCCAGACCGGCTTCATGCATTTTTTCCAGCAAATTGAAGAAATGCTTGTCAACTTTGGGGCGTTTACCCAGAGGCTGATGTTTCAGGTAATGGTCAATACTTTCAACAGCAATCGAAGCCTGACCAATTGCGGTTGTCAACAGGTGAGGGCGAACGATATCACCGGCGACAAAGTGACCTTCTTTACCGGGAACCTGATAGTTGGCGTCAGCGTCAATCAGACCACGTTCGTTGCCCATGCTTTCAAAACCATCAAGTTTGCCACCTTGACCAATCGCCGAAACAATTAAATCACAGGGGATGTCATATTCGCTGCCTTCGATCGGTGTTTTGCCATCATCTTCAAGCTTGATAACCCGCAATGCAGTGGCGTGGCCATCACTATTCAGAACAACTTCAACCGGGCTGACACAACCAACAATTTCAATACCTTCGCGTGTAGCGTCATCAATTTCGTGTTGTGCGGCAGGCATGTTTTCAATGCTGGAGCGTGACAGCAACATAACGTCTGCGCTCTCAGGTTTTGCGCCGGAGACATCCTGAGTAGCGGCGCCTGAGATTACATCCTCAACTGGACTCTTCGCAATAACGTCAGCAATGTGACCAAGACGACGTGCAACAGAAGCCACGTCAATTGAAGTATCACCACCACCGATAACAACGATCTTTTTCGGTACAGTTTTAAGGGAGCCTTCATTGAAGGCTTCCAGGAAATCAACGCCGACAACGGCATTCGGTGCCTTGTCCGCACCGGGAACCGGGATCTGACGTCCAGCCTGTGCGCCAATCGCCCAGAGAACAGCGTCATAATCTTTTTCAAGCTGCTCAACAGCAATGTCTTTTCCAACCCAGGTATTCAGTTTAACTTCGACACCCATGCTGGTAATGCGGCCAATTTCACCATCAAGAACATTACGCGGCATACGATAGCCGGGAATGCCGTATTTCATCATGCCGCCAAGTGTGGAGTGATTATCAAATACGGTACAGGCATGGCCAAGGCGACGCAGCTGATAAGCGGCGGCCAGACCTGCCGGGCCACCACCGATAATGGCGACTTTCTTACCGCTATCCTTACCGGCTGTTTCAAATGTGAAATTTTCCGCCAGTGCGGAATCACCGATGAATTGTTCAACAGAGTTGATGCCAACATGGTCTTCAACTTCATTGCGGTTACAACCATCTTCACAGGGAGCCGGGCAAACACGACCCATGACTGAAGGGAAGGGATTCGCATCGGTTGAACGGCGGAAAGCATATTCTTTCATGCTTACGCCTTCAGGTGGTTGTTCAATACCACGAACAATGTCGAGCCAGCCGCGAATATCTTCACCTGCTGGGCAGCTACCCTGACAGGGAGGCGTACGGGTAACATAAGTTGGGCATTTATGGGAAGTATCTTCTTTGAAGATCTTATCCGCCATTGAACCCCACTGGTTCTCACCATCCTTAAATCGACGGAACGTTAATTTATCATTCTGCATATCATCACGGGATGTTGCCATGCCTGTTCTCCTGTGCAATTAATTACGGTATCGGTTACCGCATATAAGTATAATTCTGGTTATTTATTCGTTGTCACTGCTATCTTCATTGTCGCTATCCGGCTCATCGTCGCCGGGTGCGCCGGTTAAAATAATGGCTTCGCTGACAAGTTGATGAACACTGACAATTTGATCCATGGTAAAGCCATAATAAGGAATGACCTTGGTGAACTGACTCTTACAGATGGCGCAAATTGCCGCCATATGGGTGACGCCACCCTCATCTGTTGCTGTTTTCAGCGCCTGCATCCGGGGCAGGGCGCCTTTGACTCGAATTTCCATCAGGTCGTCCGTTAACAGACCGCCACCGCCGCCGCAGCAGAAGGTTGATTCACCAATAGTGTCAACCGGCATATCAACATAGTTGTTACATACAGCCTTGATAACGGCGCGCGGAATATCAAGCTGGCCGCCGGGTTTATCACCCATGCGCGTTGCGCGCGCAACATTACATGAATCATGGAAGGTCAGGGTCATGTGATCATTTTCAGACTTGTCAAACTTGAGTTTGCCCTGCTGAATCAGATCATAGGTATATTCACAGATATGTTGTGGCACCGGGTAACGGGGATCAAGAAAATCAAATGGACCCGCAAGGGTATTAAGAAAAGCATAAGCAACACGCCAGGCGTGGCCACACTCGCCAAATACAATTCGTTTAACACCCAGATCGATAGCCGCTTTACGAATTCGCAACGCTGCCCGCTGCATGGTTTCATAGCTACCGATGAACATGCCGAAGTTACCGGCTTCTGAGGCATAGGAACTCATGGTCCAGCTTGCCCCGGCTTCATGGAAGACTTTGGCGTAACCAATCAGGCCATCGACATGAGGTTCGGCAAAGAAATCGGCAGAAGGGGTGACCAGCAGAATTTCAGCGCCCTTTTGATCCAGCGGAAATTTAACCGGCACGCCGGTGTCATCTTCGACTTCCTCTTCCAGTCCTTCAAGCGTATCCGCCAGCGCCGGCTGAGGCAGGCCGAGGTTGTTGCCGATTTTGAAAACTTTGCCCAGAATTTCATTACAGTATTTTTGGCCAACACCAACACTGTCGAGAATTTCACGCGCGGCCATGGAAATTTCTGCGGTATCGATACCGTAAGGGCAGAATACGGAGCAACGGCGGCACTGTGAGCACTGATGATAATAACTGTACCACTCGTCGAGAACATCCTTGGTGAGATCAACGGCGCCAACCAGTTTGGGAAAATATTTACCCGCAAAAGTGAAGTAGCGACGATAAACTTTGCGCAGCAGATCCTGACGCGCAACCGGCATATTTTTGGGATCAGAGGTGCCGATATAATAATGGCATTTATCGGTACAGGCGCCGCATTTCACACAAATATCGAGAAAAACCTGAAACGAGCGATAGCGCGTTCTCAGATCAGTCATTTTGTCCAGTGCGACCTGCTGCCAGTTTTCCACCAGCTCACCGGGAAAGCCCAGATCTTCCTGAAATTCCGCTTTAGCGATATATGGCGAACTGTGAGCCATTGCCCCATCGACATATTTGGGAATTTCCAGTGTTTCTTTTAATTCAGGTACTTCAAAATCAGCCACATCAGTGTCCTCAAACGTATGCGTGAGAAGTGTTTAACTTATTTTGCCTTCTCTGCTTCAAGTTCAGCAGCCCAGGGCGCCAGATGACGTTTTTCACGTGGGTTGTCAATCTGGTTACGAGTCGGACTAAAGAACATGCCGGGGGCATGCAGCAACTTGCTGACAGGGAATATAATCATTAAGGTTGCGACCAGTCCCAGGTGTACAAGTAAAATGGGGTCGTTGGGCAGGGGCTGAAAACTAAATGTCATCAGACCTGAGAAAAACGCCTTAACCGCAACAATATCGGTATGGCTGACAAACTTCATCAACAGGCCGCTGCCCGCGATGGAGAGTAATAAAGCTAGAATAAGGTGATCAGAGGGTGAACTGATGTAACGCACGCGATCAACCAGAACACGACGCGCCCAGAGTCCGCCCAGTCCGGCAAGCATGGCGAAGGCGGCGTATTTGCCAAAGGGTTGAATGAGTGGCACCCAGAACCAGATTAAACTGGTGTTATCAACAAAATATCGGAAATGACGCAGTAGAATTAGCAGCAGGGCGACATGGAACATCCAGCCAAAGATCCAGATCCATTTGTTGGATTTAAACAGGCTGGCGAACAGCACCACTTCGCGCGCCATGCGCAGCACAACACCTGTTTGCGTTACCGGTGCAGGAGTCGTGGCAATCTTTAGTGGAGCAGGCGTGCGCCAATACTGACGAATTTTATAAAACAGGCCACCTACAAGTATTGCGGTCGCGAGATAAAACAATATCGCATAGGATACGGACAATGCCGACATGCCAGCGCTCCCCTACATTTGAAATCAGAAGAAAATATTACAATTTTTTAAAACTGGGGCAGGATATAATTTTCCTGCCCCGAGTCTGCAATTATACGCAGCCAGTAGGCTTGGGCAGACCGGCATATTTACATGCCTGTTTACCTGGGCCATATGGGAACAGTTCGTACAGGTACTTACTATTGCCTTTTTCCTTACCCAGTTTCTTGCCAATAGCCTTGGTCAGAACACGAACGGCAGGAGCAATCTGATACTCTTCATAGTATTCACGCAGGAAGTTAATAACTTCCCAGTGATTTTCATTCAGTTCAGTATCTTCCAGTGCAGCCATGACATTGGCGACTTCAGGTTCCCAGTCGTTCAAATTAGCCAGGTAACCTTCTTCATCGGTTTCTAGTGTTTTACCGTTTACTTCAATACTCATTTGAGCTCTCCTCGTTACGAATTAGAAAAATAAAATTAAAGCCAGGACTGGACTTTGTCATTATCAACAGTCAGTTTTACAAACCCGCTGTAATCAACAACGGTAATACCATCAATGAGACGACTTTCATCCACGCCACGTGCTTTTAGATCAGAACTCAGAACATAAAAATCCAGATCTTTCATCGCTTCCTCAACCATTGCACTTGCAGTGCTGGCTTTGGTTGCGCCATAGACGCCGTCTTCAATCAAAATGACAGCGCTGCCTTTTGTTGCGAGGCGAATGCAAGATTCAAGTACGCCACGTTCAAAGGGTGATTTATTTACAGTGTGTAGCATAGGCATAATTATTCCCCTCTAGAAGCTCAATACAACGTCTTGCTGATCCATGATTTCAGCCAGCTCTGCAGATGAAACGACATGAATGGAATCTTTTTCCGCCCAGTCATCATCTTCATCTTCATAAGTCAGCTTTAGAAGATCATCAACGGTTAAGCCACGTGCTTCCAGGGATTCTTTTTCAACATAGATTTTGTTGATGTCATAATCGCCGAGTGCGTTATAAGTGGGGGAAAAGTTTTTAATTCCCAACTCAGTGGTGTCCTGACCTTTGGCGATTTGAAAAACGCCATCATCAGCAAACACCAGACTGACATCCTGCTCAAACGCCGCACTGATTAGAATAACTTCAAGGGATTCCCATGCGTAGATCGTGCCGTAAGGCGCTTTACGATTTACAAAGAGGAACTTTTTCGTATCAGACATTTCGTTTCTCCTTTAATCGCCGAACACAACGAGACGATCACACTGGATGCCCGCTTCAATTAACTGCCCAAGGCCGGAAATGCGAAAACCGGGAGCAATATTATTGCCGTCTTTGCCGTTGCGTTCCTGTTCGCCTTCATCCACGATACCGCGGCGCTGGGCAGCGGCAACGCAAACTACGAGATCGATGTTATGTTTTTCCGCCAGTTCCGACCAGGCCTCGACGATATTTCGGTCGTCCTGTGGGGGCGTGGTATAACGGGTGCCGTTATTGACGCCATCATGGTAGAAAAACACGCGGAAGACCTCATGGCCGGCCTCGACCGCCGCGCTGACAAAATTCAGCGCAGTGGTTGAGGCCTCATGGGTGTAAGGGCCTTCATTAATCTGTATACCAAACTTCATATCAGATTCCCTTAGAAGCGGATGTGAGTCGAGGCATTCAGACTGTTACGGGCGCCGCGCCAGTTATCAATATGATACTTGGTGAAGGGCAGTCCGGTAACTTCGAAGAAACGCGGCCAACCGATGCGTTCAATCCAGTCATTAATGCGTTCCCAGTCTTTCGCGCCTTCTTTATAGGCTTTAAGAATCTGCTTAACAATCGCAGTGGCTTCAGGCCAGCGTGGCGGATTGTTCGGCACACCGGCGGCAACCAGACGCTGGAAGGTCGGTTTGCTGCGCGCATTGGAGTGGTTACCACCAACCCAGATAGCCAGTTTGGAATGTTCCGGATGGTTGATCTGCATAGGCGGGCAGGGTGGGAAACAGGCGCCGCAACAAATACATTTTTTCTCGTCAACTTCAAGAGAAGGTTTGCCATCGACCATGGCCGGACGAATCGCGGCAACCGGACAACGTGCAACAACTGTCGGACGTTCGCAGATGTTGCCGACCAGATCATGGTTGATCTTCGGTGGCTTGGTGTGCTGAACGTTAATCGCGATATCACCCTGACCACCACAGTTAATCTGGCAGCAGGAAGTAGTGATATGCACACGGTTAGGCATGTCGCAGTTTTTGAAGTCATCAATGAGTTCATCCATCATTGATTTCACAACGCCCGATGCATCAGTACCGGGAATATCGCAGTGCAGCCAGCCCTGAGTATGGGAAATCATTGCTACCGAGTTGGCGGTGCCGCCAACAACGAAGCCGGCGTCTTCAAGCGCTTTAATCAGCGGTTCCACCTTGCTTTCATCATCGGTCATATACTCGATGTTGCTGCGCAGAGTAAAGTGAATGTAACCATCGGCAAACTTGTCGCCAATTTCGGTCAGTTTACGCAGCGTGAAAGTATCAAGGATACGCTGGGTGCCGGCCTTAACGGTCCAGATTTTGTCGCCGCTATGGGCGACGTGAAGCAGCACGCCAGGACGTGGATGTTCATGATATTTCCATAAACCAAAGTTTCTGCGCATCACAGGATGCATGTACTGAAATCCGTCAGGACATCCGGATTCAATTGGCGAACGCATATCTGCTAGAGCCATGTTTATCTCCTGATTTCGTTAATTATTAAATTCAATGAGTAAAGTATCAGCTAATGCTTAGCTAGCAGCCTGTTCAGCTTTGCGAGCAAACCATTTTTCGGCTTCTTCATCCCAGCCGTCCATACGCACGTAGGAACACTGACGTGGGGCGGAAACCATGTTGGGATCAACTTCAACGCCAATGCCTTCGAGGTAGTTAACCAGACCGATACGTTCGATCATTTCACCGGTACGCTCATGTTCCAGCGCATTTTCAGCAAAGAAGTCAATCATTTCGCTGGCCAGTTCAACCAGTTCTTCATAATCTTCCAGGGTTTCCAGCTTCTTGAAGGGAACCACAACGGTGCCCATCAGGTCGCCGATTTTCAGTGTGCGTTTACCACCGATAAGAACGGTTACACCCTTGTCATCACCCGGAGACAGGGCTTTGTTCATGACGTTCAGGCAGTGCATGCAGCGTACGCACTCATGATTGTCAACCGTCATGGTGTTATCGTCATTCAGCTTGATGCAGTTGGTCGGGCAGCGGCTGGTGACGTTATCCAGAACATAGTCACGACCTTTGGCTTCAACAAAGGCTTTAACTTCGTCCTGATCGATTTTCATTTCATCACGCCATGTGCCGATTACCGCAAAGTCAGCGCGTTCAATGGAGTTCTGGCAGTCATTCGGGCAGCCGGAGACTTTGAATTTGAACTTATAAGGAAGAGCAGGGCGATGCACGTCATCGACGAATTCGTTTACCAGATGACGGTGGATAGCATGTTCGTTACAGCAGGACTGTTCGCAACGCGCGCCGCCAACACAGGACATGGCGGTACGTACGCAAGGACCCGCGCCGCCCAGATCCCAGCCGTATTCGTTGATGTCATCAAAGAATTCCTGGGTGCCATCGGTGTCGGTGCCGATGAACATGATGTTGCCGGTCTGGCCGTGGAAAGTAATCAGGCCGGAACCGTATTTTTCCCAGCTATCACACAGCTGGTTCAGCATGTCGGTGGTGTAGTGGTTACCTGCCGGCGGCTGTACGCGAATGGTGTGGAATTCCTTGGATTCAGGGAATGCTTCGGCTACTTCGGAGAAACGTGGAATGATGCCGCCACCATAACCAAAGACAGAAACCGTACCGCCTTTCCAGTAACCTTTACGTGTTTCGTAAGAATGTTCCAGCTGTCCCAGCAGGCCACTGACTACGGTGTTAATGCGCTCATCCGGGTGCTCGTCTCTAAGACGTTTGAAACCGGAAATAAAACTGGGCCAGGGACCTTTTTCCAACTCGTCCAGCATCGGGGTTTCATAAATCTTTTTCGCCATGGTGTTCTCCTTAAAAGGGGGTAACCTGTATTTAAAGTTGTAAAGACAAATCTTCTCTTAAAATTAAATCCCACAATTTATGAGATTTAGTTATCTGTTTTAATGGGGCGCAAGTTTATTGTGCAAACAGGTCTTCTGAAACCTCACTGATGGGGTGAATTGTCTACCCCTGCTTATCCCAAAGGGGATATGGTGAATCGTCAGGATTTTCGAATCATTGCCGCCAATATTTTTTAAATTTGCCCGCCCCATTAAATTAAGTGACTGTTAATATTAGTGATTCTTTGCTATATCGCAAGCTGGGTATTCAATTTGCTGCCGGCGAGTGCTTTAATCTCATCCGCCAAAGCCGGCCTGATTTGTTTGCGGCCATACAGCTTGAATCCACTGGCTCGTGCGACTGGCAAGATGATGTTGTTTGGCATCCCCCTGCGTTTCGTGCGCGTATCATACTCAGGAACCAGATAAATGCAAATTTTGAACTCCGGCCTCAAAACAACCCCGGAAATTTTGGGGATGCCTGCTGCGGGGCCTTTTAGTCTGGATGATGATATGGCCTATCAGCAGTGGCGGGAGGAAAAACTGTCAAATTATCCTGTCGATATAAAAGCCGAGCGGGTGGAGATAGAAAATCCGCTGCAATTGAGTGGTGAGGAAAAAGACGCAATTATCGGCGTCTGTCGGAAAACCAATATGGCGCTTTATCGGTTTAAACATCCCTGTGGGGATCCGGATGATAAAAGCCGGGTGAAAAAACTGGCGCAACAACTGGGCTTATCCCATCTGGACAGCAACCTGTGCGCGGATACAGACGGCATCAGTTCGCTCCGGGTCACGCCCGGCGGGCGGCGCCATACCTATATACCTTATTCAAACCATAAAATAAGCTGGCATACCGATGGTTACTACAACCCGCCCGGACAGCAGATCCGCGCGATGTTGCTGCATTGCGTCAGCCCGGCGGCCCGGGGCGGCGTGAATGCGCTGCTGGATCCGGAAATCGCCTATATCCACTTGAGAGATCGCAATCCAGACTATATATATGCGCTGATGCAGCCGCAAGCCATGACTATTCCGGCCAATGAGGCGCAGGGCGCGCTGATTCGCGCGGCGCAATCGGGGCCGGTTTTTTCCGTGAGCGCAGACGGTAACTTGCATATGCGTTATACCGCGCGGACGCGTAGTATCGAGTGGCGTGATGACGAAACAACCCGGGCGGCGGCCGCCTGTCTGTCGGCATTCTTAAATAATGATGCCGGCTATGTTTTTCAGCATAAGCTTGAAGCCGGTGAAGGCCTGATTTGCAATAACGTGCTGCATAATCGCAGCGCATTCGAGGATGAGGGTGAAGCCCGCCTGCTTTACCGGGCGCGATACCGGGATCGTCTGCGGGAAACCTAAATTATTTTAATAAAGCCATACACAGCTTTATTCAACATGAATCATAAATACGGATAAAATACATGCTCTGGTTAAGTGAATTACTCATGCAACGTCATGATCTGGACAGTTTTGACGGTCTGGTGGCCGCGATAGAAGAAAAGGCCCAACAGGGCGAACGGTTTTTCAGTATGGATGTCAAGCCGCCTTATGCCGATACGCCGGACAACTGGGAAGAGCGGCTTGAAGCTATTTTTACCAGCGTCAAAAACTAACGCGGAGGCATGACGATGCAAAGCTTCTGGACAGAGGAAAAAGACAGTCAGGTCGCCAATCGCATTTCCGATGAGGTGATGGACTATGTTTTTTCGATTCGCTGCAAGTGCCTGCCCTATGAG
>WFVC01000107.1 GCA_015491815.1 Gammaproteobacteria bacterium | reverse complement strand
AAGCCAGCGGCCAGCCGCAATATATCGAGGAAGTGCTGGCGGGGATTGACGAATCTGAAAGTGGCGCGGGCGCAAATCCGGCGTCGGATTCGGAATCGGATCCGCTTTACGATCAGGCCGTGCAAATTGTCACCCAGACGCGCAAGGCTTCAATTTCCGGCGTCCAGCGGCGTCTGAAAATAGGGTATAATCGCGCCGCAAGGATGGTGGAAGCCATGGAAATGGCGGGCATTGTCGGCCCGCTGGAAAATAATGGCAGCCGCGAAGTATTAGCGCCCCCACCGCCGAAAGATTAGTAGGGCAGGTGTGACTTCTATTCTTCGGGGGAAATGCCCGGCAGGATGCACAAATGAGCCGTACCGGTACGATTGAAATCGCACCTACAACAGGCTCCGGTAATACATAGTGTACTGGAGTTAGGAACACTTAATTTAGTACGTCCGTAGGTGCGACTGTAGGTACGACTTCAGTCGTACAACGACAAAACAGGTACGCTTGAAATCGTACCGACAATTAAAATCAACTGATGAATAAATTCCTTTTTTCCTTTTCACTGTGCATGGCGTTACTCTGCCTGTCGCCCGCCCGGGCTGGTTCGCTGGATAATTTCTTCAGCCACACCCGTAATTTCAGCGCTGACTTTTCCCAGACCCAGTTCGATGCCGATCAAAAACTGATGCAGAGCAGCAGTGGCAATATTCAGGTGCAGCGTCCGGATAAATTCCGTTTGCAGTATCTCAAACCGTACAAGCAGCTTTATCTTGCCGATGGGATCAAACTCTGGTCCTATGATGAAGATCTGGAACAGATCATCGTCAAACCCCAGACAGAAGCGCTGGCCAATTCGCCGGCGATGATTCTCAGCAATGTAAACATTCTGCGCGACCATTATCAGATCAGCCATCAGGGGCAGGAGCAGGGCATGGACTGGTACAAGCTGAACCCCTTAAAGGATGATGGCGGTTTTGAGTCGGTTTTTCTGGCGTTCAAAAACAATGCGCTGCAGATCATGGAGATGCTCGACAGCTTCGGCCAGACCACGCGGCTGGAATTCAGCAATATGCAGGTGAACAAAGCATTAGCGGCGGATACGTTTAAGTTTGTTCCTCCCGAAGGCGTCGATATTATTGGCCAATAATGACGGACGCCCCCGATCTTTTCGCTGCTCCCGACTCGTCCGATAAAAACGACGCCGCATGGCGGCCACTGGCCGATCGCATGCGCCCGCAAACACTGGATGAGATCGCCGGTCAGTCACATTTATTAGCCACAAACAAACCGCTGCGTCAGGCCATCGAGTCGGGACGCCTGCATTCGATGATCTTCTGGGGGCCGCCCGGCACCGGCAAGACGACCTTATCTCGCCTGATTGCCCATTATTGTGAGGCCGAATTTTTAAGCCTGTCGGCGGTATTATCCGGGGTCAAAGATATTCGTCAGGCGGTGGACAAAGCCCGCGCATTCAGGGCGCAAAACCGCGCCAGTATTCTATTCGTCGATGAAGTGCATCGCTTCAACAAATCCCAGCAGGACGCCTTTCTGCCTTTTGTCGAAGACGGCACCATTACCTTTATTGGCGCGACCACGGAGAACCCTTCCTTTGAGTTGAACAACGCCTTGCTCTCCCGCGCCCGGGTCTATGTGCTCAAATCCCTGCAGAGCGAAGATCTGATCAGGGTGATTAAACGGGCGCTGGAAGATAAACGCGCCGGGCTGGGGCAACACGCTATTCACATGGAAGAGGCGCTGATTCACAAGCTGGCGCAGGTCGCCGATGGCGATGCCCGCCGCGCCCTGAATCTGCTGGAGATCGCCGTCGATCTCGGCGTTGAAAAAGAGGGAAGGCGGATCATCGATGAAGGCGTGTTGAACGAGGTGCTGTCCAGCGGCGTTCGGCGTTTCGATAAACAGGGCGAGGCGTTTTATGATCAAATCTCCGCGCTGCACAAATCCGTTCGCGGTTCATCGCCCGATGCGGCGCTTTATTATCTGGTGCGTATGCTCGATGGTGGCTGCGATCCTTTATATATCGCCCGGCGCGTGATGCGCATGGCCAGCGAAGATATCGGCAATGCCGATCCCCGCGCCCTGACTCTGGCGCTCAATGCCTGGGATGTGCAGGAACGTCTCGGCAGCCCCGAAGGTGAACTGGCCATTGCGCAGGCGGTGCTGTATCTGGCCTGCGCCGCCAAGAGCAACGCCGTCTATAAAGCCTTCAATACGGCGATGGCGCAGGTGAAGGAGGGCGGTTCAGCCGAGATTCCGATCCACCTGCGCAACGCGCCGACCCGCCTGATGAAGGAACTGGGCTATGGTCACGACTATCGTTATGCCCATGATGAGCCGGAAGCCTATGCCGCCGGCGAACAGTATTT
>WFVC01000106.1 GCA_015491815.1 Gammaproteobacteria bacterium | reverse complement strand
TGGCTGCCGGTTGTGGGTGATCCTTTATGTCTGGTGGCGGGCTGGCTGAAAATGAATTTTTTCCTCAGCCTGGTCTTTATTGCTGCAGGAAAAACCCTGCGTTATGCGGTTATTATTTTTGTTTCAGGCTAAATAGCTGTTCCTAATTCCAGTACACTACGTATTGCCGGAGCCTGTTGTAGGTACGATTTCAATCGTACCTGTACGGCTGAAGCCGTACCTACAATTCCACCGTTGTTCCATAGGTGTACTGATATTTGGAACAGCTATTTAGGGTCTGTATTTAACGCAGAGAACACAAAGGAAAATAATTTTTTTCTCCGCGTCTCTGTGCCTCTGCGTTCTCTGCGATCAATATGCTAATATCTAATCCTGCATTTTCTCTTGTGCCTTGTATCCCTAATCTTGTATCTTGTCCCTCATCACTAGCCACTCGTCCCTCGCTACTTTTATTTCCATGACTGCCCGAATTCGCGAAATCCCCTATAACTACACCTCCTTTTCTGATCGTGAAATCGTCATTCGTTTTCTGGGAAAAGAGATGTGGGAGATTCTCAATACCCTGCGTGGAGAGCGGGTTACCGGGCGTTCGGCGCGTATGTTGTTCGAGATTCTGGGCGATATGTGGGTGGTGACGCGTAATCCGTTTATTCAGGATGATTTGCTGACTAATCATAAGCGTCGCGCGGCGCTGATTGAGGCTTTAAGGCATCGTCTGAATCAGGTGGAAGCGCGGGCGAATAATAATGAGCTGGCGTTGAAACTCAGCGGCCGCACGCGTGGGGCGGTGAATAAATTTGAAGCCTGGTTTGCCGAGCAATTACGCCTGCGCCGGCGGGTATTCAAGGGACTGAACAGGATCACCCATGCCGATAATATTTGCTTTGATGGTCTGGCGCGGGTCAGTCATGTGACGGATGCTTCCGACTGGCGCGTGGAATATCCGCTGGTTGTGATCAATCCGGATAGCGAAGCCGAAGTGCAGAAAATTGTCGCTGCCTGTTTGAAGCTGGGAATACAGATGATTCCCCGGGGCGGCGGCACCGGTTATACCGGCGGCGCGGTGCCGTTGAATCAGAATTCAGCGGTGATCAACACAGAAAAACTTGAAGCCCTGTCCGCTGTGGAACATCGTCAATTATTGACAGCTGATGGCAATACCCGATCGGTGGCGGTAATTCGCGCCGAGGCCGGTGTCGTGACCCGCCGGGTCTCGGATCGCGCCGAAGACAATGGCTATATGTTTGCGGTTGATCCGACTTCGCAGGATGCCTCCTGCATTGGCGGCAATATTGCGATGAACGCTGGTGGCAAGAAGGCGGTGCTCTGGGGAACGACGCTGGATAATTTATTATCCTGGCGCATGGTGATGCCGGATGGACGCTGGCTGGAAGTGGAGCGGCTGGAACACAATCTGGGCAAAATTCATTTACAGGAACAGGTGAGCTTTCGCATTCAGTATTATCAGGCTGATGGCCTTAAGGCTGATGGCGAGCCTGAGATCCTGAATATTCCCGGTCGTGAACTGCGTAAGCAGGGGCTGGGGAAAGATGTGACCAACAAGTTTCTGGGCGGCCTGCCGGGGGTGCAGAAGGAAGGCTGTGACGGCATTATTACCTCAGCGGTATTTATTCTGCATCGTATGCCGCCGCATATTCGCACTGTCTGTCTGGAATTTTATTCCGCTGATCTGGGACGCTCGGTGCCGGCGATCGTTGAAAGCAAAGATTATCTTGACGGTCTGGAGGATGTGCAACTGGCCGGCATGGAGCACATGGATGAACGTTATGTGCGGGCGGTGAATTATACGCCCAAGATCGCGCGGCGTGACTTACCGAAGATGGTTTTGTTGATTGATGTGGCCGGTGATGACGAGGATCGGGTTGCGCAGGCCGCTTCAGACGTAGTGCGCCTGTCGGCGAAACGCGGCGCGGAAGGGTTTATTGCCGTGAGCGCGGAAGCGCGCAAACACTTCTGGCTGGACCGTGCGCGCACCGCGGCGATTGCCGCGCATACCAATGCGTTTAAAATAAACGAAGATGTGGTGATTCCGCTGGAACGCCTGACCGATTACAACAATGGTATCGAGCGTATCAATATTGAATTGTCCACGCGCAACAAGCTGGCGATTATCGATAAGCTGCTGGATTATTTTTCTTCCGGCATACCGGAACAACATTCGCTGAGAGCGGGCGAAGCGCTGGAAGACGCGGACAGTGATGAACGCCGCGCTATATTTACAGCCAAAGTCGAAGCCGCAAAATCCCTGCTGACCGGCGTCAGCGCCCGTTGGCGTTCGATTATTTCCGCGCTGGATGAAAAAGCGCAGGCGCATCGCGCGCTGCTGGAGGATGAGCTGGAAACCGATCCAAAGGCGGAGGATACGTTTTTCACCTTACTGCAACGCCGTGAATTGCGGATCTCTTTTCGCAAAAGTATCGAACGTCCGCTGAAGGATATTTTTGCCGGTCAGGAAATGACTGCGCTGCGGCAACGGCTGGATGCGATCCATGCCGAGGTGCGATCGAGTCGTTTGTTTGTCGCTACGCACATGCATGCCGGGGATGGCAATGTGCATACCAATATTCCGGTGAACTCCAATGACTATGCGATGATGCAGGAGGCGGATAAAGTTGTTGAGCGCATCATGGAGCTGGCGGAAGAGCTGGGCGGGGTGATTTCCGGTGAACACGGCATTGGTATTACCAAGATGCAGTTTCTGGACAGCCAAACCGTTGAGGCTTTTACCGATTATAAGAACAGGATCGATCCTCAGCAGTTTTTTAATCCCGGAAAATTACTCGCCGGTTCCGGGCTGGACAATGCCTATACGCCGTCTTTGCGACTGGTCGAACAGGAAGCCCTGATTCTGGAAGCCAGTGAACTGGGAGACTTAAACCAGATGGTTAAGGACTGCCTGCGTTGCGGCAAGTGCAAGCCGGTGTGCAACACCCATATTCCGCGCGCCAATCTGCTCTATTCTCCGCGCAATAAAATTCTGGCGACCGGACTGATTATTGAAGCCTTCCTGTATGAAGAACAGACCCGGCGCGGTATTTCACTGCGTCATTTCAGAGAGATGAATGACGTGGCCGATCACTGTACGGTTTGTCATAAATGTCTCAGTCCCTGCCCGGTGAATATCGACTTCGGTGATGTCTCGATCACCATGCGCAAAATTTTGCGTTCGCATGGACGCAAGCATTTTAATCCTGTCTCCTCGGTGTCCATGCTGTTTTTGAATGTAACTGATCCGGCGGTGATTCGTTTGATGCGCAAGCTGATGATCGAGTGGGGTTATCGCGGCCAACGTCTGGCCTGGCGCATGGCGCGCAGTCTGAAATTATCAGGCAAAAAGAAACCGGCGGCGACAACCGGCAAACCTAAAATACGCGAACAGGTGGTGCAATTTATCAGTAAGCCCATGCCGGCCAATATACCGGCGCGGCCGATGCGCGCCCTGCTCGGAGTTGAAGATAATAAGGTGGTGCCGATCCTGCGCGATCCAAAAAAAGTAACGGAAAGTTCAGAGGCGGTGTTTTATTTCCCCGGCTGCGGATCAGAGCGACTGTTTTCCCAGGTCGGCATGGCGACGCTGGCGATGTTATATGAAACTGGCGCGCAGACGGTATTGCCGCCCGGCTATCTGTGCTGCGGTTATCCGCAAACCGCAGGCGGTGAGGCGGAAAAGGGCAAACAGATCTCAGTGGATAATCAGGTGTTGTTTCACCGGCTGGCGAATACTCTGAATTATATGGATATCAAAACCGTGCTGGTTTCCTGCGGCACCTGTATGGATCAGTTGCTGCAATACCAGTTCGAGCGTATTTTTCCCGGCTGCCGTCTGCTGGATATCCATGAATACCTGATGGAAAAAGGCATCCGGCTGGAAGCCGAATCGGGCATGAAATACCTGTACCATGATCCCTGCCACACGCCGATGAAACATCATAATCCGCTGAAGGTCGCCAATGAATTAATGGATGGTGAAGTGATCCTGTCCGAGCGTTGTTGCGCCGAAGCGGGCACCTTTGCGGTTGCGCGCCCGGATATCGCCACCCAGGTGCGTTTTAGAAAACAGGAAGAACTGGAAAAGGGTCTCGAACAACTGACGGGTAAAAAACGGACGAATAATAAAGAAGTGAAAATGCTGACCGTGTGCCCCGCCTGTATGCAGGGCTTATCGCGTTATGAAAATGATACCGGGCTGGAAGCCACCTATATCGTGATTGAGATGGCGAATAAATTACTTGGCGATGATTGGCAGGAAAAATTTATTGCCTCGACTCAGGCGGGGGGGATAGAGCGGGTGTTGTTGTAGAGTCAGATACAGGGGAAAAGATACAAGATAAAAGGAGACATGGCAGACAATCTGCCTGTATCTTGTATCTGCCTTTTTATATCCGCAAATACGTCCAGCCTTCGCGCTGGCGGGTTTTCGCCCGTGTTACCGCCGATGAAACAACCTCGACGCCGGGCAGCAGATCGATATCAAAACCATCTTCATCCTTATGCCGGTTCAGGGCAATTTGGCAGGCAAGAAAGCGAATATTCTTATAACTGGATTCCATCGCCAGTATTTTTTTCGTGTTGGGTGTTTCTTTATCTTCCAGTAAGCGAATACCTTCACCATTCACCAGCACTTCAATTTGCACTTTCCGGTTCGAATGGGCGGAGGTTTTCAGAAGATAGTCGGTTTCATCCAGCACGGTGCGCAGACGGGCGGGATCGCCGGAATTCAGATGCACCATCAATTTCCATTCCTGTTCAGTCGGCGCAGGCTGGCTGTTGAATTTTGTGGTTTGCGCCAGTTCCATCAGCGTCGGAGTGTGGGTTTTATTTAGGGCGGTATAGTTGCCGATTATTAGACCGACTCCCAATATCAGCGAAGCAGCCAGCGCGCGGAGGCTAAAATGCCGGAGGCGGTTTTTGTCTGTTTGTCCGGGGGCGGTATTTTCCGCTGAGTGATAGGCCAGTTGCACCATGTCTTTTACTTTCTGCAATTTGCAGAGTCGGGTCGATAGCTCGGGATCCCTGCGGGCATCGTCCAGTAGTTGACTGCGCTCGTCTGCTGCGAGTTCGCCGTCCAGATAGGCATTCAGAAATTCATCAGAATACGGGGAATTCATATAATTCTCCTTATATGAGTAACTTTTTTTGCAGATGTTTTTTTCGTTGAGTCCTGATTGTGATGATCAGTGGCATCTAACGAGAGTAGTTTCTCGGCCAGCGCCTTTCTTGCCCGGCAGAGTCGTGACATCACGGTGCCGATAGGAATTTCCAGACTTTGTGCAACTTCGGCGTAACTGAATCCTTCCAGATCCACCAGAGTCAGAACTTCGCGTTGGCCTTCAGCCAGTTGGGCGACTGCGCTACGCACCTTGGTGACGATATGCTGTTGTTCATGATGATGTTCCGGGGTGATGTCATCAGTTAACTGTTCGTGATCCAGTTCATCCATGTCCCGATGGCTGCGGTAGTGATCGCGCCAGCAGTTTCTGAGAATGCCGAACAGCCAGCCTTCCAACGCATCCGGGTTTTTCAGTTGCGCCACCTTGCGCAGACCTTTGGTCAGGGTGTCCTGGGTAAGATCATCGGCCAGAGCCGGATTCATGGTCCAGGAATAGGCCAGACGATAAAGACGTGGACGCATGGCTTCGAGACGTTGCCGGAGTTTGTGATCCCGGCTAAACAGGTTTAATGGGTTCATAATCATATTTCACTTATTAGGCGCATATCTGAATAATACCAGCTAATCAGACGGTATGGCCTACCTAAATAAGACGCGATTAATGAAAGATTTATTCCACACCTAAAAATATGAATTTAACCTTATAAAATACAACAACTTAAAAAAATATTTTATTTTCGGGGAATAAACAGGACGGGTATCCCGTCTTAATTAACACTCACACTCAAGAGCTGAAAACCGGAGGAGGTACCCCCTTACAGGGGCACTGAATTTACCCAGGGAAGGGATTTTTTTAGCTTTTCTGTTCTCTTTCCTGTCGTCCCTCTCCCAATTTTCAATTACAGTTTCAGATACTTTACTATTCTTTACTGATGGCATAGTTAGCAGTCGCCCTCCCGCAGATGACTGACGGGAAGACGCTACCGTTTATTTCATTGTTTTTACGCCATCTTCTGTTCCCAACAACAATACGTCAGCCGGACGCAGGGCGAACAGGCCGTTAGTAACGATGCCGGGAATGTTATTCAGATTTTGTTCCAGTTTGGTGGGTTCCATGATTTCCATATTGTGGATATCGAGAATGACGTTGCCATTATCAGTCGTGAAGCCTTCGCGTAATACCGGCTGCCCGCCGAGTTTGACCAGTTCACGGGCCACCATGCTGCGCGCCATGGGAATCACTTCAATCGGCAGGGGGAAGGCGCCGAGTACGTCCACCAGTTTGGAGCCATCGGCAATACAGACAAATTTTTCACTGGCGGCGGCGACAATTTTTTCCCGGGTCAGCGCACCGCCGCCACCCTTGATCAGGTGCAGGTATTTATTTGATTCATCGGCGCCATCAACATAGACAGACAGGCCGTTAACATCATTTAAATCGTAAACCGGGATACCGTGACCTTTAAGACGATCAGCCGTGGCGATAGAACTGGCGACGGCGCCATCGATTTTGTTTTTTATTTTAGCCAGTTCATCAATAAAAAAGTTGGCGGTGGAACCGGTGCCTACGCCGATAATCGTGCCGGTCTCTACATATTCAATTGCCGCCCTGGCGACTTCCTGCTTGAGTTCATCCTGGGTCATGTCTTTCTCCTGCGTTGTATTCTGCTTGCTTGCGGGGAGCATTTCCCCCCGTTGCCTGTAATAATGTTGCTCCGGTTGATGCCGGAACCTGCCTTTATTTCTGAATGTCGTGGCTTGCTTGCTGCGCCGTGATGCTATTCATGCCCGGTCCATTTGCGGCAGGCTGGTTTATTTGTTGAGACACTATTATATTAGTGTCTGCCTGCCGGTATCCAGCTTTATGGTGCTGGAGAATGATATTCGGAGTGAAAAATTTAATGAATCATGACTATCCCGCCCTGATCCTTGCCGCCCCGGTTTATGAGCTGGCAAAAGAAACCCCGCTGGATGCCGCTTCATTGCTGACTCGGCGACTTGGCAATGATGTTTTTTTGAAGCGGGAGGATCAACAGCCGGTTTTTTCCTTCAAGTTGCGGGGGGCATACAACAAAATTGTCAGTCTTTCCGATGAGGAACGTGACAGCGGTGTGATTGCCGCTTCCGCTGGTAACCATGCCCAGGGTGTTGCGCTGTCAGCGCGAAAACTGGGCTTGCAGGCGGTAATTGTGATGCCGAAAACCACGCCGGATATCAAGGTCAGTTCGGTGGCGGAAATGGGCGCCGAAGTGATTTTGCATGGCAATACCTATGATGATGCCTGTGATCAGGCAAAAGCAGTTGCCACCGAGCGAGGGCTGACCTTTATTCACCCTTACGATGATCCGTTGGTGATCGCCGGACAGGGGACGATTGCCCGGGAATTACTCGAACAAAAGCCGCTAATAGATGTGGTTTTCGTGCCGGTAGGCGGGGGCGGGCTGATCTCCGGCATGGCCGTCTGGTTTAAAACACATTCACCAGCAACGCGGGTCATTGGGGTTGAGCCGGATGATGCGCCGTGTATGTATGAAGCGCTGGCGCAGGGGGAGCGGGTTGTGCTGGAACAGGTCGGGATCTTTGCTGATGGCGTTGCCGTGCGTCAGGTCGGTGAAGAGCCTTTTCGTCTGGCGCAGAAATATGTGGATGAGGTGATACTGGTCAGCACCGATGAAATTTGCGCCGCGATCAAGGATATTTTTGATGATACCCGCTCGATTACCGAACCCGCCGGCGCTCTGGCGGTGGCGGGAATGAAAAAATACGTTGAACGGGAAAAGATCCGCGATAAAACCCTGGTGGCGATTGATAGTGGTGCGAATATGAATTTTGATCGCCTGCGTCATGTGGCTGAACGGGCCGAACTGGGTGAACGCAGGGAAGCGCTTTTTGCCGCCACCATTGCCGAGGAGCCGGGAAGCTTTCGCCGTTTCTGTGAAGTGATCGGTCTTAAGGGGGTGACTGAATTTAATTATCGCTATTCCACACCGGAAAAGGCGCATGTTTTTGTCGGGGTGCAAATGCCCGGTGGTGAGCAGGACAAAATCCAGTTGTTAGAACGACTGGAGAAAAAAGGTTACCCCTGTGTGGATATGACCGACAATGAAATGGCGAAAATGCATATTCGTTATATGGTGGGTGGACGGGTTGATGGCGTGGAACATGAATGTCTCTATCGTTTTGAATTTCCTGAACGGCCGGGAGCCTTGCTGCGTTTTTTAAACAGGATGGGGCAGCACTGGAATATCAGTCTGTTCCATTACCGGAATCATGGCGCAGCTTATGGTCGGGTGTTGGTGGGAATGCAGGTTCCCCCCGAGGAAAACGAACAGTTGCAGGTGTTTTTACAGGAACTGAATTACCGCTACTGGGATGAAACGGATAATCCGGCTTATTCGCTGTTTTTAAGCTGAAAATGAAGGTGTAAATAAAAAACGGCAATAAAAAAAGGGTCTGTGTGATACAGACCCTTTTACTTTTGGCTGAAGTAAGCCTATCGGCGTTTAGCTGCCTTCTTTTTAGCCTTTTTCTTGGCCTTCTTTTTCGCTACTTTCTTTTTAGCTTTTTTCTTGGCCTTCTTTTTCGCTACTTTCTTTTTAGCTTTTTTCTTGGCCTTCTTCTTCGTTACTTTCTTTTTAGCCTTTTTCTTGGCTACTTTTTTCTTGGCAACCTTCTTTTTGGCTACCTTTTTCCTTACGATCTTTTTCTTAGCGACTTTTTTCTTCGCTACCTTCTTTTTGCCTTTCTTTTTAATGGCCATACACAACCCTCCGGTTTATACACTTGAGTTTAGGGGGAGTATAGCTAAGTTAAATTAAAATGCTAGTAATGTTTATTAAAATAACGTTGTTACTTATTGTTATGTATGAATATTGATGATTAGAGTGTGCGGGATTCAGTTTTTTATTTGTAATCGATAAAAAATTTACTGTGATCAATATAAAAAC
>WFVC01000105.1 GCA_015491815.1 Gammaproteobacteria bacterium | reverse complement strand
GAGCAGCTCTGGGTAGTATACATCATTGGGATATGAGCACTGCCCGGAACCACCGATAGAGGGACATGCTTGCGGCGAGCAGTATACATCATTGGGATATGAGCACTGCCCGGAACCCACGCGCTGTCCAATATTCTCCGTGCCCGCAGTATACATCATTGGGATATGAGCACTGCCCGGAACGGCAGGCAGTTTAAGATTTTTTTAAATGAATAGATGCTAAAAAAGGTTATTTTTTGTCTTTCGGCTTTTTCTTATTATGTCCGAAAACAAATAGAACCATTGCAGCCAGAGACAACCCTGTTATCAGAGAAACAACCATTAATCCATATTCACCCATTCTGATCACCCTCAAGCAAAAGACAGGCCGCAGCGGATAAAATAGCAACCTCCAAACTCCCATTTATCGCGCTTAACGCCTTGTAGCCATAGGCGGCAAATTGTGCCAGACCGATACCCCGTAGGCTACCGGGGGCATGTTTGGCATGAGAGACTGAAACATTCATGCGAACACTTTATCAAGTTTCGATACTTTCACCAAGTATGGCACATTACTCCGGAACCCTAGCGCCGTGCCTATTCCGGACATGCCAGCTTTGCACAATGATATTTATCTGCGTTCTTGCGCTTTAATAATTCTTTTTCACTGGCGAGAATATTTTTGTCTTCAGGCGCCAGTTTTCTTGCGCAGCGGATGGCTTCGCGGGCGCGGAGATGACATTGTCGCGCCATTAAAACATAGGCCAGATTGTTCCAGCTTGAGGCTTTTTTGGGATTCAGGGCGATGGCCTGTCGGAATGCTGTTTCGGCTTCGACCAATGCGCCCTGTTCAAATTCACTGTTGCCCCACACCTGTAATATGGTGGCGTTTTCCGGCCAGGCTTTTGCGGCGCTGCGATACGCCTGTGCGGCGGCTCCGGGATGACCGCTGGTTTCCAGTTGATTGGCTGCGGTGATGTATTTTAACGGTTCAGCGGTTGCGGGTATTTTCTCGGGCGGGATGATAACGCGCGCCCAATACCCGGTGCGTTGCCATGTGTTTTCAAATGTCGCCAGACTGATAATGTGACGTTTTATCGCGCCGGAGCGAAGTATGATTTCACCCTGTTCAAGATCAAAGCCGATGACGACCGCATAGTGCCAACGGGGAGACCATGAGAGTCCCAGATTCTGGAATACCAGCACCGGGTTGCCTGCGGCGACTTCGATAAGCAGATCACGGATATTTTCGGCAAGCGGATAGGCCAGCATACCGAAACTGCGTGCATTGGCGTCCATTTCTATTTGCAGACTTCCTTCGCGTTTCGGCAAATAAAGCTGCTTGCCTAATTCCGTTAGGTTCACTGCCCTGCCCTGCGCTTCGATGACAGTTGCAAGCGCGGCCGGTCCACAATAGTTTTCAGTTTGCGGGATAAAGGGTGTGGCGGTGAGTTCGGTTTTTACGGGGAGTGATGCGGGAGGCTGGGCCAGAAGCCGGCTGAGTTGCGGACTGCCTGCGCAACCAGTTAAAAAAACAGCCATGAGGAAAAACCATTTTGCGAACAAAGACTACGCCTCATCTGTTAACAGCCGGTACGGCGCAGGCCGCACCGGCTACAAATCCGCTAACTTGATCTCAAACTTAGGAAGCTCTGATTAATTCCGCCGTTCGTGGTGAAGTCCTGAGCCTGACGAAGGGGCGAACCATGAACGCTAAGCATTGTAAAATCATAATGTTATATGGTTCATCCTTCGACAGGCTCAGGATGAACGGAATTAATCAAAGGTTCCTTAGTTGTTGATGGATTTTACAAATGGAAAAATATCCGTTGCGCCAAGCATGTCGGTAATCAGGAAAACAATAAACAACAGCACGGCTAATTCAAGAATCCCCGCGCCGGCTGGCAGTTGTTCAATCTTTTGGTTTAGTTGTGCAACTTCTGCATCAGTCATGTTGGCGACGCGTGTTTTCGCCATTTCCGGTTCCACACCCATTTCAGTCAGTTGTTGGCGAACTTCGCCGCGATCCAGCATGGTTAGCAAGTGTTGACGATCGAACTGATTTTGCGCCTGCTGAACCAATGTTGAGTTATCGATCATTGCCGCCTGTAATGGCGTCAATTGTGCCAAGAACATAGCCAGCAGACTTAATATCAGACCGGTTCGTTTAAAAATAGTTAACATGATTTTATTCTCCTGATGACATAAGTGTTTCTAATTCTAATATACTTAGATATGTTTGATTGACCCCATATAAGGTTTTAATACTTCGGGGATGGTAATGCTTCCATCTTCATTCTGATAGTTTTCCATCACAGCAACCAGCGTGCGGCCAATCGCCAGACCGGAACCATTGATGGTATGCACCAGTTCCGGTTTGCCGGTTTCAGGATTGCGCCAGCGGGCTTTCATGCGTCGCGCCTGAAAGTCTTCAAAATTACTGCAGGATGAAATCTCACGATAAGTCTGTTGACCGGGCAGCCAGACTTCCAGATCAAACGTTTTTGCGGCAGAAAAACCAACATCGCCGGCGCACAGGGCGACCACCCTATAAGGCAGATCCAGACGTTTTAAAACTTCTTCAGCATGTTGGGTCAGTTCATCCAGCGCCGTGTATGAATCCTCAGGCCTGACGATTTGCACCATTTCAACTTTTTCAAACTGATGCTGACGAATCATGCCGCGCGTGTCTTTACCATAAGATCCCGCTTCACTGCGAAAACAGGGCGTGTGGCAAACAAACTTGCGTGGCATGTCGTTGCTTTCAACGATCACATCACGCACGATATTGGTTACCGGCACTTCAGCGGTTGGAATCAAATAAACATCATGCTCATGGCGAAGTTTAAACAGATCTTCCTCAAACTTGGGAAGTTGTCCGGTGCCACGCAGGCTGTCGGCATTAACAATGTAGGGAACGCTGGTTTCTGTGTAGCCATGTTCCTGTGAATGCAGATCCAGCATGAACTGAATTAAGGCGCGATGCAGGCGGGCAATACCGCCACTCATTACGGCAAAGCGTGAGCCGGTAATTTTTGCCGCCGTTTCAAAATCAAGCAGACCGCTGGCTTCGCCCAGATCAACATGATCGCGGGGTTCAAAATCAAAGTTACGCGGCTCTCCCCAGCGTCGAATTTCGAGATTGTCATTTTCATCTCGACCGTCGGGTACGCTTTCATGCAGAAGGTTGGGAATACCCATCAGTAGATCATTCAGTTGAATCTGCACGGCTGACAGTTTTTCTTCATTCGCCTTAAGCCTGTCACCCAGTTCCGCTACAGCGGTAAAAAATTCTGAGGCATCTTCGCCTTTGGCCTTGGCCTGACCAATGGCTTTGGATTTCGCATTACGCTCGCTTTGCAATTGCTGAGTATCCACCTGCAGCTGTTTGCGTTGTGACTCCAGCTTTTCAAACAGTTCGGTATCGAGGGTATAACCACGCCGCGCCAGTTGTGCGACGCAGTTTTCTAAATCGTTGCGTAATAGTTTTGGATCTAACATTCGAGTCTCTGGAAATTTATTTTGGAAGAGTTTATTGTTTTGTGTTTACGGACTAACTAAATATTAACACTGGCCGTCCAGGTTACCATGTGGCCGGGTTTAATATGCTCGGCTAAATGCTCGATGGTTTTTTCAATTTTTTCCGGGGTGTCAAAAAATTCCACTACCAGCGGCAGGTTGAGGGATAGATCAATCATATCGATACCGTGAACCGCCCCGGAATCACCATAACCGGAAATGCCCCGGAACACGGTCAGACCACGCAGTTTTTCCCAGTCATGCAGGCGTTTGATTAAATTTTTCAACTGACCTTCACCTTCAGTCAGATAAATACGCACCACCGTTACTTCAGTTGCATTCATAATTGTCGTCCCAGTAATACGCCCGCCCAGCAGGCTAACAGACAGGTTGTCACGCTGAGTAAAATATTCAACATCGCCCGATATAAATCACCATTTTCCACCAGATTCAGGGTTTCAATCGAGAAAGTGGAAAAAGTGGTGAATGCGCCCAGAAAACCGATCAGGATCAACGGCCGCCAGTGTGCGCCGGGATCCATGCGTTCGAGCAGAAGAATATACAGAAAACCCATCAACAGGGAGCCCAGCACATTGACACTGAGGGTGCCATAGGGAAATCCCCGTCCCAGTAAACTGTGGACGCCGTTGGAAAACAGATAACGGGAAACCGCGCCCAGCGCGCCGCCCGTCGCGATAAGCAGCAGGTTATTCATGGCGGAATTATACCGTAGTC
>WFVC01000104.1 GCA_015491815.1 Gammaproteobacteria bacterium | reverse complement strand
GACATAGGCTGCCCACTTTGAAAATAACGGCGGTAACTATGACATTTATCGGCCGTTTCAGGATTTTTCTTTACCTATTATGGCAGCCGTAATTCAATACAAATTATACTGATTCTAATCTGAATATTGGTATCACTGAGGCCGTATCTACAGCTTGACGCCCAGACGGTGAGCCACTTCTTCGTAGGCTTCGACCACGCCGCCCAACCCCTGTCGGAAACGATCCTTGTCGAGTTTTTTACGGGTTTCGATATCCCACAGGCGACATCCATCCGGGGTAAATTCATCACCCAGCAGCAGTGCCCCCTGATAACGGCCAAATTCCAGTTTGTAGTCCACCAGCAGCATTCCCGCATCACGGAACAGCTTGGTCAGAATATCATTGACTTTGAAGGTCAGGGTTTTCATTTGCGCGATTTCATCTTCCGTCGCCCATTTGAAGGAAAGAATATGATAGTCGTTGATCATGGGATCATGCAGTTCATCATTCTTCAGAAAAAACTCAAAGGTCGGCGGATTCAGATCCATGCCTTCCTCGACCCCGAGACGCTTGCACAAACTACCGGTGCTGATATTTCGCACTACGCATTCGATCGGCAACATATCCAGATTTTTCACCAGCGATTCTTCATCACTGATAATTTTTTCATGATGCGTAGGCACGCCGGCGGCTTCCAGCTTTTCCATAATAAATGCATTGAAACGGTTATTGACCATCCCCTTGCGATCAAGTTGTTCGATCTTCTCGCCATCAAAGGCGGAGGTGTCATTGCGAAAATGCAGGATCAGTTTATCCGGATCATCGGTGGCGTAAACGGTTTTGGCTTTGCCGTTAAAAAGTTCGGCCTGTTTTTTCATTTCAAGCTCCTGAAAATATTTTTAAAAACACATTGGGTTTTACTTCTGAGGGTGTCGGAGTCGGAAAAACCGACTCCGACACCTAATATTTAAGGAAGCTCTGATTAATTCCGCCGTTCGTGGTGAGCCTGTCGAACCATGAACGCTAAGCATTGTAAAATCATAATGTTATATGGCTCACCCTTCGACAAGCTCAGGGCGAACGGAATTAATCAGAGCTTCCTTAAATTTCACACCAGTCAAAACCATGCTCCTGAGTGGCGACATTAATCCAGTCACGATCACAGCCTGTTGCTTCGACCAGCGCATCGCAGGCCAGTTCCGGCGTATTGTTCTGTTCACTCAGATGGGCGATGAACAGATGCTTCAATCGCGAATGTTCCACGGTATTCAACAGCGCCGCTGTCTGCGCATTGCTCAGGTGGCCGAGACGTCCCGCCACCCGCTGCTTGAGTGAGACCGGGTAAGGCCCCTGCTCCAGCATCTGCAAATCATGGTTGCATTCCAGCAACAGCGCATCACAGCCCGCCAGTTGCGCTTCGATATGCGGGGTAATCATTCCCACATCGGTTAACATGCCCAATCGCTGCCGGCCATCGGAAAACACAAACTGGCAAGGTTCACGCGCATCATGGGGGACAGGATAAGGCTGGATCGCCAGATCCTTAACAACAAAATGCTGATGCACATCCAGAAAATTCAGCGCCGGTAATTTCCCCAGCACCGCCTTGCTATGCGTGCCGCGCGTGGCCCACAGGGGAATATCATATTTGCGCGACAATGGCCCCGCGCCGCGCACATGATCACCGTGTTCATGGGTGATCAAAATTGCATCCAGTTCTGTCGCATCCAGATCAAAGCGCGACAACCGCGCTTCGGTTTCTTTCAAACTGAAACCACAGTCAATCATCACGCAGGTTTGCCCCGCCTGCACCAGCGTGGCGTTGCCTTTGCTCCCACTGCCCAGTGACGCGAAACGCATGGATATTCGCCTATTTCAGATATTTCTGCAGTTCAGTCAAAATTAATTTCGCCAATTTCGGCTGAACGCTTTGTCCGTCCTGACCACGCACCGAAATTTTAACTATCGAATTATCTCGATCCAGTTTCAAAATAAAGGCATTATTATCATTCGCCGCATCACTGCCAAACATGTTTTCAAACCAGCCTTTTTCCTGCTTGTTACGAAATTCCTCATTTAAAGAGAAATAATAAACGCCGGCGGCGCGGTTTCGATCCTCGACATGCAGTCCCATACGATCCATCGCCAGCCCCACCCGTCGCCAGGTGCGCGGGAAGGTTTCGCTGACATTGAGATGCTGACTGCCGTTTTCTTCGACCAATACGGCCCGTGAAATATCTTTGTCATTAGTAATGGCGACAGCGGTGTCTTTTTTCATGCCCTTGAAGACGAGGAAACGCATGAGCATTTCCTTTTCAAGATCCGGATCGGAATCACGATACTCCCAGTAGGTATCGTCCGCATCACTGTTCTGATCATCGATGCGCTTTTCACGCAGCCCCTGATGAGTGATGAACAACAGGGTCTTGTCGCCGTCGCGTTCGAGTCGAGCCCGATAACGATCTTTTAAACCTGCAGAAGCAAAGCTGTTGAAAATAACAGAGAACCAGTCATCCGGCAGTTCCACACGATTTTCCTGCCAGCCGGTTTCAATCAAACCCAACTTTTTATCTTCACGAATAATCTCAAATCCCAACGATTTGAAAAACTGTTCCAGTTTCGGCCAGATACGTTCCGGCGGCGCATCAAATTCCAGCCAGCGCACCGCGCCATCACGCTGCATGCGCACGCCCGGCGCATCGGCAACCAGACTACCATCACTACTCGCGCCTTTATTCTGATAGGAGGCCAGACTGGTCTGTTCGGCGGCAATCGATGGGATTTTCAAACTCTCGTCCCCGCGCGGCAACACCAGATCCGGCGGCACTTCCAGGGGCTTACCATTATTCATATCCCGCGCATCGTAATCCCCTTTAAAGGGGCTGGATGAACAGGCCATAATCATGAGGGACAGAATTAAAAGACTGAGATTTTTGCCTGAAAACAAACTTACTGACATCATTGCTACCTGAGGAAAATTCGGGGCCGGATATATATCAGGCTTAAAGGACACCAGCCTGTTGCAGGGCCTGATGAATACTATCGCGATACGTTTCAGAAAGAACGGTCAACGGCAGGCGAATGCCGGTTGCCATCATCCCCATGTCGTGCAGCGCCCATTTGACCGGGATAGGATTGGCTTCACAAAACAGGCCGGTATGCAGGGGCATAAGACGTTGGTTAATCGCCGATGCGCGGTCTCGATCACCGGCCAGCGCCGCCGCGCACATCTCGTGCATGTCACGCGGCGCGACGTTGGCGGTCACCGAAATGTCGCCACGCGCACCGAGTAGAATCAGTTCCATCGCGGTGGCGTCATCGCCACTGAAAACCGCGAAGTCATCGCCACAACGCTGAATCAGTTCACGCCCGCGATCGAGATCGCCGGTGGCCTCTTTAATACCAACGATATTTTCAATCGCCGCCAGCCGCACCACCGTATCCGGCAACATATCCACCGCCGTGCGACCCGGCACATTATAGAGGATCTGGGGAATCGCCACCGCCTCGGCAACCGCTTTGAAATGCTGATACAGACCTTCCTGAGTGGGCTTGTTGTAATAGGGGGTGACCAGCAGGCAGGCGTCGGCGCCGGCGTCTTTGGCGCAGCGGGTCAGCTCGATGGCTTCAGTGGTGGAATTGGAGCCGGTTCCGGCGATAACCGGAATCCGCCCCGCCGCCAGCTCGACCACGCGCCGGACCACCTCGCAGTGCTCGGCCGTATCCAGCGTCGCCGACTCGCCGGTGGTGCCCATGGCGATAATCGCATCGGTGCGGTTTTCCACATGGAATTCGACCAGTTTCGCCAATGCCGCCTCATCGAGGCTACCATCCTCATGCATCGGTGTGACCAGCGCCACCATACTGCCTTGAAACATGCCGTTCTCCGCGAAAAAGGCACATATTACTTGGCCTGCCGGCTGCTGACAAGGCGCATCGCTCAAGTCCCGCGCGACATCACATCCCCGGAAAGCCCGACACAAATAAGCAGAAAAATCCGGAACATCCCGGTATGCCTGCCGCGCGCGGTGGTTTAAGATAGGCCATCAGCGGCAATAAAAAGAAGACGAAAATGGCAGTCAAAACTGGTCGAAAAATCCCCAATTTCACCCTCCCCGCCACCGGGGACAAAGACATCAGCCTGTCCGATTTTAAGGGCAAAAATGTCGTTCTCTATTTCTACCCCAAAGACAGCACCCCCGGTTGCACCCGCGAGGGACTGGCCTTCACCGAGAACCACAACAAGTTCAAGCGGCAAAAAACCGTGATTCTCGGCGTTTCACGCGACACCGTGCGCAGCCATGAAAACTTCAAAGCCAAACAGGGGTTCAGCTTTGATCTGCTTTCGGACAGAGACGAAGAACTCTGCAAGCTGTTCGATGTCATCAAAATGAAAAACATGTACGGAAAACAGGTGCGCGGCATCGAGCGCAGCACCTTCCTGATCGACAGCACAGGAAAACTTAAACAGGAATGGCGTAAAGTCAAAGTCGATGGCCATGCCGAAGAAGTGCTGGCGGCGGTCAAGGAACTGAACCAGTCATCGAAGGATATGTAATAAACGCAGAGGACGCGGAGGCGCAAAGGCGCAGAGTTTTGATAAATATAGTTACTCAATCTTATACAAGGCCGTTGCATCCGTGGCGGCCTGAATTTATACATTTTACAGAAATAAAAAATATTTTACCCTGCGTCTTTGCGCCTCCGCGCCCTCTGCGATCAATTCCACATATATAAAAAAGGAAACCACAACATAATGAGCAAACGTCTATTCGTGATCGACTCCAATGTATTGATGCATGATCCCACTGCGCTATTCCGCTTTCAGGAACACGATTTATTTATCCCCATGATGGTGCTGGAAGAACTGGATCATAACAAAAAGGGTCATTCCGAAGTCGCGCGCAATGCGCGCCAAACCAGCCGCTTCATCGATGAACTCATGGGCCGCGCCAGCAAGGAAGAAATCGAACAGGGCATCAGTCTCGATCTCTACAAATTGAATGACGAAGAAAGCATAAACAGAAACGAAAAAAACGAAAGCGGTCGCCTGTTTTTTCAAACGCTGGCCTATCCCAATACCCTGCCCGAATACCTGCCCGGCAGCCTGCCCGACAATAATATTCTCGGCACCGCGCTGGCTCTGCAGGGTAAATTCAACGGCCACAGCATTACCCTGGTGACCAAAGATATCAACATGCGCATCAAGGCCTCGATTTTAGGTCTGCACTCCGAGGACTACCACAACGATAAAGTGCTGGAAGATGTCGAGTTGCTGTATAAAGGCAGTGATGAACTGGAAGGCGACTTCTGGGAGAATCACGGCAAAGAGCTGGATTCCTGGGTGGAAGAAGGTCACACCTATTACCGTCTGCATGGACCGGAAGTGGAAAACTGGATCCCCAGTCAGTTTATTTACACCGAGGCCGGCGACTTCGAGGCTATCGTTCGCGAGATCAAGGACGACACCGCCATCATCGAAACCACCCGCGACTACACCAGTCAGGAACACTCGGTCTGGGGCATTCAGGCCCGCAACCGCGAACAAAACTTCGCTCTCAATCTGCTCATGGATCCGGAAATCGACTTCGTCTCCCTGCTCGGCATGGCGGGCACCGGCAAGACCCTGCTAACGCTGGCCGCCGGACTGGAACAGACGCTGGAACAAAAACGCTATTCCGAAATCATCATGACCCGCGTCACCGTTCCGGTCGGTGAAGACATCGGTTACCTGCCCGGCACCGAAGAAGAAAAAATGGCGCCGTGGATGGGCGCGCTGATGGATAATCTGGAGTTCCTCACCGACACCGATCTCGGCGGCGACTGGGGCAAGGCCGCGACGCAGGATCTGATCAGCAAGCGCATCAAGATCCGTTCGGTCAACTTCATGCGCGGACGCACTTTCCTAAACCGTTTCATCATTATCGATGAGGCGCAGAACCTCACGTCCAAACAATTGAAAACCCTGATCACCCGCGCCGGTCCCGGCACCAAGGTCGTCTGTCTCGGCAACATCGCCCAGATCGATACGCCCTATCTGTCGGAAACCACTTCCGGCCTGACCTATGTTGTCGATCGATTCAAAGGCTGGAATCACAGCGGTCACATCACGCTGGTGCGCGGCGAACGTTCACGACTGGCGGATTATTCTTCGGAAGCGCTTTAGTTTCGGTGGGGTTGATTCCCTGTTACTTGTGGTAAAAGCCTGTTGTAGGTACGATTTCAATCGTACCTGTATGCTATTTATGATCTAACTGCTCGGCAATACGATTGCTGATCTCAACATACTTTTCTAATGTTTCGCGTTCCTGCACTTTATCCGCCACCTGAATAAAGCGGCGGATCTCCTCCATCGCTTCTTCCTGTCGTCCCTGATTCCATAAGGAGTTGAACAGGGCAATCGAGAGCATGCCCGAACCCGGTTCGGCCAGCACCAGACGCTGGTACACCATTTCCGCTTCGGCAAACTTTTTCTCGTAAAAATAAGCGCCACCCAGCATCAGCAAGGCTGTCATGTTGTCCGGATCATCCTTTAACACTTCCAGCAACATGACGCGCGCGGCGTCGCCCTTGCCCGCCTCCAGCAGTGCTTTTGCATTTTTCAAAGTTTCTTCAACATCACTCATAACATTCATTTCAGCCTTTTCAGGCATGCTTAAGACGCACCCACGCTGTCAATCACTGCATTGAATGTCGCGCTGGGGCGCATGACTGCTGCAACCTGTTTTTTATCGGGATGATAATAACCACCGAGGTCAACCGGCTTACCCTGCACGCCATTCAGTTCTCCGACAATTTTTTCTTCATTGGCAGTCAACTGTTCCGCCACCGGCGTAAACAGCGCTTTTAATTCGGCGTCATCATCCTGCGCCGCCAGCGCCTGCGCCCAGTACATGGCCAGATAGAAATGGCTGCCACGCGTATCCAGTTCGCCCGCTTGACGTGAAGGGGATTTATTATTATTTAAAAACTGACTGTTGGCCGTATTTAATGCTTCAGCCAGCACCTTAACTTTAGCACTATCGGTTTTCTGCGCCAGTTCTTCCAGAGAAACGGCCAGCGCTAAAAACTCACCCAGCGAATCCCAGCGTAAATGATTTTCCGTTAACAACTGCTCCACATGTTTGGGCGCCGAGCCGCCCGCGCCGGTTTCAAACAGGCCGCCACCAGCCAGCAGCGGCACAATCGATAACATCTTGGCGCTGGTGCCTAATTCCAGAATAGGAAACAGATCGGTTAAGTAATCGCGCAGGACATTGCCGGTAACGGAGATCGTATCCTTGCCCGCCTTAACCCGCGCCAGTGTATGCAGGGTAGCGGCAAATGGCGACATGATCGTGATATCCAGATCCTTCGTATCATGATCTTTTAGGTAGGTTTCAACCTTGTTGATCAGAACAGCGTCATGCGCGCGCTTTTCATCCAGCCAGAAAATTGCCGGTTGCCCGGTTAAACGCGCGCGCTTCACCGCCAGTTTCACCCAGTCCCGAATCGGCAGATCTTTGGTCTGACAGGCGCGCCAGATATCGCCCTTCTCAACCTTGTGCTCCAGCAACACCGCGCCCGACGCATCGCTTACCCGCACCGTTCCGTTAAACGGAATTTCAAAAGTTTTATCATGCGAACCATACTCTTCCGCTTTTTGCGCCATCAGCCCGACATTGCTGACCGTTCCCATCGTACTCACATCAAAAGCGCCATGCTCTTTACAAAAATCAATCGTGGCCTGATAAACGCCTGCATAATTACGATCAGGAATCATCGCCTTGGTATCATGCAACTTGCCATCGACGCCCCACATCCGACCGGATGCGCGAATCGCCGCAGGCATGGAGGCATCAATAATGACGTCACTGGGAACATGTAAATTGGTAATGCCTTTATCGGAATTCACCATCGCCAGTTCAGGGCGCGTCTGATACACCGCCTGAATATCGGCTTCGATTTCTTTGCGTTGCGCCTCGGGCAGACTGCTGATTTTAGCGTATACATCACCCAGTCCATTGCGTGTATCCACGCCCAGCTTTTCAAAGGTCGCGGCATGTTTTGCAAATACATCTTTATAATACACATTCACCGCATGCCCGAAGATAATGGGATCAGACACTTTCATCATGGTGGCTTTCATGTGCAAAGACAGCAATACGCCCTGCTGTCTGGCATCTTCTGCCGCCGCTTCAAAGAAATCACGCAGCGCTTTAACGCTCATCACCGAGGCGTCAATCACTTCCCCTTCCAGCACCGGTGTTTTTTCTTTTAATACGCGGGTTTGACCATCGTCACCCAGCAATTCGATTTTTAACTCACCCGCCTTTTCAATCACTACCGACTTTTCACTGGAATAAAAATCCCCGTCCGGCATCGACGCCACATGGGATTTTGAATCACTCGACCACGCGCCCATTGAATGCGGATGCTTGCGCGCATATTCTTTAACCGGCGCGGCAACGCGCCGATCCGAGTTGCCTTCACGCAAAACCGGATTAACCGCGCTGCCCAGCACTTTGGCATAACGCGCCTTAATGCGCTTTTCTTCTTCGGTCGACGTCTCTTCCGGAAAATCAGGAATCGCATAGCCCTGAGACTGCAGCTCCTTAATCGCCGCTTTTAACTGTGGGATGGAGGCGCTGATATTCGGCAACTTGATAATATTCGCATCGGGCGACTTCGCCAGCTCACCCAGTTCCGCCAGCGCATCCGCCTGCTTCTGTTCCTCCGTCAACGGCTCCGGAAAATTCGCCAGAATACGCGCCGCCAGTGAAATATCGCGCGTCTCCACCTCAATGTCCGCCGCCCCGCTAAAGGCTTTGACAATCGGCAAAAAAGACTGGGTGGCCAGCGCCGGCGCTTCATCGGTTTCGGTATAGAAAATTTTGGAATGGGTCATTATTGATATCTCAACTAGCTGCAAGGGTGAGGCTCACTCACGGGAATAGCGCATTATATTTCAAATCAGCCAGTGATTCACGCCCATAAACACGCCGCCCTTTGCATAAATTTCACAGCAACAACAGGACATTACGGTCGCGACGGCTTCAGATACCGTCTGCAGCTACGGCTTCAGCCGTACAAGTTAAAACCTCACAGTGGCAATTACATCCCGATGGAACCTCTGATTAATTCCGCCGTTCGTGGTGAAGTCCTGAGCCTGACGAAGGGTCGAACCATGAACGCTAAGCATTGTAAAATCATAATGTTATATGGTTCACCCTTCGACAAGCTCAGAGCGAACGGAATTAATCAGAGGTTCCAGATTTATTGGAGCAATGCGCCATTCGATGGTGCAGGAATATCCCGGCCCGGTAACAACGGATTACAATTTTTAATCGTCACCTTGCCCTGCAACATATTACCCCGTGAATATTCATTGAAATGACAGGTGTTCGTGGCCGGCTCATAATTCTCAATCCACAGATTGTCATCCTTCCATGTCGCCGCCAGATGCAGCTGTCCTTTAGG
>WFVC01000103.1 GCA_015491815.1 Gammaproteobacteria bacterium | reverse complement strand
TCAGTGGGGCGGGTGATCCAAAAGTTGTTTACGCCGGCAAGTTACAGCATGAAATCGAAGAGGCGCTGGCGCAAGTTGATGAACTACGGAGTTTTGCCTATTCCGTCAAAGTGGATATATGGGTGGATCCGATGGGGCAAGTCAGCAAAGTTGCGCTGGTCACCTCAACCGGTCGTAAAGACATGGACAAAAAATTGATCGCGGTTATTGAAACGGTCTCTTTGGTTTCTTCCATGCCGGACGGTTTGCCGCAACCTATCAGGTATCGCCTGTCCTCTCGAATTTAATTTACATTGATACAACTAATAAACTGGCTTAGATGATGAAAAATGTTTGTCGCATTCTGTCGTTCATGGTGCTTGTTAATTTTGTCAACATTTCCCATGCTGCTGAGCAGAATGATTTATTGAAAATAAAAAATACAACACAGGCTCTGATTAATGCGCTGGTCAAAGAAGGGGTGTTATCTGAGGAAAAGGCCGCGTCTCTGATTGCCGATGCAAAGAAGAAAGCTGAAAATGAAGCGAAGGAAAAGGAGAAAAAAGAATCGACGCCAGAGAAGGGTGTGGTAAGAATTCCTTATGTGCCGGATTTTGTGCGCGAGGAGATTCGTCAGCAGGTGCGTGCGGAACTGCATGAAGACGTGGTTGCCGATGTAATGGCTCAGGCGAAAAATGAGCGTTGGGGGATGCCTGATGCGCTACCCGACTGGACCCGGCGTTTTAAATTTAAAGGCGACTTCCGGCTGCGTTATCAGCGTGATTCGTTTAGCCCGGATAATCACCCTCTCGGCTATTTTGACTGGCAGAAGATTAATTCCAGCGGTGGACTGGATAAAGCGGGAGAGGAAGCTTATCTGAATACAACGGAAGACGTGAATCGTCTGCGGATACGCATGCGGCTTGGGATTGATGCCACGATAACGAATAATTTTAAAGCGGGATTGCGTCTGGCGACGGGCAACCCGGATGATCCCGTTTCCACCAATCAGACGCTGGGGCAATACGGGCAGGGTTATGGCATCTCGATTGATCAGGCTTATCTTAAATATGATTATTTTAATCTCGATGGCTATCCATCGATGACGCTCTGGGGCGGACGCATCCCCAATCCCTGGTTTTCGACCGATCTGGTTTATGATGAAGATTTAAATTTTGAAGGTCTGGCTTCACAGTTCAGGTTTGGTCTTGACGGGGGCGATGATCTGTTTGAACAGGATGAACGCATGCGCAGTCTGTTTCTGACTCTGGGCGTTTTTCCGCTGCAGCAATCTTCACGTTATACCGATAAATGGATCGTAGGTGGTCAGTTCGGGACAGATCTGAAATTTGAGGATCAATCCCGTTTCAAAATAGCGCTGGCTTATTATGATTATAAAAATGTTCAGGCTGTCCCCAATACTCTGGGGAGCAGGGAGAATGACTGGTCAGCGCCGGAATGGATACAAAAAGGCAATACGGTGGCGCGTATCAGTAACGATGTGGGCGAAACAGCGGCGACGACACGTCTGGTTGGCCTGGCCTCTGATTTTAATATTCTTAATTTAACCGGTCAGTATGATTACGCCGGTTTTGCTCCGATACATGTCATTGTCACAGCGGACTATGCCAAAAACCTTGGTTTTGACAAACAGGAAGTCAGCAATTTGAATGGCAGTGAAATAGATGAACAGACAACGGCGTATCGAGCAAAATTCACCCTGGGTTGGCCTATTGTCAGCAAGTTCGGTGACTGGCAGACGTTTCTCGGCTGGCGCTACATTGAACGGGATGCGGTTCTCGATGCCTTTACCGATTCAGATTTTCATCTTGGCGGCACCGATGCAAAGGGCTGGGTTGTGGGGGGCAAATATGGCCTGACTGAAAATACCTGGCTGCGCGCGCGCTGGTTATCAACAGATGAAATTAGCGGTCCGTTGTTAGGCATTGATATTCTGCAAATTGATTTGAATGCAAAATTCTGAATCTAAGGAAGCTCTGATTAATTCCGCCGTTCGTGGTGAAGTCCTGAGCCTGACGAAGGGTCGAACCATGAACGCTAAGCATTGTAAAATCATAATGTTATATGGTTCACCCTTCGACAAGCTCAGGGCGAACGGAATTAATCAGAGGTTCCCTAATTTGAAATGCGGAGTTAACAGGAGGAGAGCAATGAACCTGAATCTAACAGCAAAGAAATTATTATTGTTGGTCTGTATCAGTTTATTGGCGGGAAATGTCATGGCGGAGGCGCGGCGTGAGGCAGGGGCGGCGGATCCTATGCGCAAAATGCAATATATGTTACGCCAGTTATCTCAGGAAAAATCCAAACTTGAAGCCGAAAATGGCAAGCTGAAAATTGATTTAAAAACAGAAGCGGAAGAAAAAGAAAAGCTTCAGGCAAAGCTGGAAAAACTCAACAAAAAACTGGATAAATCGAAAGATAGTAATCTGAAATTGGTGTCCCGGATTAAACAGGACAATGAACGCATGAAAAAAATGATTGCCAAATACAGGGAAACCGTTGACAGACTGCAAACAGCCAACCGGGATAACCAGTTGCTGGTGAATGCGGTGAGTGAACGCAACCAGTGGATTGAGCAATGCCAGTCAAAAAATTCAAAAATGTATTCGCTTAATGTCGAGTTATTGCAACGTTATCGAAACAAGGACTTTAGTGATGATGCGCTGGAAAAAGAAGCCTTCACCGGACTGGTGGCGGTCGAGCTGGAAAATCAGGAACAGGAATATCAATTTCGACTGGATGATTTGAAAACGCCGAAATTTGTTTCTGCTCAGAAACAGCAGACAAATTAAATGTTCCACTGCTTGCTGCAGGGAGATTTATTTTGTTTGGCAATATGCCGGCTGCTGAAGTTGGCGCCCCGGAGACGATTCGAACGTCCGACCTGCCGCTTAGGAGGCGGCTGCTCTATCCTGCTGAGCTACCGGGGCTGGGTGAAATTACCGGGGGTGTATAAAATTGGTGGAGCCGAGGAGGATCGAACTCCCGACCTTCGCATTGCGAACGCGACGCTCTCCCAGCTGAGCTACGGCCCCTGATTTGTCTGAAATGACGGGCGATATTCTAACACCGGCTATGCCCGCAGGCTACGGTTAGATGCTTTTTTTCAGGCCCTGGCGAGACTATGGCGTGGCTGGCTTTTGCAGGTCTCGCCGTTGGCGGTGTAGGTGCCGGCCTGCGGGGTCTGGCCTTTTAATATCGCCAGCGCTTTTTCGGCGCGGCGGCGATTTTTTTCCAGAATGATGCCGTTGATCTGATTTTGTTTGCGGCACTGTTTGGTCAGCGTTTCAATTTGTCGCCAGACAGCCGTGCTATCATCTTTTGTCTGCGCCTTATTGCGCTGTAAATACGCCATGATGCCGCTGCTGTCAAAATCCAGTCCGGCCGCCAGTAACAGTTCGTGACGTTCCTTTTCCAGATCTTCGAGAAATTCAAACAGGCGGTTCTTGTCATTCGCCAGTTGGACGATGCGCTCCAGATTATTTTCAGTCAGGGCGGCATATTCGCTTTCCAGCGTGTGCCTGAGCTGTGAAAGGTGCTCGGCTATATCTTGAAGAATAAGGGAGAGATCAGCGCTGGCCATGAACTTGACGAGAAAAAATCTGGTGGAATCAGGAACGCAATGAGCTTTCGAAATCGATCATTTTATTTGCGACCCGATCGGCGTCAACATTGTACTCGCCATTGTTGATGGCTGATTTGACCTGGTTGACCCGGTTATTATCCACCGGCGCCTGAGAAGCCAGCCGTTGCTCGATGTCTTTTAAGCGCGCAGCGGTGCTGGTCAGACTGACCTTGTCAGCCGTATTTGCAACATTGCGGCTATTGTTAGCGCTATTATTGCTGGCGCTATCAGACCGCTGGGACTGACGAGTTCCAGAAGTGCTGGTTCTTGATGAATTGATATTGGTTATGTCATTAGCCATTTCTTACGACTCCTGCAATCTATTCTGACCCTGTTCAGGCCGAATGCATAGATCGCTGTTTGATTTAGCGGCGCATAATTTTGAAACTTGATAGCCATTATAAAAAAATTCCCAGTTACATACTAACCCTGACCATGCCGGTGGCTACCACAACGGCCTGAATTTCACGTTTGCTGCTCTGATTTTTAACCCGGATGACCTCGCCTTTTCGGCCATCCATGAGTGCGGTGCCCTTAACGCGTATTGCAAGGGTGTGGCTGGAGGCCATGATGGTGACGATATCGCCGCGTTTCACCAGTTTACGCACATCCAGCATACCATTGGTCAAAATATCACCACGACGCAGGCTGCGTTTCAGTATTTTGCCGCGCACCTCGCTTTTATCGGTAAAGTAGCCATTGGCGAGCCGGGAAATGTCCAGTTTGCGGGATTCAATATGGTTATTTTGCAGAACGCTTCCCCGGGGCAGGTTTTGTCTCACGACCAGCACCTCGGTGTAACGAATGATATTGATGGGAACATGGATTTTCCACATTTTGCTCCCCCGGCAGCGGACGCCGAGGCTGCTGTGCCCGATAAGCCGGGCGTTGCCGGCGGCAAAGACTTCAAGGGGCTGATCACACCTGTCCAGCCTGAGTCGTTGATCAAGGTGTCCGATTTCATAATCACTGTCTTTATCCTGTAGTAAATGACTCTCTATATAATGTTGAATGGCGATGCGTATGTTATCAATGGACTCGTAATCCCGGGCGGAGGCGTCAACCGAAAATGTCAGCATCAGCAAGATCGCCAGTAATGCGGCCAATGTTCTGTCCAGACTGATACGAATGGCCTTTCTGTAGAGCTTATCGGCAGGAAAATTTATTTCTTTAGATAACAAGCTGTTAAAAAGGCTAAATTGGGTACTGGTCGGAATTTTGACGCTCTGCTGTGGATGGGAATGAGGCATAGGGCACCTAAGATATTGAAACTACAAAAAATGTCGGTCTATTTACCTGTGTGGGCGGACGCTGTTCAGGAGTAGTGAACATAAAATATGCAATTGATATGCCATTGAAATGAATTTGTGGCGTCTAATTTTAAATTGAACAATAGTGGCGTCAAATTGATGCGCACCGGAAGTTAATACACCGGAGTTATCTTCCCGCTTAAGTAAAGTTAAGGTGAGCCGATAGTATTTCGTAGCTGAAATGTAAAAGGAGCAGGCTATGGCGGGTGTGTTAGATGGCGTTGATCAAAGAACGCGGCTGGTTGGTGAGAATCGACTGGAGCTTCTTTTATTCTCCCTCGGGGGAAGACAGCGTTTTGGCATCAATGTCTTCAAGGTGCAGGAAGTCATTCAATGTCCACCGCTGACAAATATGGTTAACGCCAATCCTATTGTGCGTGGCATCACCCATATGCGTGGCCGCACTATCTCAATTCTGGATTTGGGTATGGCGATTGGTAAGAAGCCAATCGAAGATATTCATAAGGCTTTTGTCATTGTCGCGGAATATAACCGTTCAGTTCAGGGGTTTCTGGTGACGGCGGTTGATCGCATTATTAATATGAAGTGGGAAGAAATAAAAACACCGCCCAAAGGCTTGGGATCCAGTAACTATATGACAGCCGTTACGGAAGTCGATGGTGAACTGGTTGAACTGATTGATGTAGAAAAAATTTTGGCGGAACTGGTTGGAGTAACAACGGATATTTCAGATTTATCACAACTTGAAGGTTCCAATGATCGCCCCATTCGTTTGCTGGTGGTGGATGATTCCAGCGTTGCCAGAAATCAGATAAAACGAACACTGGAGCAGTTGGGCATGGAGTGCGTCCTGGCGAAAAATGGGCGTGAGGGCGTCGATACCTTATTAGATATGCTCAAAGAAAATGAAAATATCAATGATCAAATTGATGCTGTTATATCAGATGTTGAAATGCCGGAAATGGACGGCTATACCCTGACCACTGAAATTCGAAAAAATGAACATCTTAAAAAATTGCCTGTTTTATTGCATACTTCACTCAGTGGAACATTTAACAAAAATATGGTCAACAAGGTTGGCGCCGATATGTTTGTTCCCAAATTCAATGCGGAAGAATTATCTGAATCTGTGCGTTCCCTGTTAAAAGAAAAAGGTATAACTCAGTCTTGAATGTCATCATAATAATTTTCCCACTTTTCTCAGGACAAGGAATCTAATCTACGTGTCTCAATTAAAACTTTCAGATGCTGATTATGACGCATTTCGTAAAATACTGGAGGATGCCTGCGGCATCGTGCTGGGTGAAAATAAACACTATCTGGTCACCAGTCGTCTGAATCGCCTGTCTGAAGAACTTTCCTACGCTAGTCTTTCGGAAATGCTGGAAAAACTGAGAAAGGGTGGGGACGCCAATCTCAAGGCGCGCATCGTTGACGCGATGACAACCAATGAAACCAGCTGGTTTCGTGATCGTTATCCGTTTGAAATGTTGAAGAATTCCTTATTGCCCGAACTGGCGAAACAAAAGATCAATCCGTTGCGGATCTGGTCGGCGGCGAGTTCGACCGGCCAGGAAATCTATTCCATCAGCATGACCATACATGAATTCAAAAAAGCCAATCCCGGCGTGTTGAACAGCCGAGTCGAAATTATTGGCACCGATATCTCCCCAACAGTAATCAAGACGGCTCGAGAGGGCAAATATGATGAATTGAGCATGGGTCGGGGACTGAGCGATGAACGCCGGCAACAGTTTTTTATTGATAACAAGGACGGTGGCTGGACGGTAAAACCTGAGATTCGCATGGGCACCCGATTTACAGAGCTTAATTTGCTAAACAGTTACTCTTCGCTGGGCAAATGCGACATTATTTTCTGCCGCAATGTACTGATTTATTTTTCCAGTGAATTAAAGACGGATATCCTCGATCGCATGGCCAGGGTGCTTAAACCCGGTGGTTTCCTGTTTCTTGGCGGCTCTGAATCTCCCACCGGTTACAGCAAAGCCTATGAAATGGTGCGTTACCCCGAAGGGGTGGTGTATCGACTTAAGAGTTGAGTCTTCGCTGATTTTCCTTCATAAAAATATTTTAACCCGCCGCCCACCCCCCTGTTTTCCTCGACACAGTTTGCCGCTTCGGCCTTACCTTGCCGTACCCGGCGGCAACATAGAGCAAAATCACTTCCAAGTCATTGAAAAACAAGCATCCGTAAAACTGGCATGACAGTTGCAATTTGTAACCTGTAAATCGCAACAGGAACAAAGGGCAGGATAAAATGCCGATAACGTTTGACAGTATTCTCGGACCACACGCAAAGGCGCTCAACATGCAAGCCTATCGCGCGCGCATTCTGGGCGCGAATCTGGCGAATGCGGATACCCCCGGTTACAAGGCAAGGGATGTGGATTTTAAGGCCGCCATGGCCGAGGCCGAAGCGGGCGGTTTTTCCCAGCCACTCAAGGTAACCAACAGTCGGCACATGCAACCGGAGGGCTATATTTTTGGCGCCGAACTCATGTATCGCCAGCCGCTGCAACCGTCGTTGGACGGTAATACGGTTGAGACTCAGGTTGAAATGGCGGAATTCACTGAAAACTCCATGCGTTATCTGACCAGCCTGAAAATTGTAGGCGGGCGCTTTAATAAAATGATCTCAGCATTGAGAGGGGAATAATCATGTCACTGTTTAACTTATTTGACACAGCGGGGTCAGCCTTACATGCGCAGACCATTCGTCTGAATACCACCTCCAGCAATCTCGCCAATGCCAACAGCGCCAGCAGCAGCACCGGGGAAACCTATCGGGCGCGGCAGCCGGTGTTTGCCGCGATTGTGGATGAGTTCGCCACTGAAGATGGCGAGGTCGCCGGGGTTCGGGTCATGGGTATCGTGGAAAGTCAGAAACCTCTGCGTCAGGAATATCAGCCGGGCAATCCGCTGGCGAACGAAGAAGGCTATGTGTTTATGCCCAATGTTAACGTGGTCGAGGAAATGGCCAATATGATTTCCGCTTCACGTTCTTATCAGACCAATGTGGAAGTGATGAATACGGCCAAACAGATGCTTATGCGCACCTTGTCGATGGGGCAGTAGGAGATAAATGATGGAAAACGTGAACAAAGCCAATGTCACCTCGTTTGAAAGTTTAGGCCTGACCAAAACAGCCAAGCAGCAGGCGGCGGAACAGCCGAAGCTGGGTCAGGAAGAATTTATGAAACTGATGTTGACGCAAATGAATAATCAGGATCCCTTCAAGCCTATGGAGGATGGGGAGTTTCTGACCCAGATGGCACAGTTCAGCGCCGTTAGTGGATTAAAGGATATCAAGGAATCCTTTGCTTCATTATCCGATTCCCTTAAATCCAGCCATGCCCTGCAGGCTTCGAGCATGGTGGGGCGCAAGGTGCTGATTCCCGGCGAGGTTGCGAAGCTGATGCCTCAGGGAGAGCTTAGTGGTGCGGTTGAATTGCCGGCAAGCACCTCAAATCTAAAAATTCATATTCTGGATGCCAAGGGACAGGAAGTGAAAACCCTGGATATGGGCAGCCAGAACAAGGGAATGGTGAACTTTAAATGGGATGGAATGAAACAGAGTCTCGATGCCGAGGGTGAGTTAGTCAATGACGGCCGGGCTGAAGCCGGAAATTATACGGTCAAGGCGGAAATGCTGGTTGACGGGAAACAGCAGGCATTAAAAACGCTGGTGCTCGACTCGGTTGAAAGCGTTTCATTAGGCGCAAATGCGCAAGGTATGACATTGAACCTCGCCAATGGTGGTTCAACCGTCATGAGTTCGGTTAAACAAATATTTTAGCAGTTAATGAGAGAGGATTAGACCATGCCATTTCGATCAGCACTCAGCGGTATTAACGCCGCCTCCGAAGATCTTAAAGTCATTGGTAATAATATTGCCAATGCCAGCACCACAGGCTTTAAAGAATCCCGCGCCGAATTCGCCGATGTTTATGCGGCCACTGATGGCGCGGCATCCAATGCGATTGGCGCCGGTGTTCGCCTGTCTGAAGTAAAACAGCAGTTTGGTCAGGGAAACATCGGTTTCACGGACAATAAACTGGATATGGCCATTAATGGCCGGGGATTTTTCATTCTCGATGATAATGGCTCACGGGTTTACACCCGCGCCGGATCGTTTCAGGTGGATCGGGATGGCTTTGTGGTCAATGGCGCGGGTAACAAGCTGGTAGTGAATAACGCCGATGAAAATGGCAATGTAACGGGTGCGGTTGGCCCGTTGCATCTGGATAATTCAAATATTGATCCGCGTGCAACCACCAAGCTGGATGTTGGCGTCAATCTGGATAGCTCACAGGTGCGGCCAACCACTCAGCCCTTTGATCCGGAAGTGCCTAATTCATTCAATCATTCAACCTCATTAACCATGTATGACTCGCTGGGCACTTCACATCTGGCGACCATGTATTACGTCAAAACCGATACGCCTAATCAATGGGAAACCCATTTGTTTGTTGATGGCAAGGACGCCAAAGGCGGAACTGCACCGCCCTATAGCAGTGATATATTGATGTTTGATGGCGCGGGCGCATTGACCAGTATTAATGGCGCCCCGGTGCCTCCCGGTGTGATTAATTACGAGAATATCGCGCTGGATACCGGCGCCGACCCGCTGAATATTGAAATCAATTTGCTTTCCAATGCACCTACCACCCAGTTTGGCAGCCGCTTCAATGTCAGCGCGCTGACCCAGAATGGTTATGCCTCCGGTCGTTTAAGCGGATTTGATATCGGGGACTCCGGCATTATCAAGGCGCGCTACACCAATGGTCAGGCCAAGGTGCTGGGACAGGTGAGCATGGCGGACTTTGCCAATGTCAACGGCCTGCAACAACTCGGTGATACCGCCTGGGCGGAAACCTTCGCCTCCGGCTCGGCGCTGGTGGGCACAGCCGGATCGGGTAGTCTCGGGGTGTTGCAATCAGGCGCGCTGGAAGGATCCAATGTTGATCTCACCGGACAACTGGTGGGAATGATCGAGGCGCAACGAAACTTCCAGGCCAATGCGCAGGTGATTACCACCGCCGATACGGTGACCCAGACGATTATTAATATTCGCTAAATAAGTGTTCCAAATACCAGAACACTTGTGAATTTCCACGTTCGTGGTGAAGCCCTGAGCCCTTCGAGTTCGCTCAGGAGATCCCTGACGAAGGGTCGAACCATGAGCGTGGAAACACCGTGAATCAAGTACTTAATCTGCTTGTCCTTCGACAGGCTCAGGACGAACGGTTGTTCCAAAAGTGTACTGGTATTTGGAACAGCTATTTAGTAACAGACGGGAATAAATTATGGATCGCATGTTGTACATTGCCATGACCGGCGCCAGACAGAACATGCAGGCATTGGCCGTAACCTCCAATAATATTGCCAACAGCAATACCACGGGGTTTCGCGCTGATTTTTCAGCCATGCGCAGCATGCCTTTGTATGGCGATGGACAACCGTCCCGCGTATATGCGATGGCGGAGCGTCCGGGAACCGACTTTAGCCGGGGAGCGATGATTGCCACCGGTCGGGATCTGGATATTGCAGTTCGCGATGATGGCTTTTTTGCGGTGCAGGGCATGGATGGCAAGGAGGCTTATACGCGCGCCGGCGATCTGCAAATAACAACGTTGGGGCAACTGGTCACCGGCGCGGGTTATCCGGTTATGGGTGAGAATGGGCCGATTAGCATCCCACCTTTTCAAAAGCTGGAAATTGGCGTAGATGGTACGATCAGCATGGTTGCTGAAGGTGATGAATCACTGTCTATGAGTGAAGTTGATCGTATCAAAATTGTAAAGCCGCAACTGTCTGAACTCTACAAAGGTGAAGATGGCCTGCTGCGGCTTAAAGATGGCGGTGAAGCGGAAGCGGATGCTGATGGTCATATTATTTCCGGCACATTGGAAGGCAGTAATGTCAATGCTGCTGCGGCGCTGGTGGATATGATTGAAATCGCCCGTCAGTTTGAGGTGCAAACCAAAATGATGAAGCTGGCTGAACAAAATGATGAACGCACAGTACAGATTTTACGTCTGTCGTAATTTTAACAAGCAAGCCGGTTCGCCAATGGGTGGACACAGCGTGGAGTAAAATGAATGAGTGGTTCTCTGTGGATATCAAAGACTGGTCTTGAGGCGCAAACAAACCGCCTGTCGGTCATCAGTAATAATCTCGCCAATGTTAACACCACGGGCTTTAAACGTTCGCGCGGGGTGTTTGAAGATTTGCTTTATCAGAATGTGCGTCAGGCGGGGGGGCAAAGCAGTCAGGATACAGAGTTGCCATCGGGCCTGTATCTGGGCACCGGCGTGCGCACTGTCGCGACCCAGAAAATGCATACTCAGGGTAGTATTCTGCAGACCAATAACTCACTGGATGTGGCCATCCAGGGGCAGGGTTATTTTCAGATTTTACAACCCAATGGCAGTATCGCCTATAGCCGCACCGGTGAGTTTCAGGTGAACTCCAATGGTGAGCTGGTTACCTCATCGGGCTATAAACTCGAACCCAGCATTGTTATTCCCGATAATGCGCAGAGCATCACTATTGGCCGGGATGGCGTGGTTTCCGTTGTGCAACCGGGTAATCCTAATCCCGCCCAGGTGGGAAATATTCAACTGGCGAATTTTGTAAACCGTTCCGGTCTTGAGCCCATCGGCGAGAACCTTTATCTGGAAACCAAGGCCAGTGGTTCAGCGCGAGTCGGTAATCCCGATTCTCAGGGGCGAGGCTCGTTGGTGCAGGGCGCGTTGGAAAGCTCAAATGTGAATATTGTTGAGGAACTGGTGAATATGATTGAAACCCAGCGCGCCTATGAAATGAACTCCAAAGCGATATCTACGGCCGATGAAATGTTGCAGTACGTTAACAATAATCTGTAATTCGAACAGGTGAACACATGAATGCATCAAGAATTTTAATTTGTCTTGGGCTGGTCGCCAGCATGGGCCTGCAACAGGGGTGCGGGATCACCTTTAAGCCGCGTAAGGAAAATTTTGATCCGGTTGCACCGAAGGTAAGTAATCTGCCACGCAAGGATAACGGCGCTATTTATCAGGCGGGCATGATGGTTGGCTGGTTTCAGGATGTGACGGCGCACGCCGTGGGTGACATCCTGACTATTAATCTACAGGAAAGCACCAACGCCAGCACCAGTTCGAATACCAATACCTCCAAAGATCAAACGGTGGAAATGCCGGGGCCGACGCTGGCCGGGCAGAAGATTACCAATAAGGAAGGGGTTGAAGTGCTGGAAAACAACCTTGAAGCTGGCCGTGAGTTTTCCGGGCAGGGCACCAGTTCCATGAACAGCACTTTTAGCGGGACAATTACTGTCGTTGTGGCTGAGGTATTGCCCAATCGTAACCTGGTTGTCAAAGGCAAGAAACTGGTGACGCTGAACCAGTCAGAAGAAATGATTCAATTCTCAGGTATTGTGCGACCATTGGATATTCAGCCGGATAATACCGTCCCTTCCAGTCGCGTAGCCAATGTGTATGTGGCCTATGCCGGTGATGGCGCACTGGAATC
>WFVC01000102.1 GCA_015491815.1 Gammaproteobacteria bacterium | reverse complement strand
GGTAATTAAAGCGTTGTTATTCCAGACTTATTCTAAGTTTAAAACATTATAATTAATGTTTAAACTTTAGCCATATGACCTTAGTAATAGTAGTTGCGTATCATCTTGCTCAATAGTTATCCAGACTTATCCGCCATCTTGCCTCACCTTTTTGACAATCCAACAGGCTAAAACGCCAGCCCCTTTGTTAAAGAACAACGCCGGACATCATCCAGCTCTATTCAGATTCATATTGCACATTACCCAGCGAAATTCGAATTGTTCAAGCATCTGTCATCAGACTGTCACCCAGACGTCACGTTTCTTTAACCTTGGGCCTTCACCATTCGAAATCATTCATAGCGAGGAAATGATATTGCATATCTGTGTGGTGACTGAAACCTATGCGCCAGAGGTGAATGGAGTAGCCATGACGCTGGCGCGTCTGGTAACAGGCTTGCTTAACAAAAATCACCGCGTAAGTCTCATTCGTCCCCGACAAAATAAATATGATCGCCCCGGATGTTGTAACAGCCCGGAAGTTCAACTGGTTCCGAGTATGGGAATACCCGGTTATCCGGGCTTGCGTATGGGCTTTATTTCTAAACGTCAACTGATAAAAGACTGGAACAGCGATCGTCCGGATGTTGTTTATGTCGCAACAGAAGGGCCATTGGGTCATCGCACGGTCGCGGCTGCTGAAAAACTCAAGATCCCGGTCATAAGCGGCTTTCACACTAATTTTCACTCCTACACCACTCACTATCGACTGGGTTTATTTAAGTCCCTTACCATTAATTATCTGCGAAAATTTCACAATCGCACTGCGCTGACCCTCGCCCCTAATTCAACATTAGCCAAAGAACTCAAACAAATCGGCATTCATGCCGTCAATATATTTAGTCGTGGAGTAGATTGTGAACTGTTTAACCCTGATAAACGTTGCCATAAAATAAGGCGGGACTGGGGAGCGAATGAAACCGACTCGGTATTGCTTTATGTCGGTCGACTGGCGCATGAAAAAAACATACAGCTCGCGATTAACGCCTATCGCGAAATGCTGCACAAGGACAATAAACTAAAGTTTGTCATTGTCGGTGATGGGCCTTTATACAGTGAACTGCAACGATGTAATCCGGACATTATTTTCTGTGGCATACATCGTGGAAAATCACTGGCGCGTTATTATGCCTCTGCGGATATTTTTCTATTTCCAAGTGAAACCGAAACCTTTGGCAATGTCACCCTTGAAGCGATGGCCAGTGGACTGGTGGTGCTCGCCTATGATTATGCCGCCGCGCGCATACATATTCGACACAAAGTTAACGGCTATGTCTCACCGCTGGGAGATCAGCAAGCCTATATTAAAACGGCGATTACATTATTAGAAGAAAAAACAAAGCATGCCTCTATCCGGGTTCAGGCTCGACAACGAGCTGAAACTATCGACTGGCCGGAACACATCAACCGCTTTGAAGATATCTTAATGTCAGCTTATAAATAATTTTATCTTTGTCATAAATTATTCACCCTATTTAAACATAAATGTCACACCCTCGGTTAATAATTTAACCTGAGAGGTGGCATATGAACAATATTCGCAACAGTCTATTATTGCAGCGCGCGATAGAATTTGAATCCAGCCTTTGTCGGCGGATTAACAAAGTCTGTCACCGAAATTGGCTAAACTCATTCTTTAGCATCATCAGTCGATTGGGGGATGGCATTATTTGGTATGCCCTGACACTCACTCTACCATTAATTTTTGGCTATGAAGCCATTACAGTTTCATTGCAAATGACCGTGGTCGGCATTATCGGCCTGCTCATTTATAAACTAATAAAACACTATACCGAACGTCCCCGCCCCTATTCGGTATTAAATGATATTAAGCTGGGTACAGCGCCACTCGACAAATACAGCTTTCCATCCGGCCATACATTACACGCCGTTTCCTTCAGCCTGATTTGTATTCATTATTATCCACAAACAGCCTGGTTACTTATTCCCATCGCCTCACTGATTGCGCTGTCACGCATCGCATTGGGATTGCATTACCCCACCGATGTGCTGGCGGGCGCTACCATCGGTTACTTAATTTCCATTATAAGTTTTACATTTATTTGATGAGGTTTTATTTTTGCATATTCTCATGATCAGCGATGTTTACTTTCCAAGAGTAAACGGTGTATCCACTTCCATACGAACCTTTATCATCGAACACCAAAAACTGGGGAATAAAGTAACCCTGGTTTGCCCTGATTACACGGATAAAACCACGATTGAATGTGATGAAGATAGTTCTATTATTCGTCTTCCCGCACGGCATATATTTTTTGATCCGGAAGACCGGCTAATGAGAACAAGCTGTTTTCCAGAACTATTAAAATTACTGCAAAATAATAAAATTGATATTATTCACATACAGACGCCCTTTGTTGCACATAAATTTGGCGTCAATTTATCCCGCATACTTAATGTTCCCTGTGTGGAAACCTACCACACATTTTTTGAAGAATACTTTCATCACTATATCCCTTTTGTTCCAAAACGTATTCTTTGCAGTCTTTCCAGACGTTTCTCGGTCAGTCAGTGCAACCAACTTGATGCAGTCATTGTTCCTTCAAGCGCCATGAAAAATGTTCTTGGGCAATATGGTGTAAATACTGATATTAGTATTATCCCGACCGGCCTGCGACTCGATGAATTTGAAGGAGGGAATGCTGAACGTTTTCGCCGCACCCATAATATAGCGGCCAATCGTCCCTTACTCATTTTTATTGGTCGGGTTGCGCTGGAAAAAAACATTCACTTTCTTATTGATATGCTGGCATTCGTCAAACAACAAATACCCGATGTACTGCTGCTCATTGCCGGTGAAGGGCCGGCTGAGAAAAGACTTCAAAAATATGTTCGCAAATCCAGTCTAAACAATAATGTACTATTTATTGGCTACATGTCACGCGAACGGGAATTACTGGACTGCTATAGTGCCGGCAATGCTTTTGTGTTTTCCTCACGCACAGAAACTCAGGGGCTGGTCTTGCTTGAAGCGCTGGCTTGCGGTTTGCCGGTTGTCTCCACCGCCGTAATGGGAACTATTGATGTGCTTGATGGTGACAAAGGTGGCTGCATTATTGCCGAGGAAGACATTCATGACTTTGGCGGAAAAGTCATTAAACTACTTTATGATATCCGCCTACAGAATATTCTTCGTCAACAGGCCGGTCGCTACGTGCAACTTTGGAGCGCATCCATTTTCGCCCGCAAAAGTATGCAACTATACCAACAACTTATTCAGAAAGAAAAAATGGATGAAAATTTTAATTCCCTTCTTTCTGCACAAAAAATTTCTGCATAGCATTGCCAGAAAATATTACCCGCTATTTATACGCTGCATAAAAAAGGCCTTCCCTGTAAAACAGGGAAGGCCTTTTTAAACAGTATCAACTGTCTTACTTGCCGGCGATGTCTTCCAGCTTTTTGGCGCGAATCACCTGACCATTAAGGCCGGATTCCTGCACGCCCTTGCCATAGGCCACGCTCATCAACTGGCTGTAATAGACAACCGGCATTTCGAACTTGGTCTTGTATTTGGCGTTGATCTGATCCTGATAAACTTCGACGTTCATCTGGCAAACCGGGCAGGGGGTCACGATCATTTCCGCACCGCCGTCATAGGCTGACTCGATGATGTCCTTGATCAGCGCCTGACTCTTTTCCGGTTCGGAGAAAGCCAGTGCGCCACCACAGCAGGACACTTTCTTGTCATAGTTTTCAACCGGCTCGGCGCCCATGGTTTCTACCAGCTTGTCCAGGTATTTCGGGTTTTCAAATGATTCTCCCGCAATGCCAAACGGACGGTTGGTCTGACAACCGACATAGCCGGCAATCTTGATGCCTTCCAGCGGTTTTTTAACGTGTTGCGCCAGACCGTCATAACCGAAGTCTTCAATCAGCACTTCAACCATGTGCCGGACGTCCTGTTTCGCTTCCACTTTAAGACCTGCGGCCGCCAGCGCTTCATTGGTTTCATTCATCAGGCTGTCATCATCCAGCAGACGCTCTTTGGTTTCACGCGTCGCCAGCCAGCAGGCGGCGCAGGTTGCGACCACGTCCTGATCAGGGTTGGCCTGCTCGGACAGCGCCAAGTTGCGTGCCGACAGCGCCAGACGCGGCAGCTCGCCGCCACCGGCATAACCGATGGAAGCCGAACAACAGTTCCAGTCAGGGATATCATTCAGCTTGATATCCAGCACATCGCACATGGTATCGACAGATACCTGATAATTAGAACCCGAAGCGCCTTTCTGTGAAGAACAGCCGGGGTAAAAGGAATATTCTTTTGTCGCCATCTCGTTTACTCCTAGCCTTTAAATTCTTCGGCTTTAGCCAGTTCAATTTCACGCGCCTTTTTCAATATCGCGTGTAAACCGCTGGTATCCTTAACACCATGTCCACCGATAATTTCCATCGGGTTCATGCGCTTGGTTTTGATCATGTTCAGACCCAGTTTCTGGTTAGCCATGGCTACCTTGATGCCTTCCATAAAACCGTTCATGAAATACAGCGCCAATCCCAGCTTGAGTTCATTAACCCGGCCCTTTTTGGTCAGGTTGTCCCAGAACTTGTTGGCGAACTTGCGCGTCGGCTGTTCCTTCGGCGCCAGCCCCAGACGATCGGCATAATGCGCCAGACCATGCATGATATGGGTGATGGGCAGTTCACGCGGACAGCGGGCGATACAGTTGTAGCAGGAGGTGCACATCCACATGGACGTAGACGTCAGCACTTCTTCACGCTTGCCGGCGCGGATCATCATGAAAATTTCCTGCGGCGGATGCTCCCAGTAGGGACCCAGCGGACAGGAACCCGCGCATACGCCACACTGCATGCACATGTTGACCCAGTCGCCTTCTTCCACATTGGCCCGAACTTCGTTCAGGAAATCGTTACGGTATTTTTCTACCATGGTTTGATTCAGGTTGCTCATATGCCTGCTCCTAGAACTTGAATGGGCTCAAGCCGATTTTTTCGATGGTTTCCGCCATCTCATTGATGATTTCCGGCGCGCGTTCGATATCGGTAATCGCGACTTCATGGGTGGTCACGCGTTCAGGCTCCAGACTCAGCGACTGCAGGGTATCATCCACCTTGCTCATACGCACGCTGGCCATTTCCGAACCCTTGACGAAGTGACACTGGTAATTCTCACCCTTCTTACAGCCCATCAGCACCGCACCGTCATAACCGCTGTTAAGCGCATCCGTAATCCAGATGAGGTTGACCGAACCCAGACAGCGAACCGGCACCACACGCACGAAGGCGCTGTATTCCACCCGGTTCATAGCCGCCATATCCAGTGCAGGATAGGCGTCGTTCTCACAGGCCAATGCGAGAATACGGGGTTTTTCCTCGAACTCATCAGGAATATCGATATTCTTGATTTGCTGACCGACCGAATCCACCGAGTAGTTCTCGAAGGAAATCACGCGCACCGGACAGGCGCCCATGCAGGTGCCGCAACGGCGACAACGCGCTTCGTTGAACTGCGGGAAGCGCTGTTCATCTTCATCGATCGCGCCGAAGGGACATTCCACGGTGCAGCGTTTGCACTGGGTGCAGCCTTCACGACGGAACTGCGGATAGCTCAGGTCGCCGGCGCGTGGATGCGCAGCGCGGCCCTTGCCGGCATTTTCCACCGCCTGAATGGCTTTCATCGCCGCACCAACGGCATCTTCCATCGCCTGCTGCATGTCCATCGGACGACGCACAGGCCCGGCGGTATAAATGCCGGTGCGACGCGTTTCATAGGGGAAACAGATGAAATGGGAATCATTGAAGCCCATGGTCAGTTGAGGAATATCCTTACCCTGACGATAGCTCAGGTTGAGCACTGACTCAGGATTGGTTTTCCATTCGCCCGGTTCGTCCTGACCGACTTCATCAATATTCAAACCGGAGTTTGCCACCTGACCGGTCGCCAGCACCACCAGGTCGACTTTTTCGCTGGTGTCTTCATTCAGAATTAAATCCTTGAACTTGACTTCCAGCTCACTGCCACCGGTGGCCACTTCCGTGACACAACCCTTGGTAAAGGTGACGCCCTTGCGCTGACCACTACGATAGAAATCTTCGCCACCGGCGCCCGGCATACGCAGATCGGTATAAATGACATTGGTGTCGATCGCGGGATTCTGATCCTTGAAGTACATGGCCTGCTTGACCGAGGTCGAGCAGCAATGACCGGAACAGTAATTCAGGTGGCCTTCTTTATCACTACGCTGACCGGCGCATTGAACAAAGGCCACGCTTTTCACTTCTTTGCCATCTTTGGTCTTGATCGGCCCGCCATCGGCGGCCAGCGCCATCGCATCCAGCTCGGCCTGGGTGACGACATTGTCAGACTTGCCGTAGCCAAGCTCAGGCAACTGATTGGCGTCGTATTCGGTATAACCCGAGGCCTGTACAATCGCACCGAAATTTTCAGTCGTGGTCGACCCGCTTTCAGCGGTGATATCCGCTGAAAAACGACCGGGCGCGCCGGAGGTTTTGGTCAGGGTTGAATTCAGATGCACCGTGATCTTGTCGCTGTCTTCAATGAATTTAATCAAATCAGCGACACCGGTGTCTTCCGGATCGGCATAGGGTGATTTCTGCGGAATGCGTTTCCAGCTTTTTGCTGCGGCGCCGCCCAGCGCGCCGGTTTTTTCGACGATAGTGGCCGAATAGCCAGCCTTCGCGATCTCAACAGCGGCGGTCATGCCGGTCACGCCACCCCCGACGACCAGCACATGGCGGTTATAGGCGGTTTCTTCATTCGGCGTCGGCGGCTTGCAGAACTTGGCTTCAATCACAGCCATGCGCACGTAGTCATCCGCCATGTCCTGCGTGGTTTCTCTGGCTTCGTCCGTATCGGGACGCACCCAGATCACGCCTTCGCGAATATTGCCGCGGGTAATGGCGACATCTTTGAAGTTAAAGGCTTCAACTTTGGCGCGACGCGAACAGCCGATAATCGCCACCCGGTTAACGCCTTCGTTGTCAATATCATCCTGAATCATCTTGATGCCATCGGCATTACAGAGGAATTCATGTTCTTTCGCGATGGCCGCTTTGGCGTCGCGGGTTGCGATTTGCGCCATCTGCGCGGTATCGAGTCGTTCTCCGATGCCACAACCTTTACAGATATAAGCGCCTATTTTCATTTCATCAGCCACTGCTTAACCCTCCGTACCGGCGACGCGATTGACCACCTGAATAGCGCGTAAGGCGCTAGCGGTGGCGCTTTGAACTGCGCGGTTCACATCCAGCGCATCGGCTGAACAACCGGCAGCAAATATCCCGCCATTGGATTCATCTTCTTCGATGAAGCCGTGTTCATTAACAACTACGTTCATGGGGAAATCACCTGCCGGCACGCTGGGCTGCATGCCCACAGCCAGCACCACCAGATCATGTTCGTTCTCATAACGGTCATAACCTTCGGTGTTCACGCCACGTAGAACTGGATTTTTGTTTTCCTTGTTCTCAACGATGTTGGCGACCTTGGATTTGATAAAGGTCACCGTTTCATCGGCCTTGACGTTCTGGAAGAAGTTATCAATGCGGTCAATGGCGCGAATGTCGATGTAATAGATAGTTGACTTACCGTCATCGCCATAACGCTCACGCACATAAGTGGTTTGTTTTAGCGAAGCCATGCAGCAGATACGCGAACAATGTTTGAGGTGGTTGCGATCACGCGAACCGGCGCACTGAATGAAGGCGATGTTCTTTGCTTCTTTACCATCCGAAGGACGCAGCAACTTACCGCCGGTCGGGCCATGAGGATCCATCAGGCGTTCAAATTCAACACTGGTGATGACATTGTCAAAACGGTCATAGCCATAGGGCTGAATTTTGTTGGCGTCATAAGGCTGCCAGCCGGTGGCCCAGACAATCGCGCCAACAGTGATGCTGGTGGATTCTTCCTGCATGTCCAGATCAATCGCATCGTACTTGCAGGCTTCTTTGGCCGCATTGGCGTCGGGGGTGCCGATGATGCGCGGATCCAGCACATACTGCTGCGGAAAGCTCATGCGGCTGGGCAGGTAAGCGCCCTTGCGCTTGCCCAGGCCGTAATTCATTTCATCATCAAACTCGGCTTCCACCGCGTTTGCACAATCGCCACAGGCGGTGCAATTATTGTTGACATAACGCGGGCTGGTTTTCAGCGTGACAGAATAGTTGCCTTCTTCACCGGACACCTCGGTCACTTCAGTCATGGTCATGAGACGAACGTTCGGGTTCATCTTGATGCGACGTTGATTGATTTCCTGACCGCAGGTGGGGTGACACAGTTTGGGGAAGTATTTATACAGCTTACTCACCCGTCCACCGACGCCTGCTTCTTTTTCCACAAGAATGACCTGTTTACCATACTCTGCAGCTTCAAGCGCTGCGGTCATTCCACTGATGCCCCCGCCTACGACAAGGATTGTTTCATTGGTAGCGATAATATCCGCCATCGACCCTACTCCTCTCGGATGTCGATTATTGAAGTGAAGGCGATAAACAGCTGTGCTGCCTGTCCCCTTCCCCAAACGGGAATCCCGCGAATCTGCGGAATCCCTGAAATTTCAGCCGCTATTTTCTGCTTCCCGGCGCTCTGCAAACGACTCCCGGAACGCAAGGCTGTAGCGGTGCGCTACATTGAACTATTAATAGAAGAAACTCAATTAATATTTATCTTGTTCACTATAAATGAAATTTATTTTTACCCTTAATAACCCTTTGCTCTACTCAAGCTTTAAGATCAGAGGGTGGATAACTTCATAAGTATTTCTTATCAACCGGGACTCGCGAATAACCGCTATCATAAGCCACTTATCGCGCCCGCCCATACGCGGCGCGGCGTTATACTATTATATTGTAAAATTATCTCAAGCAGCCACTGTTCACAGAGCTGCTATAATCAGCTCGAATACTTACGGCTGAGATCTGACAGACTCTATCCCAATGCAGATATATCAATCAGTATATAAGTATTTTATTATAAACCTAATAATCCTGATTAGCCGACTAGGGAATTAGGCCCGTATAATGCCGCCCCTCCACTAAGTGAAATCCCTGTATCATAAAAAGGGGTTATAAATATTAAGGTTCGCGAAATGTCAATTCAAACCGCCGCTGTCAGCGAAACTGATAGCCGCACCGAAGTTAAAAACACCACCTGTTATATGTGCGCCTGCCGTTGCGGCATTCGCGTCACCCTGCGTGACGGCGAAGTGCGCTACATTCAGGGCAATCCCGAGCACCCGTTGAACAAGGGCGTGATCTGCGCCAAGGGCGCTTCCGGGATCATGAAACAATACTCGCCTGCGCGACTGACCAAACCGCTGCGCCGCAAGGCCGGCGCGGATCGCGGCGATGCGGAATTCGAAGAAATTTCCTGGGAGGAAACCTTCCAGATCATCGCTGACCGGCTCGCGCATATCCGCGAAACCGATCCGAAAAAATTCGCCCTGTTCACCGGCCGCGATCAAATGCAGGCGCTGACCGGCCTGTTCGCCAAACAGTTCGGCACCCCCAACTACGCGGCTCACGGCGGCTTCTGTTCGGTGAATATGGCCACCGGCATGATCTACACCATCGGCGGTTCCTTCTGGGAATTCGGCGGCCCGGATCTCGAACGCGCCAAACTGTTCATCATGATTGGCACCGCCGAGGATCATCATTCCAACCCGATGAAGGTGGCGCTGTCCCGGTTCAAGCGCAACGGCGGCCGTTTTATTTCCATCAATCCGGTGCGCACCGGCTACTCGGCCATCGCCGATGAATGGGTGCCGATCAAACCCGGCACCGACAATGCGCTGTTCCTCGCCATCATTCACGAATTGATCAATCAGGGTCTGTACGATCGTGATTTTCTGGTGCAATACACCAATGCCGCCGAGCTGGTGAATCTGGATGAAGCCAGTGATGACTTCGGCATGTTCGTGCGCATCAAGGAAATGGAAGTCGAAGAAGGCTGCTACGATCCGCAGAACAAACTCTGGTGGGATCGTCTCAGTGATTCCCCGGTCAATACCCTGACGGAAAAAGCCGATCCTTTCCTGCTCGGCGAATTCAGCCTCGAAGACGGCACCCCGGTCAAACCCTCGTTTCAGTTATTAAAAGAACGGGTGGAAAAATACACGCCCGAATGGGCATCGACCATTACCGGCATTCCGGTGGACACCATCAAGCGTCTGGCCTATGAAATGGGCATTACCGCGCGCGATGAAAAAATTGAACTGCCCATCGCCTGGACCGATGTCTGGGGCAACGAACACGACACCGTGACCGGCAACCCGGTCGCCTTCCACGCCATGCGCGGACTGGCCGCGCATTCCAATGGCTTCCAGAGTATTCGCGGCCTGTCGATCCTGATGACCCTGCTCGGCACCATCGATCGCCCCGGCGGCTTCCGCCATAAAGCGCCGTTCCCGCGGCCGATTCCGCCCTGCGCCAAGCCACCGAAAGGCCCGCAGGATGTGCAACCCAATACGCCCCTGAACGGCATGCCGCTGGGCTGGCCGGCCGATCCGAACGATCTGTTCGTGGATGAAAACAATGAGCCGGTGCGCATCGATAAAGCCTTTTCCTGGGAATACCCGCTCTCGGCGCACGGCCTGATGCACAACGTGATCACCAATGCCCATCGCGGCGATCCCTATTCGATTGACACCCTGTTGATCTTCATGTCGAACATGGCCTGGAATTCCACCATGAACACCGACGAAGTGCGCAAGATGCTCAATGACAAAAATGAAGACGGCGACTATAAAATTCCCTTCATTATTGTCTCCGATGCTTTCCAGTCCGAGATGACCGCCTTCGCCGATCTGATATTGCCCGACACCACCTATCTGGAGCGCCACGACGTGATGTCCATGCTGGACCGGCCGATCTCCGAATACGACGGCCCGGTGGATTCGGTGCGCGTGCCGGTAGTGCCGCCCACAGGTGAATGCAAACCGTTTCAGGAAGTCTTGATCGAGCTGGGCGCGCGCCTGAAACTGCCGGCCTTTGTCAATGACAAGGGCGCGAAGAAATACCGCAACTACCCGGACTTCATCACCAACTATGAAGTCGAACCCGGCTCCGGCATCGGCTTCCTCGCCGGCTGGCGCGGCAAGGGCGGCGAGCAGTTCATGAAGGGCGAACCCAACCCCAGCCAGTGGGAAATGTATGAGAAGAACAACTGCGTGTTTCATTACGAATTGCCCAAGTCCTACCAGTACATGCGCAACTGGAATCGCGGTTATCTGAAGTGGGCGCAGGAACACCGGCTGACCCGTTACGAAGAACCAATCAACATTCATATTTATTCGGAAGTGCTGCAGAAGTTCCGTCTCGCCGCGCAGGGCAAACGCGCAGGCAAACAGCCGCCGGCGCATCTGCGTAAACGCATCGAAACCCATTTCGATCCGCTGCCGTTTTATTCTGAAACCCTGGAAGGCCAGCTCACGGACAAGCATAAATACCCGCTCAATGCGCTAACCCAACGGCCGATGGCCATGTACCATTCGTGGGATTCGCAGAACGCCTGGCTGCGCCAGATTCATACCTATAACTATCTTTATCTGCATCCCTCGCTGGGACAGAAACACGGCTTTGGCGATGGCGACTGGATCTGGGTCGAATCCATGCACGGCAAAGTGCGCTGCATGTGTCGCTTCAGTGAAGCAGTTGAACCGGGCACCGTCTGGACCTGGAATTCAATCGGCAAAGCCAGCGGCGCCTGGGGACTGGATAAAGACGCGAACGAATCGAAACAGGGCTTCCTGCTCAATCATTTAATCGCCGAAGAACTGCCCGCCGGTGAAGACGGCGACCACCTGTCAAACTCTGATCCGCTATCCGGACAGGCCGGCTGGTATGACGTGCGTGTACGGGTATACAAAGCCGACGAGACAGATGAAAAGATCAGCTGGCCACAGTTTGATAGTATGCCCGCCCTGCCCGGCACCGGCATCCGGCGTAAATGGCAGGCCTATTTTGCGGGTAAATTTACCCGGGGTAAATGAAATCTCTGTGTAAATAACGCAGAGAACGCCAAGGCGCAGAGACGCGGAGAAAAATTATAGAAAACCTTTGCGTCTCTGCGCCTCTGCGTCCTCCGCGTTTATTACCGGAAATATAAAACTGGAACAATTTATGACTCAACTGGCATTAATTATTGATCTGAATGTTTGCGTCGGCTGTCACGCCTGCGTAACGTCCTGTAAGGAATGGAACACCTCCGGCGCGGCCGGGACGATGTGTGACGACAATCCTTACGGACAGGATCCAACCGGCACGTTTTTCAACCGAGTGCAAACTTATGAGGTAGGCCAGTTTCCCTACACTGAAACGGTTCACTTCCCGAAAAGCTGTCTGCATTGCGAAGAACCGCCCTGCGTGCCGGTGTGTCCCACCGGCGCCAGTTATAAACGGGAAAAAGATGGCATTGTGCTGGTGGACTATGACAAATGCATCGGCTGTCGTTACTGTTCCTGGGCCTGTCCCTATGGCGTGCGCGAAATCGACGAACACGAGAAGGTCATGAAAAAATGCACCCTCTGCGTGGATCGTATTTACGACGAGTCGCTGCCCGAAGCCGAACGCAAACCGGCCTGCGTGCTGGCCTGTCCGACCAGCGCGCGTCTGTTTGGCGATGTCCATGATCCGCAGTCGGAAGTATCCGTCACCATCCGCGAAGAAGGCGGCTATGCCTTAATGCCGGAATGGGGAACCAAACCTTCGAATCATTATCTGCCCCGGCGTAAGACACGCATGCACATTCATGAAGATGAACTGGTGCGTGCAGACAATCCGCTGAAGAAAGAACAGCGCGAACACGCCGAGCCTATCGATGCGACAACATTAGATGATTCTACCAGTTGGTAATTAATAACCTGTAGGTGCGGCTTCAGCCGCACATGTACGGCTGAAGCCGCACCTACAATACTGAACAACAAATTTATGGTGTTACTCGCAACTAACACCTGGCTACTAGCTACTGGAGACAAACATGCATCCTGCATTTTCAGTTATTTTTCTAACCACTCTGATCGGCGTCGGTCAGGGTTTGTTTTTGGCGATTTTTACCGGCCAGAGTTATTCCGCCGTCGAGCTGTTACCCACTGAAGACAGCGTTCAATTTTATGCCACCGGTTCGATGCTGGCGCTGGTGTTTTTGTTTGCCGGACTGATCGCCTCGCTATTCCATCTTGGCCATCCTGAACGCGCCTGGCGCGCAGCGACGAAGTGGCGCACTTCCTGGTTATCCCGTGAAGTCATCGCCCTGCCTGTGCTGATGTTCCTGATTTTCGTTTACAGCCTGATGCATTACTTTGAATGGGATACCATGCTTTTCACCAGCAAGACTGGCGCGCGTCTGCAACTGACGCTGGTCATCGGCATGCTCGGCGTGATCGCCACCTTTGCCCTGTTTCTTTGCACCGGCATGATTTACGCGGCGATTAAATTTCTGCAGGAATGGGCCAGCCCGCTCACGGTCATCAACTATCTGCTGCTGGGCACCGCTTCCGGCTTTATTCTGGCGACCGCCTTTTCATCCTATACCGCGCCGGGACTGGTAAAATTCTACGGCGTCTGGGCCACCATTATCACGCTGTCCGCCCTGATCACTCGCAGCGCCGCGCTGATTCGCAATGCCCGCATCAAACACAAATCCAGCATTCAAACGGCGATCGGCGTACGCCATAACCAGATCCAGCAAAAATCAATGGGCTTTATGGGCGGCTCGGTCAACACCCGTGATTTTTTCCATCATAAAACCCGCCTGTTTATGAAATCGATTAAATGGATTTTTATCCTGCTGACATTTTTCCTGCCACTGCTGTTCCTCTGGTTCGGCATTGAACAGGCAAATAGCAACACCCTTATTATGGCTTTTATTATCCAGTATCTTGGCTTGATTGCCGAACGCTGGTTTTTCTTTGCTCAGGCCAATCATCCACAAAACATCTATTATCAGACTATCTGACCGCCAGCCCCCCTTTCGGGGGGAAGTTCGGCTACCCATAATTTCCTTATTTTCTTCGTAGAATTTGCTAACATGCAATGCACTACAGAAAAACAACAAGATAAATAAACAACCCCGCCGCAAGCAGTGGGGAGTGAGTCCAAGAGAAATGAACCACGCTAAATGAAATAGCTGATTAAGGGATTCAGATCAACCATGCTATATGGCACGCTTCTGATTAGCTCCATTATGTTACAGGCCGCCGCTGTAATTCAGACGTTTCGCCTGCTGCGCACAACCGGCTGGCGCGTCCCCTGGTTACTACTGGCGCTGGCGCTTATGCTTATGTTGCTGCGTCGGATCTTTGAGCTCTATTTACAGTTCAGCGGACACGAATTTCATTCCCCTCAATTATTCGCCGAAATTATTGCGCTCATTGTCTCACTGTTGCTACTCATTGCGCTTTCACAACTGGAACCTGTAATTGCCTCAGCAGAAACCATACGCAGGCAACTCGGCAAAAATAGTCGGCAATTGCATCAGGCTCAACGCATGGGGAAATTAGGATTCTGGGAATGGAACCTTATCAGCAATGAGTTTAGCTGTTCAGAAGAAATGGCCGAAATGCTGGGTTGCCGGACAGACAAAACCGATCGCAGCTTTCAGGGACTGCTGGAACATGTCTACCCACAGGATCGTATTGCCTTTCATGAAGCGATGAACAGCGCTCTCTATGAACAGGCTCCTTTTGATGTCAAACACCGCCTTATTGCTGTTAATAATGTAATCCGCAATATCTGGCATCAGGCTGAAGTGGTTTATGATCAGGCAGGCCGACCGGAAACTGTCTACGGCATTCTGCAGGACATTACCGAGCAGACCATCGCCAAACAACGCCTTGCCGAAACCAATGCCAATCTGCGGCAACAACAAACCGAGCTGGCTCATTCAACTCGCATGGCGACCCTGGGGGAAATGGCATCAGGAATTGCACATGAAATTAATCAGCCACTCGGCGCTATTCTTATTTATGCCAATGGCGCTAAAACTCGACTGGAGAAATCCAGCCTGTCCAGCAAAGAAACCAGCGAAGTCTTTGAACAGATCGTCACTCAGGCGGAACGCGCTGCAGAGATTATAAAACGCATGCGCGCCTTTGTGCGAAAGGATGAAGTTCATATTCAGGAAATCGAAATCAAAGCACTGGTTAAACGCGTTATCACTTTTATTCACGCCACCACTCTGTCTCACAAACTGGAATTTGAAACTGAGTTTGAATCCGGGCTGCCCACTATATGGGCTGATACCATACAGATAGAACAGGTTCTTACAAATCTGATACTCAATGCCAGTGAAGCCATGGAGCAGGCCAACACTCATTATCGAGTTATTCGAATACAGGCGCGCAGGCAAAATGATAATTTTGTTCAAATTAGCATTAATGATACCGGACCGGGCGTCAGTGAGGACATCCAACTGCGTTTGTTTGATCCTTTCTTTACGTCGAAAACTCGAGGACTGGGGCTGGGGCTTTCCATCTGTAAAACAATTATCGAACACTACGGGGGAAGCCTGGAACTGGTGACTGATTCAAGTCGACCTGGCGCAACGTTTACATTCACTCTCCCGATAAGAAAGGATGAATAATGGATAATCAACATTTCTGTATTTATATCATTGATGATGACAAAGGCATGCGCGATTCGCTCACCTGGTTAGTTAGATCCTCGGGATATGAGTCCGCCGCTTTTGAAAACGCAGAATCGTTTCTTAACAATATTCCGGAACAGGCGCTGGGTTGTGTTATTGCCGATATTCGGATGCCGGGACTCTCCGGTCTCGAGTTATATCAGAAGCTCTCGCAAATACAGTTTCAACTGCCCATGATCATTATTACCGGGCATGGCGATATATCCATGGCCGTTAAAGCATTAAAAGACGGCGTTTTTGATTTTGTCGAAAAACCTTTCGATGACAAAGTGATTCTCGACAGCATCAATATGGCGGTACAATACTGTGAACATCATCAGGAACAGCGTTCCATCCATGAAATGCTCACCGCCCGCTTTGAAACGCTTACCGCACGCGAGAAAGAAGTGATGGATAAAATCGTACTTGGGATGTCCAACAAGCAGATCGCCGCCGCTCTGAATATCAGCATCAAAACAGTTGAAGTCCACCGCTCCCGGGTAATGGAAAAAATGCAGGCCAGCTCACTGGCGGCGCTGGTGCGCATGTCGCTGAAAATATAAAGATTGATCCAGATCAGTTCGTTTTCCCCCCGTCTATCTTAGTCTACGACAACGCTTCACAACCCATAATGAGATGATGAAACTTCCAGTCTGGCCTTTGAAATTCGCCCTGCGCGGCATCCCTGACACTGTTCATTCCCGCCTGTTAAGCCACGGCTTCAACCATCTTTTGCAGGGGCAATGTTTCCGTTCACGGCTGGAATATTTACAGGGCAAACGCCTCTGGCTAACAATTACCGATAGCGGCAATACCTGGCGTTTCCGCATTCAGGATGGCCGCTTTCTGGCGGATAATTTACAGACTGCGCCGGAAATTCATATCAGCGGTAAACTGGATGATTTTCTATTGCTGGCGACCCGCAGCGAAGATCCCGATACTCTGTTTTTTGCCCGCCGCCTAAGCATGGAAGGCAATACCGAGGATGGTTTATATTTAAAAAATATGCTCGATGCGATGGAATTCGATTCTGAAGCTCACTTCAAGGCCTTCATCGGTGAAGCCATCGGCACCCGCCTCGCTGCGCATTTCAAGCGTCTGGATCTGGGGCGGCATGTCAATACACTGATCCGTTCTTAAAAAGCATCCATTTATTCCGGCGCCCTGCTAAATGCCTCGCCGAGCTGTTGTGCTAACGCCGCGCGAATATTCTTAACCTGTTCCAGCGCATAAGGCTCGCCCTCACTCTGCCCCCAGACCACATTCGGCCAACAGTAATCCGATGGATCGCGGCCAACGACATGCACATGAAGCTGACTGACAATATTGCCAATCGCAGCAATGTTTAGCTTTGAAATTTTAAAATTCTCTCTTACAAAAGCGGACAGCAGATTTATTTCTTTCAACAAGCTCGCCTGTTCTGATTCTGGCAAATCAATTATTTCTGTTTTATCAGTATGTGGCAGAAGAATAAACCAGGGGACCAGCGCATTATTCATCAATAGCAACCGGCTGAACTTGAGTTCTCCAAGAATCAGGCAGTCTCTGGCCAGCATGGGATCAAGTTCAATTTTCGCCATTCCGTTTTCCTTTTTATCCGCTGATAACTATTAAATATGAAGCGTCCGTTTCAAATCTGAATAACTAACTAATACCAGTGCACTCTGTATTATCGGAGCCTGTTGTAGGTACGATTTCAATCGTACCTGTACGGCTCACCTGTGCACCCTGCCGGGCATTTCACCCGAAGGGTAGAAGCCGTACCTACAATTCCACTGCTGTTCCATAAGCGTACTGGTATTAGGAACAGCTATTTAGTTTTCATTCAGGCAACATCTCTTGTCTTTCAGGCAGGGAGAATCATGACAGAAGGGCCGCCTCATCAACGGAGAAGATTAGATTTTTCGCCGTTGGGCCATGCATATATGACTGGACTGAAATCAAATAAACTGAAAAGGACGTTCAGTCAATTATTATTTGTCTATTGCCGAAACACAGGTCTCCAGATCTTTCAGGATTCCGTTTTCAATACTATAAATCCAGCCGTGAACGGAAAGTTCTTTTCCATTTTTCCATGCGTTCTGGACAATCGTGGTGTTGCAGATATTGGTAACCTGCTCTTTCACATTCAGTTCACAAAGCAGATCCAGTTTTTCATTATGATCAAGGCCGTCAAATTCCGATTTATTAAAACGCAAAACATCTTTTACATGACGCAACCAGTTATCGATAAGTCCGTGTTCCTGATTCTCCAATGCGGCCTTTATCCCGCCACAACCGTAGTGCCCGCATATAATGATGTGCTTGACCTTGAGCACATCAACCGCAAACTGGACTACCGAAAGACAGTTCAGATCAGTATGCACAACAACATTGGCGATGTTGCGGTGCACAAATACTTCCCCCGGTGGCAGATTGATGATTTGATTCGCGGGAACCCGGCTGTCTGAGCAGCCGATCCATAAATATTCGGGAGCTTGCTGTCTCGACAGTTGTGAAAAAAACTCCGGATTTTTCTCTTTAATCGAGCTGGCCCAGGCCAGATTGTTGTCAAACAGGTGCTTTAATGTGCTCAAACTTTCAAATCCCTTAGATTTTATCGTGGCGTTAAAATGGTATTATGTTGACCATTGCCGCTCTATATAAGTTTCATCGGATTTGTTAATTTTATCATTACCCCCTGTATTTATACCAGATTCAATCCGGTTAATTCCGTTTTTCTCTCCATTCCATGCCGGCGTCCTCATGCCAGAAGCCATTGCACCATTGTTGTTGGCCCAGAAAATCCTGCATGCTCGCAAACGCATCCTGTGAATTCTGTTCCTGTTTTATCACTGCCGAGAAAAGTTCAACAAGTTCCTGCATATATTCGGCTTCGGGTGAGATCCGTAATACTTCAACGCCCATATCGGAAAGCGTATTGATTTCATCAATCAAATTACAGGGAACCCCGGACTGCAATTGCACGCCATTAACCGTAAACAATTCCTGACCCTCCTGCGTTTGCAGAGGCAAACCATTGCCATCGCTGAGGCAACGTAATTCACATTGATCTTTGGGCACGTTATCCGCACGCGCGGTAAAACAACGCGCAGAAAATGACAGCGGCAAACGTCCATAGACCAGCACTTCAGTTTCAAGCGCGGCGGGTTTTTCCGCCACTAATCGCCTCAATGTAGACTGCCCCAGTTCAAACGGCATCACCCAGCGGCGCGCGCCACAATCATGCATCACCGCTAATGTTCCGGCGTTATAACTGTTTATATGCGGCCCGATGACAAATTTGTTTTTCCTGTCGAGTAAATGCACCGCCGAAATATCATTGGCTTCCACCATGTAATCTCCGTTGCCGCATATTTTCTCCAACCGGGATAGTTCCGAGTCCGCCTCCAGAAGAATCAGGGTTGAGAGCACCACCTCTTTACCGGCTGCCTCAAGTTGTTTGGCAATCTGTAACCAATCTTCCAGTTTAAGTTCACGGCGTTTGGCGCAGACTACTTCACCCAGATAGACAATCTCCACCGGCCAGTCTTCCACCTGTTTATAAAACTCAATTACTTTTTCTTTTGCCCAGAAATATTGCAATGGGCCTAAGGATAATTTCATCTGACTTTACCTAAAATTAGTATCCGCGTGGGCACAGAAAATATGCCCACCCAACGGTGGTTTTCTGTGCGGATAAATCCGCACCTACATTATTGCCACGGCCGATGCAGGGCGCCGAGGGTATGGGCGCGCCCTTCAGAAACATGGTCCAGTGCATTCACCCAATCCGCATCCGGCGTATAATTATCGGGATCCTGCTGACAGTGGTCCAGCGCGGTGCGCATCACCTTTGTCACCTGTTTTACATAGGCCGGGCTGCGCTGGCGGCCTTCTATCTTGATCGCGGCAACGCCCATTTTCACCAGCTCAGGTAGAATCTCCAGCGTATTTAAACTCGTGGGTTCTTCCATCGCATAGAATACGTCATCGCCTTTGACTTTGAAGCGTCCCTTGCACAGGGTTGGATAGCCGGCGGCTTCATCTTTCTGGTAACGATCGATCAGGACGCCATTGAGACGCGACTGTCTGCCCTGCGGGGTTTCTTCCCAGCGCACCGCTTTGGCCGGCGAACAAACGCCACAGGTGTTCGGTGATTCGCCGGTCACATAGGACGACAGGGCGCAACGCCCCTCCACCATGACACAAAGACTGCCAAAGCCAAACACTTCAACTTCCACCGGGCTGCTGTCGATAACACTTTGCACCTGTCGCAGTGATAATACTCGCGGCAGCACCACCCGTTGAATATTGAAATGTTTATGATAAAAAGCGATGGCATGGCGATTGGTGGCCGAGCCCTGCACCGACAGATGCAGGCGCAGATCCGGAAAGTGTTCGGTCGCATATTGCATCAATCCGGGATCCGCGAGAATTACCGCATCCACGCCCAGACTGTCGGCATGCGCCAGCGCTTTGGTCCAGCGTTCAAAATGCTGGGGCTGAGGATAAGTGTTCAGCGCCAGCAACACCTTGCTGCCATTGTCATGCGCATAGTCGATGCCCTTGCGCGCTTCGGCCTCATCAAAATTCAGTCCCGGAAAATTACGCGCATTGGTGTCATCGCGAAAGCCCATGTACACCGCATCGGCGCCATTATCGATCGCGCCGCGTAAGGCCGGCAGGCTGCCCGCCGGACATACCAGTTCAATTTTATGATTAACTGCAACCATTCATCTGTTCTCCAAATGCTTTCCCCTGATAACTGCCGCGCCGTTGCAACTCCTCAGCAATGGCATTTAATACCCGCCACTTCATCGAACACCAGGAAGGCGCCAGCAAAATAGATTCCGCTGCGGTTCCGGTCAATCGATGATAAATAACTTCCGCCGGGGTCTGTTCAACCAGTTCCACCACCAGTTGCACATAGTCGTGCAGACTTATCGGCGTAAATTCCCCCCGCCGCCATTGGTTGGCAAGTTGCGTTCCCTTAACTACATGCAGCGGATGTATTTTCAAACCTTCCACGCCCAGCTCCAGCACCCGTTGCAGACTGGCGTGAACATGTTCGCCGGTCTCACCGGGAAGACCGGCAATCAAATGGGTGCAAATTTTCAGATCCCGCGCATGCGCGGCTTTAACAGCCGCTTCGTATTCCTCATAGCCATGACCACGATTGACCTGCATGAGCGTATTATTAAAACTCGACTGCAAACCCAGCTCCAGCCAGATTTCATGTCCGGCCTGCTGGTATTCCCGCAACAGATCCAGCACCGGCGCCGGCACACAGTCCGGCCGCGTACCGATAGACAGACCAATCACATCTTCTTCGGCTAATGCGCGATCATACAGCGCGCGCAATTCCTCGACATCCGCGTAAGTATTGGTATAGGCCTGAAAGTAGGCCAGATATTTATATGCGCCAGTGCGTTTGCGAACCACCTGCCGGCCTGCTTCGATCTGTTGCGCGAGCGCGGCCGGTTGACGGCTATTGGGACTGAAGGACTGGTTATTACAGAAAGTGCAGCCGCCAATGCCTTTACTGCCATCACGGTTGGGACAGGTAAAGGCAGCGTCAATCGCCAGCTTATGCACCCGTTCTCCATGACGCGCCAGCATCGCCTGACCAAAGGTGTGAACATAGCGGGACAGCGTTGTCATCAGGCAACAGGCTCCCGAATCATGCCGGACTTTTTTAAGGATGGTGTCTTACGCAATGAGATTAATCCGTTCAAACGGTCATTTTATCTGAGCGGATAATTTTATGGGGCTGATGAGGGATGTTCTTGATACAGATCAAATAAAACAAATGGATGAACAACCACGGCTTGCATCCTGCCCGGCTATCTGCCGGGTATATCAGTGAATATCCATTTCAGTTAAGCGGGAATTCCTTTTCCCGCACACAGGCCTCCGTATTACTGACCAATCGCGGCGCTGGGATCTTCCTCATACATAGCCGGTAGAGAGTGGGCGATTCCCTTGTGGCAATCAATACAGGTTTTATCACCCGCCAGACCTTTTTCATGCTGACGCACCGCGCGCCGCCCCTGTTCGGTGTAATCCATAGACTCAAAGTTGTGGCAGTTGCGGCACTCCCGTGAGTCGGTCTTTTTCATCGTCGCCCAAACATGACGCGCTAACTCCAGCCGTTTTGCCTCAAATTTTTCCGGCGTGTCGATAGTCCCCAGCGCCTTGTGTAACAGTTCGTTACTCGCCTGTATTTTACGAATCATCTTGTAAGTCCACTCTTTCGGCACATGACAATCCGGGCAGGTCGCACGCACCCCGGTGCGATTGCTGTAATGCACTGTATCCTTGTATTCCTCGTAGACGTTGTCCCGCATCTCATGACAGGAAATACAGAAATCTTCATTGTTCGTCGCTTCCATTGCTGTATTAAATCCACCCCAGAAAATTATTCCGGCAACAATACCGACTAATAATAGAGCGCCCAGAGAGTACTTTGAACTGGGACGTTTGAGCATTTCCCAAATGCCGCCACTTTGTGGTGTATGTTGTTTATCAACCATGACTCATTCTCGCTGTTGATTGAAGTTAACCCATCATGCCGCTTATGCTGCAGAACCTCTCTGCCATCTTAATGATGTTGAATGCTTTTAACCGGCTTAAAGGTGTTCTCGACCAGAGGTTTCGCATCAACCTGGGGCACATGACACTGGTTGCAGAAATAGCGGCGTGGTGCGATATTCGCCAATACATTCTGATCACGATCGCTAAAATGCGTCTGACTAATTTTAGTTGCACCCGATTCTTTATAATTCGCCCAGCTATGACAAGTCAGGCATTTGTTGAATTTAACATTTATCCTGTAACCTTTAATGGAATGAGGAATCAGTGGCGGCTGCTGCACATAATCACGTTCAATCGGATCGCGATCCCGTTGCCATTTTTTTACACTCGGCGCACCCGTATCCTGATCCAGTTCATGATGCCCGCGCAAAGAGGTGACAGAATCGGATTGCGCCATTGCCAATGGCGTCAGCAGTAATGATCCGGCCAATACGCCGACGCCCACTTTAACGCCCACCTTTATTTTAAAGTAAAATTTATTTCTCATGATCTGACCTCCTTATTTCTCGCCAGCGAATGATGGCTTGAATGTTCAAAACGGTGACTGAATCTGAATACATCCTGCGCGCAAACATCAATACAGCGCCCACAATTAGTACAATTTTCTGAAAGAATAACCGGGCTGATATTTTTATCCGCGCCTTTTAGCGCGGGACGAATAACCTGTTTCTCAGGACACACGGCAAAACAGTCCATACAATCATCGCATCGTTCCCGGGCGCTGGCTGAGACTCTTAGCACCGAAGCCATGCCCGGTATGCTGTAAAAGGCGCCCACCGGGCAAAGATGTCCGCACCAGCCGTGCCGGCTGATAAAAAGATCGAATATAAAAATACCGGCGACAAACAGCCATGCGCCGCCCATGCCGAAAAATAAACCGCGTTGCACCATTGAAACCGGATTGATCAGCTCCCAGGCCATGCTGCCGGTAAATAGCGCCAGTAACAGACTCATGCCCAACATCCAGTAACGCGTCTGCCGGGAGAAATGCGCGCCGCCTTTCAATTTCCAGCGGTCACGCAAAAAACCGGCGCTGTCGGTAACAATGTTGAGCGGACACACCCAGGCGCAATAACTGCGGCCACCGACCAGCACATAAAAAACAATCACTATAAGCGCCCCACTCACTGCCGTTGCTTCCGGCAAATGCCCCGCCATTATCGATTGTAATAACAGATAAGGATCCGTTAGCGGTAAAACATCAAGTGTCAGACTCGAGGCCAGATTACCCTTGACAATCCAGATCCCGGCCAACGGTCCGAGCAGAAACAGCAATATAATTCCCAACTGAGTCGCGCGTCGCAACAGCAACCATTTGTGCGCGCCCAACCAGCCTTTCTGCGCAATCGCAGTTTGTCCGTAATACGAGGTTGACACGCTCATGGGTTTTGCTCCGCGTGCCGCTTAAGACTATCTAATGGATTCGAGGAAAACGGCGTACCACTCTGCTCATTCGTCAAGCCTTTGTCATCATAGTCATACTCCAGTCCCTTTGGCAGGTTGAATTCATGTGGTTGATCAGGGGTTACCAGACTGCCGCCGGCTTTTTCCTTTTCCTTCCAACCCAGCCGGTAATGTTTACCCAGTTCCCCCTTGGCCAGATGATGCGGCAATACTTTAATCGCGGCTTCATCCAGCACACAGGCGTGCTCGCACTTGCCGCAGCCTGTACAGGCATCGGAATGCACCACCGGAATGAACAACGCATGCTTACTGCTGCGCCGGTTGTGCTGCAGATCCAGCGTGATGGCTTTATCAATCAACGGGCAAACCCGATAACAGACATCACAGCGCAGCCCCTGAAAATTCAGACAGGTTTCCTGATCGATCAGCACCGCCAGTCCCATGCGCGCATCGTCAATGTCGGTCAGCGATTTATCCAGCGCACCGGTGGGACAGGCAAGGACACAGGGAATGTCTTCACACATCTCGCAGGGAATATCGCGGGCGGTAAAATACGGCGTACCGCTGGCCAGACCATCACCGGGTTGCGCCAGTTTCAGGGTGTCATAGGGACAGTCGCGCACACACAGGCCACAGCGCACACAGGCGGAAAGAAAATCCTTTTCCACGCCGGCGCCCGGCGGACGCACCGCCATCGCCGGCAGCGACTGAACCGAGCGGGCATACGTCCCCAACCCCATCGCCAGCAGACTGACGCCACCGGCGGCTCTGGCGGTGCTCGCCAGAAACCGTCGCCGGCTGCGGCTTGTGCTTTGTGTATTCACCTTGACTATCCTGATTTACCTACAGGTCAGACCTTTTCGATCTTCACTGCGCACTTTTTATAATCCGTTTCTTTGGATAACGGATCCGTGGCGTCCAGCGTGACCTTGTTGATCAAACGACCGGCATCGAACCAGGGGACGAACACCAGCCCCTTCGGCGGCCGGTTACGCCCGCGGGTTTCCACCCGCAACGTGATCTCACCACGGCGGCTGCTGAGTTTGCAGGACATGCCGCGCCGCAGACCACGCGCCTTAGCGTCATCAGGATGCATGAACACGACGGCATCGGGGAAGGCGCGATAAAGTTCCGGTACACGCCGGGTCATGGAACCCGAGTGCCAGTGCTCCAGCACACGACCGGTTGACAGCCACAGATCATATTCCTGATCCGGACTCTCAGCTGGGGGTTCATAAGGTGCAAAAATAATATTGGCCCGACCATCCGGCTTGCCGTAAAATCTTATATCCTCGCCTTTTTTGACAAAAGGATCATAGCCTTCACGATAGCGCCACAGGGTTTCCTTGCCATTGACCACCGGCCAACGCAGACCTCGCGCCTTGTGATAAGCATCAAATTCACCCAGATTGTGTCCCTTCTTTGGTCCCTGCGTGCCAAACATACGGTACTCTTCGAACAGACCTTTCTGCAGATAGAAACCAAAAGCGTCCATTTCATCATTATCATAAACATTGCCGGCGCTATCGGTTATTTTTTGCGCCGGATATTTGTCAACATTGCCGTTACGATAAAGCACTTCATACAGGGTCTTGCCTTTCAGTTCAGGCTTCTTCGCAATCAGTTCAGCGGGCCAGACTTCTTCCACCTTGAAACGTTTGGAAAATTCGATCAATTGCCAGAGATCGGATTTGGCTTCGCCCGGCGCTTTTACCTGCTGACGCCAGAACTGGGTGCGACGTTCGGCATTACCGTAGGCGCCTTCCTTCTCGGTCCACATGGCGGTCGGTAAAATAAGATCCGCCGCCTGTGCGGTCACGGTCGGATAGGGATCGGAAACCACAATAAAGTTTTCCGGATTACGGTAGCCGGGCCAGGTTTCTTCATTGAAGTTGGCCGCCGCCTGCACGTTGTTGTTACACATCACCCAGTAGGCATTGAGCTTGCCGTCCTTGAGCATACGGTTTTGCAGCACGGCATGATAACCAGGTTTGGCTGGAATAGTGCCTTCCGGCAATTTCCATATTTTCTCGGCAAAGTCACGATGCGCCTTTTTCTTGACTACCAGATCGGCGGGCAGGCGATGAGCGAAGGTGCCCACTTCACGCGCGGTGCCACAAGCCGAAGGCTGACCGGTGAGGGAGAAGGGACTGTTGCCCGGCTCGGAGATCTTGCCCATCAGCAGATGCACGTTATAAAGCAGGCCGTTGACCCAGACGCCACGGGTGTGCTGGTTAAAGCCCATCGTCCAGTAAGAAGACACCTTCTTGTTCGGATCGGCATAGACTTTTGCCAGACGCAGCAGGTTTTCCTTTGGCACCCCGGACAGTTCGGAAGTATATTCCAGCGTGTACTTCGATACCGATTTTGCGTATTCCTCAAAACTTATCTTGCTCAACTTGCCACCCTTGCCGGTTTTCTTTTTCTCCAGCGGATGTTCAGGGCGCAGACCGTAGCCGATATCAGTCACGGTTTTGGTAAAGTTGACATGCTTGCCAATGAAGTCCTTGTTATAGGCCTTGTTCTGGATGATGTAGTTGGCGATGTAGTTAAGAATCGCCAGATCGGTTTGCGGCGTGAACACCATGCCGTTGTCCGCCAGATCGAAACAGCGATGACGGAAGGTGGACAACACATGCACTTCGCAACCGTCCTTGGTCAGGCGGGTGTCGGACAGGCGCGACCAGAGAATCGGATGCATCTCTGCCATATTCGACCCCCAGAGCACAAACACATCGGCGTGTTCCAGATCGTCATAGCAACCCATGGGCTCGTCGGAACCAAAGCCGCGCATGAAAGCGCCTACGGCTGAGGCCATACAATGACGGGCATTGGGATCAAGGTTGTTGGAACGAAAACCAGCCTTTAATAACTTGGAGGCGGCATAGCCTTCCCACAAAGTCCATTGACCTGAGCCGAACATGCCCACCGAGGTCGGACCTTTTTTCTTCAACGCTTCCTTCCATTTCTCGGCCATCACATCGAAAGCCTGATCCCAGGATACTTCAGTGAATTCACCATTCTTGTCATACTTGCCATTGCTCATGCGCAACAGTGGTTTGGTCAGCCGATCCTTACCGTACATGATCTTGGACAGGAAGTAGCCTTTGATACAGTTCAGACCCCGGTTGACCGGCGCATCCGGATCCCCCTGGGTCGCCACCACGCGACCGTCTTTGGTGCCAACCAACACGGAACAGCCGGTGCCGCAAAAACGACAGGGCGCCTTGTCCCAGCGGATCTTGTTATCGACATGCTTTGCCAGCGCCGCCGCACCCGGCAGAGTAATCCCGGCGGCGGTTGCGGTCGCGGCAATTGCGTTGTTCTTAATAAAACTTCTTCTGCTCAATTTCATTTTGACGCCTCCTGAACGTTCCAATCAACACCGGTTTTGTTTTCCAGACCTGGTGGATTGCCTGATGGATTGATGGCAACTGAAACGGTTTCATCTTCATCCAGTTCTTCATCATGGTGATAAATCATTGTTGCTGACAACACATGGGCCACGTTCTGACAGGCCACCAGCGTGTCGGCCATCTGTCCGGTATGTTCGGTTTCGATTGTTAACACCATGCGCCCCTCAGGACTGATGGCATGCACTTCGACTCCGGGGATCTTGATTAGCTGCTGCTTCACGGCTTCGGCCCGTTCGGGTCGAGCATGAACCAGTACGCCACTGATATTCATGGATAGGCCTCCAATCGTTGACTGGGTTGTGTGTCGGATATAGTTGGGGATTGCTGAAACTGAATCGCGTTCACCGGGCAGGGCTGATAACAGGCGCCACAGGCCGTACATGCGGCGGCATCAAGCTGCGGTTCGGGCGCTGCACCGACACGGGGAACGAAATGAATCGCCGCCGCTTCACACTGCTCGGCGCAGGTCACGCAGACCACGCCGTTTTTACTCAGGCAGCGATCCGTAAATTCAATTTGATAAAACCAGGCGCGCTGCTCAGTTGATCTGAACACGGGTTCCGCGCACGCCTGCTGACATTTCTGACAAAACGTGCACTCGCCTTTTGAAAAATCAATTTGTGGAAAACCACCGCGACCAGGTTTAAGAATATTCTCAGGACAGGCTTTAAGACAGTCACCGCAACGCGTGCACTGTTCCACAAAGTCATCTTCAGCCAATGACCAGGGGGGACGCATGATTGCATTGCGACCGCGATAATCACCGCGTAAAAACTGTGTCCGACTGATCGTCTTTTTCGCCATTACCAACTCATAATTGAATCAGGATGAACTTTAATATCTAGATAAACAGCAGGGGTAACCTTGATATATGTCAAAATTCTTATATTTTAATATTCTTACTTTGATGTGCGGATCGGGTGGCGTGCAAGAAGAAGAAAAGGGCATTTATTTGTTCCTTGATTATTCGCAAGCAGGCTGCGTCGTCGTACACGACAAATAAAAATATGACATACCGATAGTTTTTTACTGAGTGTAGAACAGATATGAATTTTGTATAGCCGAAGTCAGCCATCAGGAAACAGAATTGTTATCTGTTCCCATCCTTTAATGACTGGTGCCTTCAGAACGGTGGGTTTTATTGTAGACGTTGTATTTACCGGATGGCTTGTTCATGGGCAGGCGCTTTATTTCTTTTAGTGTCTTTGCGTCATAGACAATCACGGCGCCGTCTTTATCCCAGACGCTGAGCAAAACATAACGCCCATAGCGATCGAATTCCACATGCGCGGCATTCTTGCCCGGCATCGGCCGCAGCGTTTTCACGATCGTTAATGTCTTTTTATCGATAACATGCACGGCTTCTTTGTTGGGACCAAAAAAGACATCCACCCAGGCGTAGTCTGAATTTTCATGACTGCGCATGAAAAAACCCGGCCCCAGTGTTTTGATGCGTTTGATGGTTTTCCAGTTTTGCATGTCGATAATGCTGACTTCGGCTTTTTTGAGATTCGGCGTCGCCATGACTCGACGCCCCTGATAGATCCAGGTGATGCCTGAGCCTAAATGCGGCATGCCGGAAAAATCCAGTTCAGCAATTTTTCTACCGACATCCAGATTCACCACCTGACCTTTTTTGCTGTTGCGCGCGCTGCCCAATAAATGACGATAGGATGGATCAAAAAAGAAATCGTCCAGATAATCATCCAGTTTTATGCGCCGGATCGGGAAAGGCCCCTTGTCCATAAACCCCTCCTGCAACTGATAATCATGCATCAGGCCGGTATAGACCGGTTCGGGATTATCCAGATAGCTGATCTCCCAGACCTCAGGGATATCCTTTAATGCCGCAATGAAACTGCCACGCGGCGGCGCGGCATACACGGCGCTGACCCGGGAAGACTTGCCCTTGTTGTTTTTTACCGGAAAGATTTTAATCGGATCGAGATTGCGCGCATCCAGCAGCACCAGTGTATGCGGCAGGTAGTTGCCCACCATCACGTAACGCCCGTCACCGGAGACGGCAATATTCCGGGTGTTGATACCCGCACGGATCTCGGCTGTCACTTTCAGGTTATACATATCGAACTTGCTGACCCAGCCGTCACGTGAGGCAAAATAAACATAGCGACCGCTCGGCGAATACTTCGGCCCGCCGTGTAGATTCAAACGGGTTTTAAAACGTATCAGCGGTTCAAAGCGATCGCCATCGAGAATCGTCGCATGATGATCACCCAGCTCAACCACCACAAACAGGTTTAGCGGATCCGCATCGAAAACAGGTTTGTCCGGCAGACTCTGGTAAGGATGAGGAACAACATGCGAGGCGCGTATTTGCGCCATCCCCCATTCAGGCATCGAAGCCAGAGGGGTATAGATATAATCCACCAGCGCCTCGATCTGCGCATCATTCAGCGTCTTCCCCCAGGCCGGCATCTGGGTGGCAGGCAACCCTTTGCGGATCACCGTGGCGGCTTTTGATTTTTTCAGGCGTTTTAAATTGCCCGGCAAAAGCGCCGGGCCCATGCCGCCGAGACGCTCCTTGCCGTGACATTCGGCGCAATGTTTCTGATAAAGCCCCTCAACATTGGTCGCCGCAAGCACCGATGAGATTGAAACACACAGCAATAATCCACAAAGAAATAGATGACGCATCAGGCGCTTTCCTTTCGGCTCCAGGGGCGGTTCTGTAAGCGCGCGCCGCCGGCTTCAATACCGATCTCATCATCATCGAGATAACAGGCCGGATCTTCCTGCCAGGCGTCGCCGCTGAGTTGATACGCGCGCACCCGGGTATTGCCGCCGCAGATATCAAAATACCGGCAGGCGGCGCAGCGCCCTTTCAGGGGGCGGGGGCGGGACTTGAGTCCGGCCATTAGGGGATCCGTCGTGTCCCGCCAGATTTCAGAGAAGGGCCGCTCACGCACATTGCCCAGATGATAATCCCACCAGAACGTATCGGGGTGCACATTGCCGAGATTGTCGATGTTGGAAATATTCACGCCTGAGGAATTGCCGCCCCACTGCGCCAGTCGCGCGCGCATGGCCTCAACTTTATCCGGAAAATGACGCGCCACCCAGAACAACAGGTAAACGCCATCGGCGTCGTTATTGCCGGTGACAAACTCCCGCGTTCGTCCCGCCTGGATATCCTCCCAGCAGGTATCGAATAATAAATCCATCGCCTCGCGCGTCATTTTATGATGCACGTCTTCCTTGCGATTTTTATTGCCGCGTCCGGCGTAATTCAGATGCGAGAGATAAAACTTGTCCACCCCTTCCTCATCCATCAACTGCAACAGGGCCGGCAGTTCATGCGCCGTGTCGGTGGTGATGGTAAAGCGCATGCCCACCCGAATCCCCGCCTCGCGACACAGACGAATGCCGTGCATGGACTCATCGAAGGCGCCCTGTTTGCGGCGGAAATAATCATGGGTTTCACGCAGGCCGTCAATGCTCACGCCCACATAGTCGTAACCTATATCGGCAATCTGCTGAATATTATTCTCATCGATCATGGTGCCGTTGGTGGACAGGCCGACATAAAAGCCCATGTCTTTGGCGCGTTTCGATATATCGAAAATATCCGCGCGCAACAGCGGTTCGCCACCGGAAAGAATCAGCACCGGCACATGAAAGCGTTTCAGATCATCCATCACCGTGAAGACCTCATCGGTGGCCAGTTCACCGGGGAAATCCTTGTCGGCGGAAATCGAATAACAGTGACGGCAGGTGAGATTGCACCGGCGCACCAGATTCCAGATCACCACCGGCCCCGGCGGCTGGCGATCGGGCTGCGCCAGTTTGTCTTCAGCCAGTTCGCGCAGATGTTGAGAAATTCGAAACATAGTTCACCTCAGGGATTAAGTCGCATGCCGGTTTTTTTCAGAATGCGGGTGCTGAACAGCACATCATGGGCGCGATTATGCGCGCCCAGTAATTTGGCTATCTGTTCGACATGCGCGAGGGCTTCATCCCGCGTATGCGCATGCACCATGGCAAATAGATTATAGGGCCAGTCCGGCAATTTGCGCGGCCGATGGTAACAGTGACTGACAAAGTCCAGCGCGCCGATCTGTTCACCCAACTCGTCGATGCGCTCATCGGGCACGTCCCAGACCGTCATGCCATTGGCGCGATAACCCAGCGCATAATGATTGGGCACCACCCCGATACGGCGGATCACGCCGGTCTCCTGCATGCGCTGCAACCGTTGTTTTAGTTCAGCAACTGGAATATCAAGCTGCTCGGCAATCAGCGCATAAGGCCGGGAGACCAGCGGCAAACCGTCCTGAGTGGCGATGATGATGCGCCTGTCCAGACTGTCTATACGATGCTCAGGGTCTGTCATCTGCATATTCATGACAGCTCATCCTGATCATCCACTTTTAGATCAAGATGAATAAAATATTCATTCAACTTTGGCATATTATGCACAGGCAGGCCACTACGTTTTTCGATCTCCGCATTGACCTGCGCCACCCGCGCCTCACTATCGGTGGCCAGCACAAACCACATATTGAAGGCATGTTCACGTTGATAGTTATGCGCCACTTCGGGAAAACTGTTGACAATTTCCGTAACCTCGTCAAATTTATCCTCGGGCACTTTCATGGCGACCAGACTGAAAGCGCCGCCTAAACGATCGGCGCGATACAGGGGGCCGAAACGCGTTAGCACCCGTTCATCCAGCAGTATTTGCAGGCGCGCCAATAAGGTGGCTTCATCCGTTCCCAGCGCAGCGGCAACCTCGGCATAAGGTTCATCTGAAACAGGGAAGCCTGTTTGCAACTGATTGATGATTTGACGATCCAGCGAGTCAAGCGTCATGAGCCTTATACGCTGCTGAACTTTTCCAGAACCGGCTGGTAGACCGCGCCACGCTGTTTAAAACGGCGACGGGAAAAAAGTATATCGTGAGTAATATCCTGAAGATGACAGCGACGAACAAGAAAAGCCAGCTTGTCCAGCACTTCTTCACGATTACGGCCATGAATCATGGTGAATAGATTATACGGCCAGTCGGGCAGACGGCGGGGACGCCGGTAACACAGCGTAACAAATTCAAAGCAGCCCATGCATTGTCCCAGCTCGGAAACTTTTTCATCCGGAATATTCCAGACCACCATGGCATTGGCGCGATAGCCCAGTTCATGATGACGAACGATCACGCCCATGCGTTTGATCAGGCCGCGCTTAAGCAAACCGGCTACGCGTTCAATCACTTCGCTTTCCGGCATGCCAATGGCTTTGCCGATTTCAGCATAAGGACGCGACACCAACGGCAAACCAGACTGAATTCCGGCCACGACTTTACGATCGGCCTCACTCAGGTTCGTCGTCTTTCCCTGTTCGGAGGATTTGTCCGGCATGGATGTCACCTTCATGTCCATTTGATGTCGAACCCCAGATCAATATGAAAATCTTCCAGCATCGGCAGACTCATGACCTCGTAACCGCACTGCTGTTCAATCTCTTTAATGACTTCCGCCAGCGCCTGTTCATTTTCTGCGGTCAGCACAAACCACAGATTATACTCATGCTCACGTTCATAGTTATGGTTGACGGCGTCGAAACCATTGATGATTTCCGCGATACGTTCGATTTCATTTTTGTCCACCGCCATCGCCGCCAGGGTGCTGGCGCCAACGCCATTCGGACGAAACACTGCGCCCACGCGACTGATTACGCCTTCCTGTTTTTTTTGCTGCAGGGTCGTTAATACCTCATTTTCGCTGACGCCCAGCACCTCGGCCATATCCGCAAAAGGCGTGGGACTCAGCGACAGGCCATGCTGAAAATCATTCAGCAAATGATGTTCCAGACGTGTTTGCCTGTCCCGGTCTTTTTTTTGCCTTTGCCTGCCCATATTAGAGTCCAATCCGATGCGCGCGGCTGGTCATGAAAATGCCGCTGGGTTTCTCGGCCGAGAGCATGGCTTTCAACTTGAAGTTTCCAGTATCATAAACGCTGACTCGGTTATCATCACGCGCGGAAATCCACACCTCTTCACCACGCGGGGTGAACTCCATATGCAATACCGCCTTACCCGGTTTTAGGGTCTGAATTTTTTTCAGACTCAGGGTGTCGATCACTTCAACGGTGTCATTATTCGGAAAGGCGAAGTTCACCCAGATCTGACGACCGTCCGGGCGCGCCATGACGAACACCGGTTGTCCGTGTACGGCGATGCGGGTCACTTCTTTCCAGTTACGTCGGCTAACCACTAGCACTTCGTTTAAACCGACAGCCGGTAAAAAAGCATATTCATCGGCAATCGCCCAGCCTTCCAGGTGCGGCATTTTGTAAACCGGCATTTGCCGCCAACCCTTACCATAGTGATCGAGAATCCGTTTAACGCCCTGCTCCGGCTGCCAGAGATCCAGCAGCGCCAGCCCGTCTTCGCCAAACAGGCCGGCGATATAATAACGGCCATCACCGGAAATCAGACCATCATAGGGCTGTTTACCCACCTTGTGAAATTTTGTAATCGCCGGTTCACGACCTTGGCTGAAATCCGCAATCCATATTTCCCCGGCATCATAAAGACTGAAAACAAAACGCTGCCCCGGCGCATCGACCAGTCCCACGACTTTTGAACGTTTTTCTTCCATATAAACAGCCGGAATATCCGCAACTAATTCCAGGGTCTGTGCATCGAATACGCGCACCCCTCCCGGTTCATAGTTGGAAACCGCAACCAGTCCGCCGTCCTGAGAAATCGCGCCACCGATGCTGTTGCCCGATTGCATGATGCGTTTATCGATTTTCTGTTTTAAAATATCGACCTTCGTTAAGCCGCCATCGCGACCGAAAACATAGGCAAAGCGTTCATCCCGGGAATACACCACCGAGGCATGGGAAAGATCGCCCAGCCCGGCCACCCGGCCAAGAGATGCGCGTTGGGTAGTATTGATAACCTGTACGCTGCCGCTGGCTCGTTCGATAATGACGCCCATATCGCCCGTGCCACGCAATTGTGTGGCGCAGGCGGACAGCAGCATCAGGATGGCGGCCAACAGCAAATAGCGGGTCGGATGAGATTTATTGTGCATGTTCGATACCCCGGTACAGGCTGTCTACTAACCAACGCGCTTCTTCGCGCGTCATAAATTTTGACCAGGGTGGCATGGGGGTTCCCGGGCGTCCCTGAAGAATTGTCTCGACCAGCATCTGTGGCGACTTTTTCTGAATTCGCTCAGGCGTCAGCGCCGGCCCCAGGCCCCCTTTGAGGGTCATACCGTGACAGGAGCCGCAATCCTGCCTCAGCAAATCCAGAAGCTCGCTCTGACGAGCATCACTGATCGCAGCCGGCGCCGGTGATGCCGACAATCCCCATAACAGGATCAGGAGAAACCATTCAGGCCGGATAGGAGTGCGCATGGCCAACCTCAGGCGAGTCAGGAATATCTATACCCGAAAACCAGTCCAGCTCACCGGCCAGAGTCACCACCCTTCCGATAACAAAGATAACCGGCGCCTGCAGCGCTTCTTTCTGCGTCTGCTCGGCAAGCTCTGATAATTCACACAGCAGACGACGCTGCTGCGGCCCCGCCCCCTTTTCAATCGCCGCCGCCGGTGTGCTGGCCGGCAGGCCGGCCTGAATCAATTTTTGACTGATATGATCAATGTTCGCTACGCCCATATAAATAACTAGCGTTCGATTTTCATCCGCCAGACTCGGCCAGTCGAAATTTAATGGCTGATCATTTTGCGCATGCCCACTGATAAACTCCACGCTATTCGCCAGACTACGATGGGTCAGAGGAATACCGGCATAGGTGGTACAGGCTGATGCGGCGGTAATCCCCGGCACAATTTCAAAATCAATCCCGTGTTTTTTTAAATAAAGCGCTTCCTCGCTGCCACGCCCGAAGATAAAGGGGTCTCCTCCCTTGAGCCGCACAATCGTGCGCGCATTTTCTGACAGGCGCACCAACAATGCATTGATTTCCGATTGCACCAGGGTGTGCCGTCCCGAGCATTTACCCACATAAATACGCGTAGCGCCGGATGGGATCTGCTGCAGAATCGCATCGGCAACCAGGCGATCGTAAACAATCACATCCGCACGCTGAATCAAACGCAAGGCCTTGACTGTCAGCAAATCCGGATCTCCCGGTCCGGCGCCAACCAGATAGACACAGGGCTTATGCTCGTTGTTTATTTTTTTAGTATTCATAACGTTCAGTAAATATCATGCATAGTGTTATACATATTAAACTTGCCGGTGGGCGTCACCAGCCGCTTGTCTCGAATAACCGCTTTTAAACTCAGTTTGATATCATCAACAATAACAATCGCCGATTCCTGTTTCTTGCCATTCCACACAGAAAACCAGACTTCATTGCCATCCTTGTTAAATTCCGGCTGCACCACCCGCCGCGCACCCTTACCAAGTTCAGCCCATTTGACAATAGGCAGGATCTTATAAGGCCTGTCCAGATGTTCCAGATCAAACACCACCACCGACTGACTAATCTTACTATTCGGATTCAATGGCGTATCGACATAAAGGTGTTTTGATTTGGGGTGGGTTTTGATAAACATGGCGCCCGCGCCCTGACCTTTCAGCGTACGCACCACCTTCCATGCATTTTTTTTATGTCGTTTTGGATCCGTGCCGATCAGTGAAATGGTATTGTCACCCAGATGGCTGGTGGCCCAGACCGGCCCATATTTTTTATCCACAAAATTAGCACCGCGCCCGGGATGAGGAAGTTTTCCAACCTTGATAATAGCTTCCAGCTGACTGGTGCGCGAATCGACAACCACAATACGATTTGATTTGTTGGCCGCCGCAAGAAAATAACGCTGAGTCGAATCCCAGCCACCATCATGCAGATAGGGAACCGCATCAATCGTCGTGACTCTGAGATTTTTCAGATTACTGTAATTGACCATCAGAATCTTGCCAGTTTCCTTGACATTAATAATGAACTCCGGCTTCTGATGCGAGGCGACAATCGCGGCCACTCGAGGCTCAGGATGATATTCCTGCGTATCAACCGTCATACCCCGGGTGGAAACAACTTTTAGTGGCTCCAGTGTCTCTCCCTTCATAATGACATATTGCGGCGGCCAGTAGGCTCCGGCAATTGCATAACGATCTTCATAGCCTTTATATTTTGACGTTTCCACTGAACGCGCTTCCAGCCCAACCCGAATCTCCGCCACGGATTCCGGAATCGACATCCATAAATCAATCAGATTGACCCGCGCATCGCGGCCAATGACATACAAATAGCGTCCCGAGGTGGACATGCGGGAAATATGCACCGCATAGCCGGTATTAATAGTTGTGATAATTTTTTTGCTATCGCCGTCGATCAGCGCCACCTTGCCGGCATCGCGCAAAGTCACGGAAAACAGATTCTTTAAGTTGTATTTATTCATCTGTCTCGTTGGCCGTTTATCCGGCGCGATTTTGACTTTCCAGCTCGCCCTAATCTGTTTCATATTGAACAAGGGGGGAACCGGCGGCTCATGCTGAATATAACGCGCCAATAAATCAACATCCTCATCAGACAGCAGTCCCGAGGATCCAAAATTAGGCATACCCGCCGGTGAACCGAAAGTAATAAAGGCCTTGAGATAATCGGTGCCTTTTTGCAGGGTGATATCCGGTGTTAACGGCTTGCCGGTCGCGCCCTTGCGCAAAACACCGTGACAGCCGGCGCAACGTTCAAAAAATATACGCTTTGCCCTGATGAATTCTTTGCTGGAAATGGGGGGCGCATCAGGATTGATGCTGATTCGCGCCTTGTCTGTTTCGACCTGCACCGGCGCGCCTTCGAAATGTAACTCTATCTTGTTCGCATTATTAGCTTTGGCTGCAAAAAGAAACGTTGGATATGACAGAAAAAACACTGCCCATAATACAATATACGTATGATAATGCCGTTTATTATTCATCCTGACTCTCTCCTGCTCAGACACAGAGATCATAGGATACATTCATGCGCATACAAACGTGTATATATACATTGACGCATATCAAACTACCGGCAGAAGTTTCATACCTTTCTGCTGTTTACAGAATAATTAGAATAAGGACAAAATGGCCGTCCTCTTACGCAACCTGACTAATATTAATAAAGTAAAAACAGGAGAGGGATTTTTATCCCTCTCCCGCTATCCCGCTTTTAGTAAATATCGTGCATAGTGTTATTAACGTTGAACTTGCCTGTCGGGGTAACCAGACGTTTGTCCTTGATGACCTTCTTCAGCTTCAGTGTCTTGTCATCCACAATCACGATGGCTGATTCTTCTTTCTTGCCACTCCAGACCGAGAACCAGACTTCGTCTCCCGCTTTGTTGAACTCCGGCTGAACAACACGTTTCGCGCCTTTGCCCAGTT
>WFVC01000101.1 GCA_015491815.1 Gammaproteobacteria bacterium | reverse complement strand
TCGGCCTATCCTTTCCCCAACCGCGCGTCAAGAAAACTGGATGATTTTGGTCAACAGGCCTGGGATGAACTGAGCCGTAATCCGGACTCGATTGTTAAACGCATGGACACGATTAATGGTGAACCTGTCATGCGTATTGCGATTGCTGATCGCATGGTCAGCGATGCCTGTGTCGCCTGCCATAATAGCCGGGCGGATACGCCCAAAGCGGACTGGAAGCTGGGCGATGTGCGCGGCGTGCTGGAAGTCGATCTCTCGATCGCCTCGGCGCTGGCGCATGGAAAAAATATCCAATACACGATTTTAGCCGTTATTATTATGGCGATGATTATCGCTTATTTGAGTTTGCTTGTTATTTATCGTAAGGCGATTGGCGCACGCCTGCAGAACTTACTGGAAGCCCTGCAGAATATTTCTGAAGGCGATGGCGATCTGACTCGACGTTTACCTGAAGACGGTGATGATGAAATCTCACAGATTGCGCAAAGCTTTAATCGCTTTACTGAGGGGATGCGTAATACCGTGAGCCGGATACTGGAGGTGACGGGACAACTGTCTAATTCATCAACACGACTGGCGCAAATCAATCATGTTTCCAGTGAAGCTATTCATAACCAGGGTAACGAAACAAACCAGATTGCCACGGCCATTAATGAAATGGCGGCTGCGGCGGAAGAGGTGAGCCGTCATGCGGCGGAAGCCGCGCAATCAAGCACGGAAACGGATAACAACACCCGAGCCACGCAGGTTGCGGTGAATAGCGCGATTCATGATATACAACAGCTTTCCGGCAAGCTTGAAGAAGCGGCCGGCACCATGACTCAGTTGCAGGAAGGCGCGCAAAATGTAGGTGGCGTGATTGATGTCATTCGCGGCATTGCCGAGCAGACCAATCTGCTGGCGCTGAATGCCGCGATTGAGGCGGCGCGCGCCGGTGAACAGGGCCGGGGATTTGCAGTGGTGGCCGATGAAGTGCGCACACTGGCCGCGCGCACCCAGCAGTCAACTGAAGAAATTCGGGAAATGATCGAACAGTTGCAGGCGATTTCAGAAAAGAGTGTGGGCGCGATGGAGCAAAGTCAGCAACAGGCCGAGCAAAGCGTTACTCAGGCCAGTACCGCAGGTGAATCGCTGAATAATATTGTGCAGTCAATTTCGGCCGTCAATGATATCAATACACAAATTGCCGCAGCCTCCGAAGAACAATCTCAGGTGGTGGCGAGCGTGGATCAAAGCATTATTGTCATTAAGGATTTGTCCGAGCAGACTATGAGCAATGCGCAGGAAAGCGACAGCCTGACTCAGGAACTGGCGACGATCGCCGGCGAGCTTCAAACCCAGGTTAAACGTTTCAAAGTATAAATATTCTGTGACAGGGCTGTGGCTGCGACTCATACGTAGGTACTTAAGGATATGGGCAATTGTAGGTGCGGCTTCAGCCGCACAAAATGCTTAATCAGATACCGCAATATATGTTATTCAAGCGCTGCTGTTCGCCAGAAGGCGAACCTACAGGTAGATAAATTTCTTAAGTAGCTACGTATGAGCTGCGACTTCAGTCGCACCACACCCTGATCGCACCACACCCTGATCGCACCACACCCTGATCGCACCACACCCTGATCGCACCTACCCCTGATGATGTTGACGCACATATTCATACATCACGATCGAAGCCGCCACGCTCACATTCAAACTTTCGGTATTGCCAAACTGTGGAATAGCGAGTCCCTGAATGGCGGGATAATCCGCCGGATCAAAACTGTGCCCGAGTCCCTCATTGCCCATGATAAAGGCGCTCTTTTCCGGCAGCACCGCGTCGTATAATGGCGTTTGCGCGCGTGCGTCGAGCATGAACAGGTGGTAGTCCTGCGCGGATAATTGCCGGTAAGCCGCATCGAAGGTGTCGTGGAAACAGGCGGGAACCTTGCGAAAAGCGCCCATTGCCGGTGCGGGGTCAAAGGGAGCGATATTGACCAGATGAACGGCCTGCGCGCCGAAGGATTCCGCGCTGCGAAAAATTTTCGGCACGTTAAAACCGGCTTTCAGATGATCCAGCACCAGCACAAACGGGTGAATCCCCGGGCGGGCGAAGCTGTTTTTATAGCGCTCCTTCTGGTAGCGGAGCAGCGCATCTTTCTGGCGTTTCTGACGCTGTTTGCTTTCCTGACGGCTAACCATGCTGCTCCCGTTTAATCTGTAGTGGGGGGGCTGTAGGTACGGCTTTAGCCGTACACATCATATATTTGACTCGATTCCGGAATAAATATCCAGAAAAATCAATGAAATAAAGACCACGTAAAAGACTAAGGGTTGATATATTAGATTTAGCTAATATATAATGCGGCAAACCAAAGGAGAAAAATAGAGCCTATGTACAGAAATATCAAAGAAGTTGACGCCCCGGAACTGGCGCAGCGTCTGCATGCGCAATCCGACGATATTCACGTCATCGATGTGCGTGAAATGAATGAATATACGGCAGGCACCATGCCCGGCGCCAAAGCCATCCCCATGGCCACAGTGCCGGTGCGAATGAATGAACTGGAGCAGGATAAAGAACTGGTCGTCATCTGCCGCAGCGGCGCGCGCTCTGCGCAGGTCTGCATGTTCCTGCAACAGCAGGGCTTTGAAAACGTCTTCAACCTGCGCGGCGGCCTGATGTCCTGGGCGCGCAACGGCCTGCCTATCGAACTGCCGCAGGCGGTTTAATTTTCTATACAGGCGCCGAGTCGGTTTTTAAAGTTGGTACGGCTGAAGCCGTACCTACAGGGGGTGGAAATTTGCCGGTATTTGTAGGTACGACTTCTACCCTTCGGGTGAAATACCCGGTAGGGTGCACAGGTGAATCGTACCATACCTGCCAAAGCACCCCGCATCATCAATAAAAAAAGCCGCTGGATTTCTCCAGCGGCTTTACAGTTAAATGAGGACATCCCTGTCAAACTCCTCACCTCCCTGTGGTTATTACTGTATAAAAATCAGCTATGGCTGTCTGTCAGATATTTCTGAAAATTTTGTAGGTCTTGTCTGACAGGGTTTACCCTATCGGGTGTTGGCGTCAGTTTTTAAAGCGGGTACAGGTGAGTCGTACCCATTACAACCAGATTGCATCCCAATGTGAATAATCACCAATATGATTTACGAGGCCTGAACGTAATGGATTTGCAACAATATAACGGGCTACCTGTTTAATATCATCATCTTTCCTGATGGCGCGATCATAATATTCTTTTTGCCATAATGCTTTCTCCTGTCGCAATCGTTTATTAATAATGCGCGCGGATTTTCCTTTTAGCAGTCTTATTACTTTTGCAAGTTCAGCTTCCCGGCCTAATTGAAACAGGCCATGAAAATGATCGGGCATCAATACCCAGGCTAATGAATAAATATATTTATGAGTATGTAGATTGTGAAGAACAGCAATGAACTCACGGGCACAATAAAGATCAGTGAAGACGGGATTACGTTGTTGAGTAACCATAGTAACAAAATAAGCGTGAAAAGCCTCGGAACGGCGTCCTTTTAGTAAATCGGTATAAGCCATGATTTTCATCCTTGAAATGTTGGTTGATGTACGGCTGAAGCCGTACCTACAGGGGTTGGAAATTTGCCGGTATTTGTAGGTGCGACTTCTACCCTTCGGGTGAAATACCCGGTAGGGTGCACAGGTGAGTCGTACCATACCAGCCAAATCGCCCCGCATCATCAATAAAAAAAGCCGCCGGATTTCTCCGGCGGCATCACAGGTATAGAGACCTCCCTGTCAAACTCCCTACTTCCCTGTGGCTATTACTGTATAAAAATCAGCTATGGCTGTCTGTCAGATATTTCTGAAAGTTTTGTAGGTTTTATCTGACAGGGTTTACCCTATCGAGTGTTGGCGTCAGTTTTAAAGGTAGGTACGGCTGAAGCCGTACCTACACGTACCGACAACATTTATCCCCCTGTAGGTACGACTTCAGTCGTACCATACCCGGCAAACAACACCCCTTGCACATACGCAAAAAACACCATGTTCGACAGAGCATGCAATAAAATCACCAGCACCAGATCCCGGCTGCGCTGATAGATCCAGCCATAAAAAAGCGAAGGAAAAAACACACTCAGTCCAAACCATCCCTGAGTTGGCGCATGCAACAGGGCGAACAGGATCGAGGCGCTGAGATTGGCGTGAAGGGGGTTGAACCCCATCTGCTCAAGCCGGTTCATAAAATAGCTGCGAAAAAACCATTCCTCCGGCAATGCGGTGAGTAACAGGGTGGTCAGGGCGATGCCGAGCAGTTCAGGGTTGAACAACAAAATACCGGCTGCGCTTAACAGGCAGAACCCCCAGAGCAGGAAGTTGAACCGGGAGTAAATAAATTTCGGGTAACGCCAGTTATGATCCAGCAGGGGCAGAAACAACATCAGGCCGGTAAGCGCAAATGCGCGTCCCTCAAAAATAAAAACGGCGCAGCCCGCGAGGACTGCGCCGAATAGCCAGGGCAGATTGCCCTTTTTTATTATGAATTTCCCCGGCATCGGAGTCAGGTTGCCCTAGTAATGGTACGACTGAAGTCGTATCTACAGGTTCTATCGTTGTAGGTGTGATTTCAATCGAATTGTTTTGTAATGGTACGACTGAAGTCGTACCTACAGGTCTATCGTTGTAGGTACGATTTCAATCGTACGGGTTTATGCCGCGTGACCCTTGCGACGCATACCCCGCAACCAGGCCAGCGCGCCGAGGAAACCGGCGACCAGCCACCAGTCGGCCCGTTCTGTCGGATTGACCGGGGTGGTGGACATGCTGCAACCGTTGGGGACATCCGCGACCATGATTTCTTCGCTACTGCTGGCAATGCCACCGGGATCCATCAGAACGCCGTTAGCAAAAGCATCGGCATCATTAGGACCGCCATCGGTCATGGTCAGTTGCAGGCAGAAGTCACCGGGGGTCAGACCCCTGGTGTAGCTGCTGCTACCGGCGCTTGGGCAGGTGATGGGATCGGTGCTGAGTGCGGCGGCGGAGGACAGATAGTTGTCATCGTCATAGAGGAAGTTCTGCCAGCTTGAGGTGGCCGGCGTGAATTTACGATAGACGGGATAGTCCGGCAGTGCGGCAGACAGGGGAATCACCACCTGGGTGCTGGCGCCGTTCGACAGGCCTCTTACCTCGAAGTCGAAACAGCCGCCGGCGCAAGTGGAGCTAACAGCGGTATCATCCGTGCCGATATCGCTCATGGTCACGAGCATGCCGGATGCCGAACCGCCACTGACGATACTGGACTTGTTTTTGCTGAATGCGGTTGCGCCTACGCGCAGGGTGCCAGAGCTGGCGCTCATATTACCCTTGCTGCTGTCGGCCGCATCCACCGTCACCACCGCCGCGCTGTCATTGGTGGGATCCAGATAGTTGGGAATGCCATCGCCGTCATTATCAACGAAACCTTCAGCAGAATCATTGTCATTCAAGCCATCGCCATCGGTATCCGTTGCAGTTAATGTCGTGGAGGTAACGGTAACAGGTATGGTTTTGGTGACAGAACCCAGGCTACCAATCGTTGTTGTGAGAGTGACGGTGTAGGTGGTGCCACTGGTCAGGCCAGAGGGATCGAATACCAGGGTACTGTTGCTTGTTCCCCCCACCGCTGCTGTGGCAAGTGCAGTCGGTGAACTACTCCAGGCATAAGCGGTGGGGGTGCTTGTTGTGCCCGCAACTTCCATGCTCAGGGTGACGTTACCTCCACCAGTTGTAGCGACGACCAGATTTTTTCCGCCCTGAGTAGCTGATAGTGTGACATCAAAATTCGCAGGTATAATTCCACTGAAGGTGGCGTGCTGACCCTTGAACGGGCCATTGGCCATTTCTGCGCCTGGAACTCCTGTGTGTGTCGTATCACTGTTTACGGGTTTACACGTTATATTGTCAGAGCAGTCAAAAATTTGTAGCACGGCAATGTCAACTGCTGACCCCCAGGTAAAGAGCATACCCACAGCCACCTGACCCGTAGTCAGGGTGTAAGTATAACTGTAAGCGCCGGAAGCTGAATTACCACTCCAGGTGGCGGTGGCTCCGGTTGTCTCATCCCACATGGCCTGCGTAGCGCTCCAAGGGGTGCCAAAGAAAGGCGTCGGTCCTGAGCTTGCCCGGCCTGTTGTGCCGCCACTTGCCGAGCCAAAATTAACAGTGGTCGCAACCGAGGTATTCAGACCCCCGCCGAAAAACTGGGGGCTACCATTGGCATCATAAAATTCCATTTTGGTGATAGTGACTTCTACCGCCTGTGCGCTGCCGATGGCAAAGAGCAGGCCCAGGCTGGCGCTGATCGCCGTGCGTTTCATTCCGGGTTTTGTAAGTATATTAGACATTATAGTCTCTCCTGAATTTGGTAATCGTTAACGATTATGTGTTGTCAGATTTTGCTTAACACAAAAGCGTTATTAAAATTTATAGCCGTAGCTAAAGCCGATAGCGGTCTGTTTCATACTGAGCGCCACGTTGCCGGTCTGCATGTCTTCATAACTGCTGACGCCATTGGGGTAAAAGGGTGATTTACCCTGGAAGTTTTTCTTGAAGGCGTGCATGAAATTAAAGCTGAGTTCTGACTGTTTGGTCCAGTCATAAGTCGCGCCAAAAGTTAAGTGTTCTTCCACCACGGCCGGAGCCAGCATGTTGAACAGGGCTTCATCTTCTTTAATTGGCGTTTTGCCATAGTTAAAGCCAAAGCGCCAGGTCATCTTGTTGCTGGCGGCATAATCAAAGCCAATTTTATAGACGATTTGATCGTTCCAGCCAAAGCCCAGACCCTTGGCGCCGCCGGTTTTACAATCCGGGGTGTCTTCGCCGGGGCACAGGGGATTAAAGTCACTGGGATCTTTGGCGTTAGGGCCGGGGTTGGCGATAGAGGGCACATCCGTGTACTGAATATACTGGATGTCGAAGGCGACGTTGATTTTCTTGGTTGCCTTGACACTGATGCCGACGCCGAAGTGGGGCGGGACGTCGAATTTACCTTTTTCGGCGAACAGACCTTCGTATTTTTTGAAGCGGGTCATGAATACCTTGGAGGCATAATAAGCGCCCAGTTTAACTTTTTCATCGTTAAACTTGCCCTGCCAGCCGAAGCGAATGCCGGCGCCATAGTTATAGTCAAAGCCGTTATTGGTAAGCTTGGTCAGATCATCCGAGAAGCCCAGTTCACCAAAGGATTGCAGGCCGCGGGCGCGGAAACGGTTAATGGCAAAGTCGAGATTGACGCCGAAGCTGTGTTTGTCGTTAATCTTATAGGCCATGCCGGGCAGCATATGCACCTGGATCATGTCGACGCCGACTTCCTTGGTGGCGCCACAGTCGAAGCTGTAAAAATAGTTATTACCTGGACAGG
>WFVC01000100.1 GCA_015491815.1 Gammaproteobacteria bacterium | reverse complement strand
CGAGTCGGGCGAATGCTGATGACCGCATCGAGCACATCCGCCTTAAGCTCGCGGTTTTGATAATAGGCCTGCAGGCGATCAAGAATAAATGCAAAAACTTTATCGATGGCGGCGTCTGCGTTGATGCCGCTGTCAAAGTGTTTCGCCGCAGTCTCCAGCAGATTGAGAAGATCCAGATTAATATTTTTTTCGATCAGAATACGCAACACGCCTAATGCGGCGCGGCGCAGGGCATAGGGATCTTTATCGCCGGTCGGGATCTGACCGATGGCGAAAATCCCAACCAGAGTATCGATTCGATCGGCCAGCGCCAGCGCCTGCGCGGTCGCGGTTTGCGGCAGGCTGTCACCGGCAAAGCGTGGCCGATAATAATCATCCAGCGCATCGGCGACATCAGCCGCTTCGTTGTCATGGTGTGCATAGTAACGGCCCATGACGCCCTGCAGGCCGGGAAATTCACCGACCATCTCGGTCATCAGATCACACTTGCAAAGTTCGGCGGCGCGAACGGCCATGGATTTATCCGCATCAAGAGATTCGGCAATACTGGCGGCCAGCAACATGACGCGTTGAGTTTTATCAAACAGGCTGCCGAGTTTTTTCTGAAAAACGACAGACTTGAGTGATTCGAGTCGAGCATCCAGCGGCTGTTTGCGATCCTGATTCCAGAAAAATTCTGCATCTGAAAAACGCGGCCGGATTACGCGTTCGTTGCCTTCACGCACCTTGTCGGCATCACGGCTCTCAATATTGCTGATGGTGATAAAGTGGGGCATTAAGTTTCCATCGGCATCGAACAAATGAAAATATTTCTGGTTGCTGGCCATGGTGGAAATCAGGGCTTCGCTCGGCACATCGAGAAAACGCGCTTCAAAATTACCGGCGACCGCGACCGGCCATTCCACCATCGCTGTGACTTCATCCAGCAGCGCATCATTAATGACCGCCCTGCCTTTAAGAGTCAGGGCTTCCTTTTCAACCTGGGCGCGCACGCTCTGACGGCGGCGATCAAAATCCGCAATCACTTTACCGCTGGTTTCCAGCAACACATCGTAATCGGCGGGTGAAGGAATGGAGATCGCCTGCGGATGATGGAAGCGGTGGCCGAAGGTTTCCCGTCCAGCCTGAATGCCGAGTATTTCTGTGTCGATAACCGTCTCGCCGAACAGCAGAACTACCCAGTGAACAGGCCGCACAAACTGGGTATCGAGACTGCCCCAGCGCATACGTCGGGGAACCGGCAGTTTATCCAGCGAATCACGAATGATTGCGGGGACAAGCTCGGTTGTGCGGCGGCCTTTTTGCTCGCTGCGAAAAACCAGCCAGGTTCCCTTGTCGGTTTCCTGTTTTTCAAGATCTTCAACCTTGACGCCACAGGAGCGGGCGAATCCCTGTGCGGCTTTGGTTGGGCAGCCATCGTCATCATAGGCGGCCTGAAGCGCCGGGCCTTTACGTTCAATATTTTTGTCGGGCTGGCGTTCGGCAAGATCACGAACCCGTAGCGCCAGACGTCGGGGGCTGGCAAAATTTTCGATGTTGGAAAAGCCCAGTTCGGATTTCTCCAGACCGGCTTTGACTCCGGCGAGAAACGCGGCCGACAGTTTGCTCAGGGCTTTGGGCGGCAGCTCTTCCGTACCAATTTCAATTAACAGATCCTGCCGGCTCATGCGCTTGCCTCCCCGGATGTCGTACTGTCACAAAGGGGGAAACCCAGTTCCTCGCGTGCGGCGTAATAGGTTTCGGCAACGGCGCGTGAAAGGCTGCGCACGCGTAAAATATAGCGCTGACGTTCGGTGACGGAAATGGCGTGGCGCGCATCCAGCAAATTAAAAGTATGCGAGGCCTGCAACACCTGCTCATAGGCGGGCAGGGCTAAATTGGCTTCGATGAGCTGCTGGCTTTGCGCCTCACAGTGATCGAACTGTTTGAACAGGAAATCCACATCAGCCTGTTCGAAATTATAGGTGGATTGCTCGACTTCATTCTGATGAAACACGTCGCCATAAGTCACGACGCCCTGCGGACCCCGGGTCCAGACCAGATCAAATACGCTTTTCACGCCTTGCAGGTACATGGCGATGCGCTCCAGCCCATAGGTGATTTCGCCCAGCACCGGTCGGCAGTCCAGTCCGCCGACCTGCTGAAAATAGGTGAACTGGGTGACTTCCATGCCATTGAGCCAGATTTCCCAACCCAGCCCCCAGGCGCCGAGAGTGGGCGATTCCCAGTTGTCCTCGACGAAGCGGATATCATGCACCAGCGGATCGATGCCCAGCATTTTCAGAGATTCAAGATAGCGATCCTGAATATCCAGCGGCGAAGGTTTCAGCACCACCTGAAACTGGTAGTAATGTTGCAGCCGGTTGGGGTTTTCGCCATAGCGGCCATCGGTGGGCCGGCGCGAAGGTTGCACATAGGCGGCATTCCAGGGTTCCGGACCGATGGCGCGGATATAGGTGGCGGGATGAAAAGTGCCCGCGCCCATTTCCATATCGTAGGGCTGCATGATCACGCAGCCCTGTTTTGCCCAGTAATGTTGCAGGGCAAAAATTAACCCCTGAAAAGTGCTCGGATCGGGGGTAAAACCGTCGTCCTGCGCGAGTGTATGTGCAGCCAATGTATATCCCTGAAATTTATGTTGTTTTAAATAGTAATGCTAACAAAGTCGCCCATTATAGCGGTTGCCGGCGTTCGTGGCTAAATGAGATTTAGCATCGCAACAGGTATGGATATTGCTGGTTTTTAATGGGAACGGGCGCGGGTGTCAAATTTGTGCCATATATTATTAGGGTCTGTTGATCTTTCATCTATTGTCTGATTTTGGCTAATTTTAGCCCTGTCTGCGTTATTTTTTACTATCAATGAAGTGCATTGATACGTAAAAAATGCCTTGTCAGAACTAAAATTCCCTCAAAATCAGCCTAACATCTGAAAGATCAACAGACCCTAGGAAGAGAAAAAGAGAGGCCGATATGAGTAATGTTCTGATTTCCGGAGCTCAGGTTGCCGACTGGCAAAAGCTGGTCAGTGAAGCCGAGGCTGAACTGGGTGTATCGCTGGATGAGGAGCTGGAAAGTTATCTGGTTTTTACCCTGATGCGCTATACCCGCCGCCCGGATATGACTTCCCGGGTGATGGCGCTGGACTATTTACAGGCGATGCAAACTACGGGTAATGCCCGTCAGCAGCAAATGCGGGAAGTGGCGGATCAATGCCTGTTGCTAACGGGTCTGTTTCCCGCCCGGGTCAAGCGCCGCCGGGTTAGCATTATGTATTATGTCGATCTGGGGCGCAGCGCCTACCAGCATCTGGCCGAAAATCTGGCCAGTATGACCGTACTTTATTCGCGCATGGCGCAGCAGTTTGTTCAGGCCATGGATACTCTGCACGCGATTCGCCGGCTGGGTGAGGGAACACGGCAACTGGAGCCTCGCGAAGCCTATGATCTCTGGCAGCAGACCGGCAGTCGAGCGGCGCAGGCCCAGCTGGGTCTGGATCAACAAAATATCCCGCCTGTTGACTGGTCGGACAAAAAACACTGATCAGAATCAGCTCACTGGGCGATAATCCTGTCAAGCCCATTAATATTTGAGTATAATGCTCAACTTTTAAGCGAAGGAGCATGACAGTGAGTGCAGGCATTCAGTTATCCGACGAGTTAATTTCAAATATATTTCAGGCCATTGCCCGCCACGATCCGGCGGCGGAACAGGACATGATGCTGGGTTTGCAATACCTGTCGGCGATTACCGGCTATCTTGCCGCAGGCCATCCCGGCGCGGATCATGAGCGTGAAGAGTTTCTCAATCAGCTGGCCGCATTCAGCAAACATGTCTGTGAACAACAGGCGGAAGCCTATAAACAGCAATCGCAACCGGCGCAGGAAGAAGTAACGGCAAAAGGCCGAAGTGTTGAAACCGACGATCCCGCCGTAGGAATCTGGATGCCGGAATAGTTAATATAAACACAGATACGGCGATTATGATCGCCGTTTATTTTGTCCCTTCTTAAAATAAAATCCCGCCATTACATTTTCTTAGGGAAGCTCTGATTAATTCCGTTCGCCCTGAGCCTGTCGAAGGATGAACTATATAACATTATGATTTTACAATGCTTAGCGTTCATGGTTCGACAGGCTCACCACGAACGGCGGAATTAATCAGAGCTTCCTTAGATGTCGATGTTTTAGTCCCTAATTTAAAAAAGGCCTTAAATGCTTTAACCCTTATTTAAATTAGCACCACCTCCGTATTTTGTGATCAGCGTCTCAGTTAAATTATAAGCATCTCAAGCTTATATCAATATTTGCGACATAGTCGTATAAGTTTAACTGTGATTATGCCGATGCAAATTGTAGAAAGGATCGATGGTAAAAGTAATTCTGCGTATACAGAGCAGGACATGGAATTACTGGAACCTGCTTTTTTAGCCGACAACATATTGCCCCGTTTTGCGAAATCAACATCGGCAAAAAAAATAATTGATTTCATGGCGCAACAAATTGTTCGCAAGCCCGGCAATCTACAACTCCACCTTAACAGAATATATTTTTATCAGCAGCAGTCAGATGCGAATGGCGTCTATGGTGCGTTGCTGGATTTATTTATTGTGCTGCAGGAAAAGGGACAACCTTTACGCCAGCGCCTGTTAAAAAAATATTATGCCGAACTAACCGCAGAACAGCAGTCCATTTTATCCAACTGGTTGGCCGGCAAACGGGATGAAAATGCGCCCTGTCCCGCTGTAAAAGAATCCAGGTTGAGTGATGGTCGAACCGGAACGTCTGGTGTGCTGGCGGCAAAAGAAAAACCGTCCGGGCAGGCGCAAACCAGAGACGTGGTGGAAGATGCGCGGGATCTGATTGATTCCGGTCAGGTGGGTGAAGCCACGGTATTATTAAAAAAAGCATTACTGGTCAACCCGCAACGTGAAGAGATCAGTCGGGAGTTAATGCTTATCTATCGCCACAGTCACAACCTTCAGGCCGTCGAGAAAATATTACAGAGCACAAAAAACCTGCCACTGGCATTGCAGCCGCAATGGCGGGAGCTGTCGGCGGAGCTGCAAAAAGAAGTGGGAAAAGATAACAGGCAGTACAGATGTTGAACCGGGCTGCGCAGAACAAAGCATTGCAGATGACCGTCTTCGGCATGGACGGCAAGGCGTTTTCTACGCTGGAATTCGCCATGCAAAAAATGGGTAAAGGCATGGCAAGCTTTGTGAATGCGGAAGATTCGGAGGCCGCCCTTTTTAATCTGGATAATCCTGATGCGCAGGCGCAACTGGAAAAATATCAGCTGAAGCATCCGGATAACGCTATCATCATTTTATCCGTGAAAGCGCCTGCAGAGGATGACTATATTTTTGTAAAAAAACCGTTTGACATGGAGGCTCTGCTCG
>WFVC01000099.1 GCA_015491815.1 Gammaproteobacteria bacterium | reverse complement strand
ATTATGGAGACCTATGAATAAATTAATCCTGATCCTGTGTCTTATATTATTGCTGCCCGCCTGCACCACGATTCCGGCCGACAGCAGTTTATTTAAGATCAAGTACAAAGAACTCATGACAAAAGCGGGAACTGAGCCGGCTGTCATTGATATTGATGAATTCAGGGAATTACAGGATCTAGCTTCAACGGACAAGGAGCGGGGGCAGGCTGAACTGGCATTGGCCTTTGCTTATTATAAAGATTCACAGTTTGATGTCAGCGTTGAACATCTGGAGACCTTTATCCGTAATTATCCTTCCTATCCACATCTGGATTATGTGCTGTATTTGCGTGCGCTGGCGACCAAAGCGCAGGGCAAGTTAGAGTTCACTCAGGCGATCAATGATATTTCGGCTAATGCGCCTTACCCGGAAAAATTGCGTCTGGCTTACACGTATTTTGTCGATCTGATTACGCGCTACCCGAAAAGTAAGTATTCTGCACAGGCGCTGAATTTCATGAAGAATATTCGCACCAACCTTGCCGCTTATGAAATGTTTATTGCACGTTATGAACTGGCGCAGGGACGCTATAGTGAAGCATTACGCCGCAGCAAGTATGTCATTGAGTTTTATAAAGATACGCCGGTTGTAAATCAGGCCTATGAACTGCAGATAAAAACCTATAAGCAAATGGGCCGGCCTGAAAAAGCCAAAGAAGTTGAGCGTAAGCAAAAACAGCTTGAACGCGTATCCGGCACTTAATTAAACCTGTTCTAAAATTCGCGCCGTCGCAGGCATGAACGACTTTAATCTGAGTTGGTGACTACAATGTTGTACATACAACCATTATAAGTTATACTGAGTCGCATGTTTGATCGATGTTTATATTTCAATGTTAATGCTTTAGCGCGCGTAGTAAATAAAAAATGGGCGAAAGCATTTGAGCCGTACGGTCTTTCGCCGGCGCATGCTTATATGCTCCGCGCTGTTTTAGCGAATCCGGGCATTTCGCAAAAACAGCTTGCCGAAGAGTTGCGTCTGGAAAAATCAACTATCACCCGGTTTGTTGATGCGCTTCAGGAAAAAAAATTGCTCATCAGAAAAAAGGGCGATACCGGCGATGCGCGTGAATTAAGCATTTATGCGACCCGGCAGGCAAAGGCTATGCAGACGGAACTCGAAGCATTGGGAAATAGCTTATATCAAACGATGCTCTCAAATCTCGGGGCGGAAAACCTGAAACGACTGGTGGCGATGCTTCGAGAAAGCGCGCAAAAGATTGAGTAGTATTTTTTTAACATGAAAGTTGTATATACAACATTAAAGGAAAAAACTATGACAACATTTTTAAACTTCAACGGATTTATGATTGGCCTGGATAGTTTGATGATCATCTATACCTTATGGATTCTATCATTCCAAAATAAGCATAAATTTCACTATGGCATTGGTCTGGCTTTGTTCATCTGGCTGGCGATGCTGCATGTTGGTCTTTCAACAAAAAGCCTTTTTCCCGAGAATATTTCCGGGATAGTCTTCCTCATTATTATTTTTATTGCAGTAGGTTTTGTCGGGAGCGTGTTATTGCTTACCCCGGCGCTGCGTAGAATTGTCCTTGGCCTGAGTCAGACGCAATTATTATTAATACAAGGAATACGCGTTTTTTTCGGCGCTTCATTTTTAATGCAGGCGAGTTTGGGCGCAATGCCATTAGTGTTTGGCGTGATTGACGGGTGGACCCATATTGCCGCTGGATTTTTTGCTCTTGTCGCGGCCTGTTCAGTCGCGAGTGGTTTAAACACCGTCAGGCAGATCTGGTTCGCCAATATTTTTGGCCTGCTGGATATCCTGATCGTCGCCAGTTCATTGTCCCTGCTCATACTGGATGAGATTACGCCACATGGAAGTATGATGTACGCCGTCTTTCTTCCCGCCCCCTTATGGTTATGGGCGCATTTGATTTCAATTTATCAATTACTACAAACTGAAAAGTCCGCTAATCAGGAGGCAGCTTATTATGTTAATTAATGAAAAAGCAATTACGGGTTCTGAAAATATTGAGGTGAAAGCTTCAGAACCACTGGCGGCGCTGATTGAATTCTATCGCGCTTTCAATACTGGAAATCTTGAGCTTATGTCAAATAATTGGGAGCACGCTGAGGAAGCCAGTATGTCTAATCCATTGGGTGGGGTAAAAAGAGGTTGGGCGTCAATCAAAGAAGTATACGAAAATATATTTAATGGTCAGGCAACGGTATATGTAGAATATTATGATTATTCGATACATCATGCCGGGCAGATGTTTTGCGCGGTAGGACGGGAAAGGGGAAGCCTTCAATTAGCGGGGCGGAAAATTGATCTTGCCATACGGACAAGCCGAATATATCGGATGAACAATGGCCGCTGGCGTCAACTTCACCATCATGGTTCAATGGATAATCCCGCACTATTGGCGACCTATCAGGAAGCCGTATTGGGTAAGCCGCTTGCCTGATTTGTCAGTTGTATGTTCGATTGAATATTCCCCGTGGTCTGCTGCGGGGTTATTCATTTTCGCTCTGGATCAAATCCGGAGAAATTGATTCCTGATAAGCGAGCCAGTTCATAATCGAAGGTTGCAATATCCTCATGATTAAATTCACTGAGATGTGCATGACCACATGCTCGCGCCATTACTTTCATTAATTCAACGGAGGAATTTAAATAATTGGCAAGTCGTTGTCCTGAATTTTCAATGTTTAGGCGTTGACGTAATTCAGGATTTTGCGTGGCGATGCCTGCGGGGCAATTATTTGTATTACATATTCTTGCGGCAACACAACCAATCGCCTGCATGGCGCTGTTGGCGATGGCGATTCCATCCGCGCCTAAAGCCATTGCTTTGACAAAATCACTGGGGGTACGCAATCCGCCGGTAATAATCAGGCTTACGCTTCTATTCGCACCCTGTTTGTCGAGATAATAGCGTGCACGCGCTAATGCCGGAATCGTGGGGACGCTGATATGATCTCGGAATAGTAAGGGGGCGGCGCCGGTTCCACCACCACGGCCATCAAGAATGATATAGTCGGCGCTGGCCTGCAGGGCGAATTCAATATCGCGTTCAATATGATTGGCGCTGAGTTTAAAGCCGACTGGAATCCCGCCCGTGAGTTCACGCACGCGATCGGCAAACTGTTTGAAATCCGCCGGCGTGTTGAATTCAGTAAACGTCGATGGCGAAATGGCGGGCTCGCCTTCAGGGATGCCTCGTACTTTGGCGATCTTACCAATATTTTTTATGCCGGGAAGATGCCCGCCGGTTCCTGTTTTTGCGCCCTGTCCAGCTTTGAAATGAAACGCCTGTATTTTTTCCAGCAGGGCTTCCGTATAACCGAATTTTGCGCTGGCCAGTTCATATAAATAGCGGTGGTTGGCGGCCTGTTCTTCCGGAAGCATGCCGCCTTCGCCTGAGCATATCCCTGTACCCGCTAATTCAGCGCCTTTTGCCATTGCAATTTTTGCTTCTTCAGACAGGGCGCCAAAACTCATGTCAGAAACAAATAAGGGGATCTTGAGAACCAGCGGTTTTTTAGCCTCGGGTCCAATTATTAACTCTGAGCCAACCTCGGCATCATCCAGTAAAGGTTTGTGGTGCAACTGAGCGACCATTATTTGAATATCATCCCAATCCGGGAGCTGATTTCGGGGCACGCCCATCGCGCCCATCGGCCCATGATGGCCGAATACCGATAGCCCGTCTTTGGCAAGTTGATGGATGAATTCTACTGATGGTTCTTCTTCCGTTGCTCGCACCTGTGGCGAAGGACTTTCATCGGCTGAAATACCGGGGCCTTCCTGGCCAATTTTCTCATCTGGAAATTGCTTATGACTTCCATCACAAAAAGGCGGGTTGCGGGTATGTTTGCAGGCGCATAAATAGGCTTCCTGCTCTTCCTCAGAAACAATCACCCTTGGGGTAAAGCCAGTGCCAACATGCGCGCCATCACAGAAGGGTTGGCTTTTGGAGCGGCCACAGGTGCAGAAATGATATTCCTGTCCTTTGGCGAGACTGACTTTTACCGGCTTGTTATCGGCAATGATTGGATTTTTCATATTATTTGGGAAATGTAGCGGGGTCAGTAAATACCCAATCCCTGTTTTTTACCGGGGTATGACAGGATATACAGATCTGCATGCCTTTTTCAAAGGGTTTCTGTTCCAGACCAACCCAGCGCGCCCAGCCCCAGCCATGACTGCTTGCATATTTTTTTGAGTCTTTAAACATAAATTCAGCATGTACAAATTTCCCCGGTGCAATGGCCGATTTCCAGTTTTCCAGTTTCGAGTCTTTCCAGACTACTTTTCCAAGAATCGCGCCTTCAGGCCAGGGGTGGGTATTGCCGGCACGTGCAGCTTTTACTGCAATGTCATTACCCAGAATAACACGCAGGGTATGGTTATCGGTTCGGTGTGATACGGCAATACTCGCCCAGTTTTGCCAGCCTTCCGGATAACTAATGCCATGTGATTTTGAATGGGATTTGTCGGCGGCATAAGCATTAGTTGCAATCGCCGAGAACAGAATGTACAGAACCTTTGCAGATAGTTTCATTGTATAGCCTCATTTTTAATCGTGCAGTGTATTGCCAATGAGTCCAATGATAGTGCAAAAAAAGACTTGGGTGAACTGCCCCCCTGCAGATGGAAAAACAGGGAGGCGGTTTTTTTTAGCTTTTACGCTTATAGGTCACAATCGCCATTATGCCGGTTAACATGAGCCAGAGGGAAGCGGGCAGGGGCACGGCACTGGTGGCGCCAACATACCGCAGATTAACACCATACATGCCAAGGTTAAGTGTTTCGTCAGTTTTATACACCAGTCCCAGAAAATATTTTCCCGGCGTTGCTTCAAAATCGAAATTGCCACTATCCCAGACTTCACCCATTTTCTCTGTTGGGCTGGTGATGGTTAGTCCTAGCATATCGAACCGGCCAGGAAATTCAAAATCAGTGAGCGTTGCCCGATATAGTCCGGATTCTTTCAGTTTTATACGTTGGTTGACATAGCCGGTATAAATCTTTTTGTCGCCACTCACTACCTGTGCGTCTTCATACACAACTGAGTTTTTATCCTCAACAGGAGAATTTAATATAGTAATCGGCCCACTGGAAAGAGGCGACAGAGTATGATTTTCGGGATAAATAATATCGGCGGCTATTCTGTCATTAGCAGTCATGCTGATATCGCCGCCAATACTTATAACACTGGTGTGACCTATGTTTGCACTCATTAACAGTATTGCAGTTAATAAATATTTCCATCCGAAGGTTTTGCTGGTTTCTTGTAACATAATTAGCTCCCGTTGTTTTAAATAAATTTATATTTGCTTGTATTTGTCATTCAGATAATCTTTCATGAATTGATAAACTTCGTTATGCCCTATTTCAATTCCGGTAACCTGAAAAAAACGTTTCTGAATAATGTCTACCGGCATACCGCATAACGCCAGCAGTTCAATATCATTACGCGCAACCGGTTGACTGGTTTCGTTATTAATAATCTTGTCCAGTTTGTCGGCATCCAGATCAAAATGCCGGTTTAGTTCATTGCAATATTCGATCATGGTTGGCAGCAGCGTGATTCCGTTTGCTTCCGAACTATGAAGAGCTGACAGGCGCGTTAGCACAACTCTGATGGCGTAACGCACAATGTCCGAATTTCTTACCTGCAGTTTTTCTGCTGTTGCTTTTATTTTTCTTTGCTCGGATTCCGACAGTCGAACCGAGATACAGCAGTTTTTGTTATCCATAATTTTTATCGCTGTCGCCATTAATTTGTGCGCGCACTTTGTCATGTGCGTATGACGCATGTATGACAGAAGCAATACAAAATGATGACAGTTGTTCTGCATCCGTCATTCCCAGAAAACCATCTGTTCAATATGGGAAATAGAAGCCGGTGTCCAAAATACGTGATCATGGTCACAGTTTTTGGGCGATTCTGAGGTGGATGGTCAAGTTGGCGAGGGTTCGGGTCGTCATGAATATCACATTCATGATGAGTTGGATCAATGTATATAGTTTTTAAAAACAATCACTTAAAGTCGTTTAAACCCGATGGCGCGACAGGATTTCTGTATTTGTTTCCAGGCTTGATTTTGGGGTTGATTTTGTTGCTGGCTAACCCGGTCTCAGCTGCGTCAAATATCGATGACCAAAAAGCGCCGGGCAAAGATCGTTTGCAGAGTCTGGTAATTAAATTTCAGTTAGAAAGGCTTTCAGAAAAGGCGAAAGTTGAGGCGGTGAATGTTTTTTATAATAACATTCCCCGCGCGCATGACAGCACGGTCTGGGGACGCAAGGATTATTGGGCGACGCCGGATGAATTATTATTGCAGTATAAAGGTGATTGTGAAGATGTTGCGATTGCCAAATATTTCACCTTGCGTGAACTGGGGGTGTCTGACAGTCGTCTGCGGCTGGCGTATGGAAAAATAGCGGATCTTGAACGTGGCCGTATTGAACCGCATATGGTTCTGATATATATGCCGGATAATGCCCAACCGTTGGTGTTGGACAGTTTGAATTCGCACATGCTTGGCGTATCTGAACGTCAGGATCTTATTCTCGAATATATATTTAATATGACATCAGTCTGGCGCTGGCAGAAGACCGCTCCGGTTTTATTGGGTAAGGCCGAGGTGCTGGAACCCTGGCGTGATCTTCTGAAGAGGTTGAGAATTTAAATAGCTGTTCCAAATAAATACCTGTACATCTATGGAACAGCGGTGGAATTGTAGGTACGGCTTTTACCCTTCGGGTACAGGCGAGCCGTACCGGTACGATTGAAATCGTACCTACAACAGGCTCCGGTAATACATAGTGTCCTGGAATTAGGACAGCTATTTAGCGTAATTTATAAAATCAGCATTCCATATATCTATTTGTCTATCTATACAGTCGCAGTTAAAAACTGTCACATAAAGTTCATTTTCATTTAATCCCACCGTCACATTTCCTCCCTAAAGTGCACAGCATCAGCTAACGGGCTGAATTTGGAACGACACCGCGTCGTTCCGGGCATGGGGAAGGAACCCATTATGCCGGATAGCCGCAGTGAAAAAAGCCACACCTGTCGCGAGGCGGGGTCGGAAAGCCACGGGTCTTAACTGGATTTATCCAGTGCAAAGATAGCCGGGTTGCCACAGCAATGAGGCAACCCGGCTTTTTTGTGGGTGCTGTTTATGAAACAGAAACCCGGATGTCGCAGGGGGCATCCTTTTAAAACGGGCAGGAAATCTTACTGTACACCTATGTGTACGTAGGACGGGCTTAAAAAATTTTTTAATTTACGGAGATAATAAATGAAAACATCAATGAAAATTCTTGCGGCATCTGTGGCGCTGGCCATGAGTGGCGTGGCTAACGCCGCTATCTTGCAGAGTAATGGTGGCGTTGGTTCAGGTGAGCTATTCCTGACTGCATGGGATGAAGCGGGTCAGCAGTCTTATTCACTGGATCTGGGTATTCGTGAAGCGGATTTTCTTGCCAATACCAGTCAGACTCTTAGCTATGACCTTAGCGGCGACGCCAACTTTGCCAATTTCATGAATAACAGCGGTGTGGTTTACGCCATTGCCGGCGGTGATGATTCTTTCTGGGATCCTTCAACCTATGGCTTTGTTATTACCTCAAGCTCAGGTATTGATAGTGTTCGTTCTGGTGCATTGAATGACAGCATGATTGGTGGTGTTGTAGGTTCTATCGATGTCATGGCCTTGAACTCTAATGCCGATGCCGGTGATGTACTGGATCCTAACCTGAATCTGTCCAGCTATTCGGTTCCCGGTGATACCGGCTACTTCGGCGTGGGCACCTGGAGTGTCAATGCAGGTGGTAAACCTTTTGTCACTATCGGCAATATCGATAGCACGATTCCATTTTATTTCGCTGGCATTGGTTCTGATTACAGAACCGGTATTGTCACTGAAATGCCTAATGTCTGGAAGCTGACCAGCACCGGTCAGTTGACCTATTCCGCTGTTCCGGTTCCGGCTGCGGTCTGGTTGTTTGGTTCCGGTCTACTGGGGCTGGTCAGCGTTGCGCGTCGCCGTAAAGCCTGATTAACAATATTTTACTTTATCGACGGCCTGTGCATGCAGGCCGTCGATGAAGTGAATATAAATATTTATTTGTATATTTGAGGAAAGTAAAATGAAAATCAAACAAATCGCAACGGCGGTTTCTGCTGTTTTGCTCACGGGTTCGGCGTTTGCTATTAGCCCAACCACAACACCGGATATTGAAATATTCATGTCCGGCGCCACCGCCCAGGACAAGGCCATGGCCGCCCTGTTTGAAAACGTCTGCGTTACCGACGCCAGTGGCGTTCCGACTGATCTGGATGTTTTTAAAGACAACGCAAATCCGGTAAAACCCGGCAAGGCGCATACCGCCTACTTCTGTACTCTGGATAACGCCAAGGTGCCCGGCCTGTCAATCACAGCGCCGAAAGTATTGTTCCACAAGCGTTCAAAAGGCGGCTCAGCGATGGGTGTGAATCCGGTTATCGATGAAGTGGCGATTAACGCCATGAATATCAATAATGGCAATTGCACCCAGACGGCAGGTGAAAGTTTCTACCGCTGCGATATTACTGAATTTGAAGCCGATGGCGTGACCCGGACGGGCAACCTGAATCTGGTCGTTTCCGATGCCGGTGTTTCCGATGTGAACCCGGAAATGTTCGTCGGCGTCAACACGCCTGCCGGTAATGCACCGGTCAATGCTGCGGCTGTCGGTAACAAGATGGTTGTGAAGGCGGCGGCCGCGCTGGTGTTTGGCGTGCCGGTCACCACCAGTCTGCGTGACGCCCTGCAGGAAGCCCAGGTGGCGTCGGGTCAGATTGTGGAAAGCACTCCCGGTGAGTGTACAACTTATGATGCAACGATTACTGATCCTTTGCTTCAGCCGCGTGAATCTGAAGCCTGCATGCCCAGCCTGACTAAACGTCAGGTGGCTTCACTGATCTCCGGTAAAATCAATAACTGGAGCGCTTTCAAGATTAACGGTGTCTCGCTGACGGATCCCAGTGTGGTTAGCAGCGTTCCGGCCAGCACCAAAGTTACGTATTGTCGCCGCGTTAATGGTTCCGGCACTCAGGCGCAGATGAACGCCAAGTTCCTGAACTATCCTTGTACTGCCGGTGCTCTGGAGCCAAAAGCCGAACCGGGCAATCCGTTTACGGGTCCGGTTGTGCGTGAGAACTCCGGTTCCGGCGATGTCACGCTATGTCTGAATGACTTCAATAACGGTACTAACGACAGTGGCGAAAACGCTAGCAGCACAACCGCCTGGGCGCTGGGTGTGCAGTCTACCGAGAAAAATGCTGATCTGGGGGATGACTTCCGCTTCATCAAGATCGATGGTATTGCTCCGACTCTGGAAAATGCCGCCAGCGGCAAGTATGACGACTGGGTTGAGCAGACTTTCCAGTGGCGCATTCCGGCCTTCAACGGCCCAAGCGGCGACAAGCTGACCATCCTTGAAACGATTGCCAGTCAGGCCAGTGAACCGACCACGATTGCGACCGTTCTGAACTACAAGTTTAACCACACCTGGGGACAGGCCGGTTATATGGCGGTCAGCACCAATTTTGCACCTGCTGCAGACGGCATTCTGGATCTGACCGCACCAGTCATTCCTTATACCCATGCGCCTTCCGGCAAGCTTGATAACTGTGTGGTGCCGGTTGTCAACACTACTTATCAGAACAGCCAGCTTTAATTAGCACAGGCGACAAGGTTCTGAAAAGGAGTCTCTATTTTTTACTATGCAATGTAGTTTGAAATAGATGAAAGGACGCAAAGTCAGCCCTCCGCAAGGGGGGTTGGCTTTCTCTATTTGTGCTTGTAAATTTTGAATTTATTGAGGGTTGTTCATTGTTCGATTTTGTTGGTTTATCTGTAGAGTCAAAGAAAAAAAATGATTCTTTACGGAGTTTATTATTGCTGGTTTCACTTTTGGCGTTGATGACATCAGTGAGAGCGGAATCACCGACTCCGATGACAGAGGGCGAGCCAACGGTTAACAGCGAGTCAACCCCCCCGCTTATTAATATTCAGGAATTCCGGGTAGAGGGCAATACCCTGCTGGAACAAACCCGGCTTGAACGGATTGTTTATTCATTTCTTGGCCCGAATAAAACCATAAAAGACATTGAGCAGGCGCGCGCCATGCTGGAAGCAGAATACCGTAATTCCGGTTATCCAACCGTACTGGTTGATATACCTGAGCAAAACGTGGTGAATGGCATCGTTCGGTTGCGCGTGACTGAAGGCCGGGTGGACAGGCTGAAAATTACCGGATCACGTTATTATCTTTTAAGCCAGATTCGTAAACAGGTGCCGGCCTTGGCGAAAGACAATATTCCTCATTTGCCCGATGTCAAAAAACAAATGGCGGCTGTAAATCAGCAAAGTCCGGATCGTTCGATTACACCGGTGATGCGCCCGGGGCGAGAACCCGGCACGCTTGAAGTTGAGCTTAAAGTAAAAGACAAACTCCCCTTACACGGCAGTCTTGAAGTCAACGGTCGTAATACCGAGAACACCACGCGAACCCGAACAGTGGGTTTGCTCCGTTATGATAATCTCTGGCAACGTTTTCACAGCCTCTCCCTGCAATACCAGGCTTCGCCTGAGAACCGGGATGAAGTAAAAGTTATTGGCGGCACTTATGTTTTTCCGTTACAGGAATCAGGTGTGCGTATCGCCCTGTATGGCGTAAGTTCCGATTCCGATACGGAAATCGCCAGCGCCGGCGCATTGGATGTGATCGGTAAAGGTAAGATTCTGGGCGGACGCGTAGTCATGCCGCTGGAAGGAAGTCGTGACTATTTTCACAGCCTTACCTATGGCGTTGATTATAAAAATTTTAAGGAAGGCCTTAATCTGATTGGTTCAGACACGCAGAATACGCCTATCACCTATTATCCCTTTAGCTTTCGTTACGATCAGACGCGGCGCGCGAAACGCAGCATCACCAGTTATGGCGTCGGTACAACCTTTGGCTTACGTGGTCTGAACGATCAGGTTGAGTTTAACGACAAGCGCATTTTCTCCAAAGCCAACTTTATTTATTTAAGTGGCGACATTCAATATCGTTTCCCGATTGCAGCGGGTTTTCAGGGCAAAGTCAAAGTCGCTGGTCAGTATACGGATTCCCCTCTTATCAGTAATGAGCAGTTTACCGCCGGCGGTGCTGAAAGCGTGCGTGGTTATTATGAATCCCAGGCGCTGGGTGATAACGGTATTCTGGGTTCAGTGGAAATACACAGTCCTTATCTGGGCGACAAAAACTGGAAAAGCGTGAAAGAATTTTATGCGCTCTGGTTTCTGGAGGGTTCAAAAATGTGGGTGTTGCAAACCTTGCCCGATCAACCGACAGGCTATGAACTTTCCAGCAGTGGCTTTGGCATGCGTCTGAAAGCCGGACATTTGAAT
>WFVC01000098.1 GCA_015491815.1 Gammaproteobacteria bacterium | reverse complement strand
GGTAGGGTTGCAGCTTGTCGAGATCAGGATTCATGGTAGAGTTCGGTGCGCCTGTGGTGATAAAACCGGACTGCATTTACGCAGAGGCGCAAAGATCGCAAAGATCGCAAAGGAATTCAATTAAAATAGCGGGATTAAATTTAAGCTGAGGATATTTAAACAGGTATGCGGGTTAAATCAGACAGTCATAAGGTTGCGTCCTCGGCGTCTTTCTCCCAGAGGGAGAGGGTGTTAACAGGATGGTGGTAATGCAAAAGCCCGCCAATTTATTGCCGGTGTTCAGTCTGTTGCTCTCGGCGACCCTGTGGGGATTGTTCTGGTATCCCCTGCGTTTGCTGGAGGAGGCCGGTTTGTCCGGACTCTGGTCCACCTTATTGATTTATGCGGGCACGATTCCGGTATTGTTATATCTGTTGCAGGGTCGCTACCATGAAATCCGTCAGGCGCCCGGGTTGATGCTGGGACTGGCGCTGGCCAGCGGCTGGTGTAACGTGGCCTTTGTGCTGGCGGTGCTGGATGGCAATATTGTCCGGGTCTTATTGTTGTTTTATCTCTCGCCCTTCTGGGCCACCCTGATTGGCTGGTGGTTTCTGGGCGAGCATATCCACCGTTCAACTTTAGTTGTGCTGGCGATCGCCATGTGCGGTGCGATCGTGATGTTATGGCAGACGGAAATGGGCCTGCCCTTTCCCGAAACCTCAGCCGACTGGCTGGCCCTGTCTTCGGGCTTCAGCTTTGCGCTGACCAACGCCTTTGTTCGCAAGGCGCATAATACATCTGTGCAGATCTGTACGGCGGCCAGCTGGTCGGGAGTGATGCTGGTAGCGCTGGTGTTGCTCGTTGTTTTTGCGCAACCGCTGGGTGAACCCTCGATGAGCGCCCTGCTGGCGGCGCCGCTGATTGGCGTAGTGGGCATTACCGTGATGACCCTGTCGGTGGTCTATGGCGTTTCGCACATGCCGATTCATCGCTCGGCGATTATTCTGTTGTTTGAAATTATCGCCGGCGCGGTGTCCTCACAATTACTAACCAGTGAAGTGATCAGCCTGCAGGAATGGATTGGCGGCGCGCTGGTGATGCTGGCGGCATTTTTGTCGGCCAAAAAACAGGCGGGATAGAATGTTTAAAATCAATGCTATTTTACACGCCAGCGTGATTGTCGCTGATACAAAGACCGCGCTGGCGTTTTATCAGGGCGTGCTGGGGCTGGAGCCTGATCCGGCGCGTCCGGATCTGGGGTATCCCGGCGCCTGGTTAAACCTGGGGTTAAATCCGGGCGCGCAGCAGATTCATTTACTGGAATTGCCCAACCCTGATCCCGTTGATGATCGGCCGCAACACGGTGGCCGTGATCGGCACACGGCGTTTGCAGTGGATTCGATTGATGAACTGGCGCAGTCGTTAAGCCAACACGGCGTGGATTACAGCCTGAGTCGTTCCGGCCGCCGGGCGTTATTCTGCCGTGACCCCGATGGCAATGCGCTGGAGTTTATCGAAGTGCTGATAGATTAAAAGCGATCAACGCGAAGACGCAAAGTTCGGTAATAAAAAACTTTTCGGCAGGCAAAGCCGTTCTGGTGGAAGGTACATTTCAGATATCAGAGTCAATGATTCGCTGACTCTGATACCTTACTCCTGGTCATACACTTAGGGTATCGGAGTCGAAAAAAACCGACTCCGACACCTGATATTAACCAAAAATTAAAGATCTTTGCGCGCTTTGCGTCTTCGCGTCTTTGCGTTGAAAGGTACGCCACCGTTTCTTAATCTTCCAGCAGCTCAAGTATTTTTTCTTTCAGGCAGGCGATTTGTTTGTCACCGGTCACCGGCTGATTCTGCGCATCGCTGATAAAGAAAATATCTTCCGCGCGTTCGCCATAGGTGGCGATTTTTGCATTCTGTATCTGTACGTCACACTGACTTAAGGCGGTGGCGATGCGTGATAGCAGGCCGGGTCGATCATAGGCGACGATATTAAGAATTGTATGCCGGCTTTTTTCGTCGGTTTCAATGTTAATGCTGGTGGCGAATTTGAAGTGTTTGGCCTGCCGGGGGAGGTTAACGCTTAGCGGTTTAAGGGTGGCGTTGTTCTCTCGAATTTTTTCCTGCAGGTTGCTGTGCAGGCGGTCGATGATGGCCTGATCCTGAATCGGTTTATTGTCGGCATCGAGGATTAAAAAAGTATCGAGAGTGAAATCGCTGGCGGAGGAAAAAATGCGTGCATCCACCACGTTCATGCCCTGTTGTTCCATCACCAGCGTGATAGTGGCGAACAGGTTGCGACGATTATGAGTATAAATAAAGATCTCGGTGCCGCCGCGCTGACTGGCTCGGCGACACAGAATTAACGGTAGATCGGCTTCGCTGGCCTGCAGAATATCGCGGGTATGCCAGCTGATCTCATCGGCATCGTAACGCAGGAAATATTCATCGCCCAGTTCCGTCCAGAGCTGTTTGATAGCCTCTTTTGGCAGCTTTTCTTTTTTCAGTAGATCGCAGGCCTGTTGTTGCACCTTGCTGATGTGTTCGGCGTGGCGTAGCGGATTATCCAGACCGCGCCGCAAGGTTCTTCGGGTGGCGTGATAGAGCTGTTTTAAGAGTGAATCTTTCCATGCATTCCAGACTGAATCGCTGGTGGCGCGGATATCGGCGACGGTGAGCAGATAGAGATAATTCAAATGCTGAAGATCGCCGACCTGCAGGGCGAACTGATAGACCACATCGGGATCGCTGATGTCCTGTCGCTGGGCGGTGGCGGACATCAGCAGATGACTTTTTACCAGCCAGGTGACGATATCGGTG
>WFVC01000097.1 GCA_015491815.1 Gammaproteobacteria bacterium | reverse complement strand
TATAATAACTGCCATAATTTAGGCGGGGAGTTAAGAAAATGAAGAATTGGAGTTTGTTAATAAAACGTGTGCTGTTAGCAGGTTCATGTGTCCTTTTTTCAACGGTTCTAAATGCAGCAACGATCGAATCCTATAAAACAAATGATCTGGAAGGCGTTAATTTAACATCTTCAATCTTCGATATTCTTTTAACGGCAAATACAATATCGGGTGACGTTTCAAATATAAGTATCAATGAAACATTTGACCTTCAATCAGGGGTTAATAGCGATGGAACAAGCTATACAGGAACCCTCACGATTGGTTCTTTATTAACAGCCAGCTTTGAAGATCTGACTTACTCTGAAATTTATTTCCCTGGAACAAGTACTTTGTTAAGTACAAATTTTGATGCAACACTAACCTATACCGGTGGTAGTTTGATGGGGAGTTATACCGGCGGTTTGCTAACGGGTAATATTTCAGCAGATCTTGTCAATATTAATGCGACAGTTGCGGAAGTTCAGGTTGTTCCTGTTCCGACGGCCGTCTGGTTGTTTGGATCTGGCCTGCTGGGACTGGCGGGCATTGCCAGAAGAAAAAAACTTGCCTGAAACGAGTTGTATGAACAAGAAAATAAATACCCGCCATCTGGCGGGTTTTTTATTTTAAGTTGCTGTAAACTAAACAGAATCCCTTTCTTTCTATTTTTCCCGCCTTTCACTTTTGATTACGAACTGTTAAGCTCCCCGCTTTTATCACGGGCGGTTTTCATTGCGCACACGGATTAAAATATGTGGAATTACTCAGCTTGACGATGCACTGAAGGCGGTTGATCTGGGCGTCGATGCATTAGGTTTTGTTTTCTATCCCCCCAGTCCCCGTTCGTTGACAGTAGAACAGGCGCAAAGCATTATCAATTCATTGCCGCCCTTTGTTACAACTGTAGGACTGTTCGTGAATGAGGATGAAAGCACGATTCGTAATCTGCTTGATCAGATAGCTCTGGATTTATTGCAGTTTCATGGTGATGAGTCTGAAGCTGAGTGTCAGCGGTATGCTCGCCCCTATATCAAGGCATTGCGCATGAAACCGGAGGCCGATATTGGGCAACAGGCCCGGCAGTATAAAACGGCATCCGGCATATTACTGGATAGCTATGCGCAAGGCCTGCCGGGGGGTACGGGACAGACATTCGACTGGAAACGCATTCCTGAACTGGATCAGCCTCTGATTCTGGCGGGGGGGCTGGATGCGACGAATGTTGGCGTCGCCATACAGGCAGTTCAGCCCTATGCGGTCGATGTCAGTGGTGGTGTAGAATTAACAAAGGGCGTCAAGGATCATCAGAAAATGACGGCATTCATTAGTGAGGTAGGCAGGTTTGCAAACAGCGGGAAATAAATCAGATTCATATCAGATGCCGGATGAACGCGGGCACTTTGGCGTGTATGGCGGCATGTTTGTAGCGGAAACCCTGATGGGACCGCTGGCGGAATTACGCGAAGCCTATGAAAAATATTTGCAGGATCCCGAATTTCTGGCCGAGCTGGATTACGAATTACAACAGTATGTCGGTCGCCCCAGTCCCCTGTATTTTGCCGAACGTTGGAGTGAACAACTGGGTGGCGCGCGTATTTATTTAAAGCGGGAAGATTTAAACCATACCGGCGCGCATAAGGTAAATAATACAGTGGGACAGGCCCTGCTGGCCAAACGCATGGGCAAGACGCGCATTATTGCCGAGACGGGCGCCGGTCAGCACGGCGTGGCCAGCGCGACCGTTGCCGCGCGTCTGGGACTGGAATGCGTGGTTTATATGGGTGCGGAAGATATCCAGCGTCAGGCCATGAATGTCTTTCGCATGAAATTACTGGGCGCGACCGTAGTGCCGGTGGAATCCGGCTCGCGTACGCTGAAAGATGCGCTCAACGAAGCCATGCGTGACTGGGTGACCAATATCGATAATACCTTTTACATCATCGGTACGGTTGCCGGCCCCCATCCCTATCCGGCCATGGTGCGTGACTTTCAGACCATTATCGGTCGTGAGGCGCGCAGCCAGATTATGGAACAGGAAGGTCGCCTGCCCGATGCGCTGGTGGCCTGTGTCGGTGGCGGCTCCAATGCCATCGGTCTGTTTTATCCCTTTATTGAGGATCAGGAGGTGGCCATATATGGCGTCGAGGCCGCTGGCGATGGACTGGAAACCGGCCATCATGCCGCGCCCTTATGCGCCGGACAGCCGGGTGTATTGCACGGCAATCGCACTTATCTGATGGAAGATGAACACGGTCAGATTATTCACACCCATTCTATTTCGGCCGGTCTGGACTACCCCGGCGTCGGGCCGGAACATGCCTGGTTGAAGGACAGCGGGCGGGCAAGTTATGTCGCCATTGATGATAACGAAGCCCTGCAGGGCTTTCATGATTTGACCCGCATCGAAGGTATTATCCCGGCATTGGAGTCCAGTCATGCGCTGGCTTATGCGACAAAGCTGGCGCCAACGATGAGTAAAGATCAAATTATTATCGTGAACCTCTCGGGTCGAGGTGACAAGGATATTCATACTGTCGCCGAACATGAGGGGATTAAACTATGAGTCGTCTGGCCGCCTGTTTTGAAAAACTGCGCGCATCGGGCGCAAAAGCACTTATTCCCTATGTGACCGCCGGCGATCCGGAACCCAGCGTCACCGTTCCTCTGATGCATGCGATGGTGGATGCGGGCGCCAATATTATTGAATTGGGTGTGCCGTTTTCTGATCCGATGGCCGAAGGCCCGGTCATTCAGCGGGCAATGGAACGGGCGCTGGAATACGACGTCTCACTCGATGATGTGCTGGAGATGGTGCGCAGCTTCCGCAAGACGGATGCGGAAACGCCGGTCGTACTGATGGGCTATCTGAATCCGGTTGAGGTCAGGGGCTATGAGAATTTCGCCCGCGACGCGCAGGCGGTGGGCGTGGATGCCGTATTGCTGGTGGACATGCCGCCTGAGGAAGCGGATGATTTGTTATCCGCTTTATATGCGCATGAGCTGGATATGATTTTTCTGGTGGCGCCGACCACCGATGAGGCGCGCATTAAGGCTATTACTGAATCCGGACGTGGTTTTATTTACTACGTCTCCCTGAAAGGCGTGACCGGAGCCGGCCATCTGGATATTGACGGCGTGAAACAGCAACTGGTAAAAATTCGGGCGCAGACGGATTTGCCTGTTGGCGTGGGCTTTGGCATCAAGGATGCCGAGTCGGCAGCCAGCATTGCCGGCGTGGCGGATGCGGTCGTGGTTGGCAGCGCGCTGGTGCGCAGGGTAGAAGAAAATGCAGACTCGGCCGATGATATTAACCGCGCGGTAGCGGGTTTGCTGGCTGAGATGCGCACAGCGATGGATGCCGGTTAAAACTTCAGCTGGATATGAGAGACAGGTGCGTGACAATGCGTACCGGGATAAGATTTAGCACACCTTAAGCGGTGTATTCACAGGTATTTTTATGAACTGGTTTAGCAAATTATTACCCTCACGAATTCGCACCGAAGGCGGTGGAACCAAAAAAAATGTGCCGGAAGGATTGTGGACCAAGTGTACGTCCTGCAGCGCGGTACTCTATCGCGCCGAGATGGAGCGCAACTATAATGTCTGCCCCAAGTGTGAACATCACATGCGAATCGGCGCCCGGCTCCGGCTCGACCGTTTTCTGGATGAGGCGGAACAGGAAGAAATCGGTGCAAACCTTAAACCTGTGGATGCGCTCAAGTTTAAAGATTTGAAAAAATACAAAGACCGCATCACTCAGGCGCAGAAAAATACCGGGGAAAACGATGCGCTGGTGGCGATTCGAGGCAAGGTCAAGGGAGTGCCTCTGGTCGCTGTGGCCTTTGAATTTAAATTTATGGGCGGCTCGATGGGGTCGGTGGTGGGCGAACGTTTTGTCCGCGCCGCCAATGTCTGCCTTGAGCAGAATATTCCGCTGGTCTGCTTTTCCTCCAGTGGCGGCGCGCGCATGCAGGAAGCCCTGTTTTCGCTCATGCAGATGGCGAAAACCAGCGCCGTGATTGCGCGCCTGAATAAACGCGGGATTCCGTTTATTTCGGTGCTGACCGATCCGACCATGGGCGGCGTGTCCGCCAGTCTGGCCATGCTGGGGGATATCAATATCGCCGAGCCCAATGCCCTGATTGGTTTTGCCGGGCCACGCGTGATCGAACAAACCGTACGCGAAACCCTGCCGGAAGGTTTCCAGCGCAGTGAATTCCTGCTTGAGCATGGCGCGATTGATATGATCGTCGATCGCCGCGACATGCGTGACAAGGTCGCCAGTCTGTTATCTATTTTGACGCGTCAGTCCGCCGCTTAAGACAATATCCTGAATGGGGTTCCATAACCTGCCTCCCGTCCTGTTTCCATGATTCTGTTTCCCGGTCATGCCCGCCCGATTTAACACGCTGCAGGACTGGCTTGGCTGGCAGGAAACCCTGCATCCGACTGACATCGAGCTGGGACTGGAACGCATTGCCCGTGTTTTCAAACGCCTGCATCGCGACACCTTTAGTTGTCCGGTTATCACGCTTGCCGGGACGAACGGCAAAGGTTCCAGTTTACGCATGCTGGAATCGATTTATCGGGCCGATGGCTATCGTGTCGGCGCCTACAGCTCACCGCATTTACAACGCTATAACGAACGCATCCGCCTCGAAGGTCAGGAGGCGCAGGATGCCGAGATTGTGGCGGCCTTTGCACGCATCGATGCGGCGCGTGAAGATATATCCCTGACCTATTTTGAATTCGGCACGCTGGCGGCGCTGGATATATTCATGCGCCGGCAACTGGATGTGGTGCTGCTGGAAGTCGGCCTGGGCGGGCGCCTGGATGCCGTCAATATTATCGATGCGGATGTCGCTGTCCTGACCGCGATTGGTCTGGATCACACGGACTGGCTGGGGCCGGACCGAGAAGCCATTGGTTTTGAGAAGGCGGGGATTCTGCGTCCGGGGCGGCCGGCGGTGTGCAGCGATGTGGATGTTCCCCAGTCCGTACTCAGACATGCCGCCGGGCTGGGTTCGCCGCTTTACCGGCTGGGAAAGGAATTTGATTTTGAGATGCAGGCGCAGGACTGGCGCTGGCATGAACAGGCGGGGACAGGGCGGGTCTTACCCCCTCCGGCCCTGCGTGGCTCACACCAGTACCGCAATGCCGCCGGTGTGATCATGGCTATCGAACTTTTGCAGACGCGTCTGCCCGTATCGCGCGCGGCCATGCGCACAGGCTTGCTGGATGCGCGCTTGGCGGGGCGCTTTCAGGTGCTGAATCCGGCTGACTCTGCGGCAAGCTGGATCTACGATGTGGCGCACAATCCGGACAGCGTGCAGCAACTGGCGCAACTGCTGAAGGAAACCGGACATCGGGGACGCACGCGGGCCATTCTGGGCATGTTGGCCGGCAAGGACAGCGTGGCGGCGCTGGCGCATATTGCCAGTCAAATTGATGACTGGCATGTGGTCGGCCTGAATACGCCACGCAGTGAAAAACCGGAAAAGCTCAGGGATATTGTCCTTTCGCTGAAGGCGAGGAGAGTGAGTTCACACGGGAGCGTTGCCGAGGCTTGCCGTGCGATTGAAGAATCGACGCAAGCGGGCGATCGGATTGTGGTATTTGGTTCTTTTTATACCGTTTCCGAGGTCATGGCGCTAGCGCAGGCACCGGGGCAACGAATATAATGGGGCTTTATCGCAAAGCATAATCAGGCCGGGAATTTGAAAAATCAGGCGGAGCAGCAATCTCGACTCAAACAACGGCTGGTGGGCGCCATTGTGCTGGTCGCGCTGGGTGTGATTTTTATTCCCATGATTCTGGATGGCGAACGCGAGCAGGACTTCATCGTCAATGGCAGCAGCATCCCGGCAAAACCCGCCGAGCTTAAAAATATCCGCAAACTTGAATTTGATACCGAGGCGCGTTCAGCCAAGTCAGGCACAGCGCCGGATATCCGCATTCCAGTTGATGAACATTCAGCGCCGCTGACACTGACGCCTGAGAAATCAGCGCCAAAAGAACCCGCTCCCGCAAGCAGAACCGACATAGAAAAATCAGCGCCGACTGAGAAAACACCATCGGTTTCTGTTGCGTCCAAACAGACAAAAGCTGTTGCGGTTCCCGTCGCCCGAGCCTGGGCGGTGCAGGTCGGCAGTTTCAAGCAGAAAAATAATGCGCTCAAATTACGTGACACACTACGCGCACAGAAATACACCGCCTTTGTCGAGGCGATTCGCAGTAACGGTACACTCGTTTATCGGGTCAGGTTAGGGCCGTATGTTAGCCGTGCAGGAGCTGAGAAAATGCGCGAGAAACTGTTAGCGCAACAAAAGATGAAAGGACTGGTGGTTAAACACCCGTAAATAATAACGATTGAACCTATTCGCTGTTTTGAGATAAAGATATAAATGATTGGTATTGATTATGCGATTCTTGGAGTATTGTTGATCTCCTCTTTTATCAGCCTGATCCGGGGTTTCGTCAAGGAAGCCCTGTCGCTGGCGGGTTGGGTGTTATCCTTTTGGGTCTCGCTGACTTTTTCCGGCGGCCTGTCTGAATTGCTGGCCTCGAGTATGGAAAACGCCTCTTTTCGTTTGATTGTCGCCTTTGTGGCGCTGTTTGTTATGTCGCTGATCGTTTCTACAGCGGTTAATTTTTTCGCCGTGCGTCTGGTGCAGCGCACCGGCCTGACGGGAACCGATCGTTTTCTCGGCGTTATTTTCGGATTTCTGCGCGGCGTGTTGCTGGTTTCAGTGCTGGTGCTGTTATCAGGCTTGACTTCTCTACCCAAAGAACCCATTTGGCAGGAGTCGGCGTTGTTATTCCGCTTTCAGGCGATTGCAGTATTAATGCAGGACTTTTTGCCGGACAGTGTAGCCGGTAATTTTCATTTTTAGTTGTTAAACATTTTAATCTGAGGACAGCAACATGTGTGGGATCATCGGTATTGTCGCAAAAACCCCGGTTAACCAGGCGTTGTATGACGGTCTGACCATGCTCCAGCATCGGGGACAGGATGCCGCCGGCATTGTTACCTGTGATCAGGATCGCATGTATCTGCGCAAGGATAATGGTCTGGTGCGCGATGTTTTTCGCACCCGGCACATGTTGCGACTGAAAGGCAACATCGGCATCGGTCATGTGCGTTATCCGACGGCAGGTTGTTTCACGTCTGCTGAAGCCCAGCCCTTTTATGTGAATTCACCCTTTGGCATTGCGCTTGCGCACAACGGTAATCTGACCAATGCGGAAGAACTCAAGCGAGAGCTGTTCGTGCAGGATCGTCGTCATATTAATACCGATTCAGATTCCGAGATTCTTCTGAATGTGCTGGCGCATGAACTGGATTCCAATCCCAGTCTGCAGTTGCGCGCCGAAGATGCCTTTAATGCGGTTAGCACCTTACACAAACGTTGCCGGGGCGCCTATGCCGTGGTGGCGATGATTACCGGGCGGGGGATTCTGGCCTTTCGTGATCCGCATGGTATTCGGCCTCTGGCTGTTGGGGTGCGTGAATCAGAAAACGGGAAAGAGTATGCGGTAGCCTCAGAAAGCGTGGCGCTTGCGATCATCGGCTATGAATTGCTGCGTGATGTGGCGCCCGGCGAGGCCGTGTTTATCGACATGAATGGTGAGATGCATGCGCAACAGTGCGCCGAGAATCCGGAGCTCACGCCCTGTATTTTTGAACATGTTTATTTTGCCCGGCCGGATTCCATGATCGATGGCATTTCGGTGTACAAGGCGCGTATGCGCATGGGGGATTATCTGGCGGCAAAAATAAAACATCTGAAGCCGGATCATGATATCGATGTGGTATTGCCCATTCCCGATACCAGCCGCACGGCTGCGCTGCAATTATCGTATGCGCTGGGCGTGAACTACAGTGAAGGCTTTATTAAAAATCGTTATATTGGCCGCACCTTCATTATGCCGGGACAGACCGAGCGAAAAAAATCCGTGCGCCAGAAACTTAATCCTATCGTACTGGAATTCCGGGGCAAGAACGTATTGCTGGTCGATGACTCGATTGTTCGCGGCACCACTTCAAAACAGATCATTCAGATGGCGCGCGAATCGGGGGCGAAAAAAGTTTACTTTGCTTCCGCCGCGCCACCGGTGCGTTATCCCAATGTCTATGGCATCGACATGCCGGCGGCGCATGAATTAATCGGGCATGGCCGTGATGACAAAGAGATCGCCGAAGCCATTGGCGCCGACTGGCTGATTTATCAGGATCTGGATGATCTGGTCAAAGCTGTGAGTAAAAAAGCCAAAGGCATCAAGCGTTTTGATACCGCCGTGTTCAATGGCGACTATGTTACCGGCGATGTCAATGCCGCCTACCTCGAACGCATCGAAGCCCTGCGCAATGATGATGTCCGCGAGAGCAAGGACAAAGACAATGAAGTGATGGAAATTCACAACAGCGTTTAATTCTTAGCTGCTTGTGGCAACCCCCTGTTGTAGGTACGACTGAAGTCGTATCTATAACAGATCTCTGTCCGTTTACAGCGGAGAGATTGATTGCGACCGCAGAGGGAGTTGACAGTCAGGTCTAAATTGCATACGCTTTCCCTGCGCCGATTTGAATCGATCAGCTTGCGGGCGCATTAAAAATACGGCTAAAGCGAGGGAAGAATCAATAAACCCGCTTTAGTCATTCAAAGCGGGTTTTTTTATGCCCGGATTTTGAGTGTTAACAGACATTCCTGAATGACGGAGTCAAGACTATGCATGATGATTTAAACGACTGGGCGATGGCTACGCTGGCGGTGCGCGCCGGGCAGGTGCGCACGCCTGAACACGAACATGCCGAACCGATTTTTCCTACTTCCAGCTATGTGTTTGATAGCGCAGCGCAGGCCGCCGCGCGTTTCAGCGGTGATGAGCCGGGAAATATTTATTCGCGTTTTACCAACCCGACGGTGCGCACCTTCGAACAGCGGCTGGCGGCAATGGAGGGTGGGGAATGCTGTGTCGCGACGTCTTCCGGAATGGCGGCGATTTTAAGCACCTGCATGGGATTGTTGCAGAGTGGCGATCATATTGTTTCCTCCAATGCGATTTTTGGCACCAGTGTTATTTTGTTCAATAAATTCATGAGCCCGTTCGGGGTGGAAACCAGTTATGCGCCGCTTATCGATCTGGACGCCTGGCGCAAAGCGATTAAACCCAATACCCGTTTTCTGTTTCTGGAAACGCCGTCCAATCCTTTAACCGAGGTAGCGGACATCGCAGCGCTGGCGGCGCTGGCGCATGAGCATGATTGCCTGCTGGTAGTGGATAACTGTCTTTGCACGCCGGCCCTGCAGCAGCCCCTGAAACTGGGCGCGGATATCGTGATTCATTCGGCGACCAAATATATCGACGGGCAGGGACGTTGTATCGGCGGCGCGGTTGTTGGCAATAAAGAACTGGTTGGTGAGAAAGTCTTTGGTTTCTTGCGCACCGCAGGGCCGACGATGAGTCCGTTCAACGCCTGGGTATTTTTAAAAGGACTGGAGACGCTGAGTATTCGCATGCAGGCGCACAGCCACAATGCGCTGGCGCTGGCAAAATTTTTACAACAGAATGACAATGTTACTGCGGTGCACTTCCCGGGACTGGAAACGCATCCTCAGCATGATCTGGCCTGCATACAGCAAAGTGATTTCGGCGGTGTGCTTTCCTTTGAAGTTAAAGGCGGGAAAGAAGCCGCATGGAAAGTCATCGATGCAACGCGCCTGTTGTCGATTACCGCGAATCTTGGTGATGCCAAGACCACCATTACCCATCCGGCGACTACGACCCATGGTCGTCTGACAGACGAAGAGCGGGCGCAGGCCGGCATCAGTGACGGCCTGATTCGCGTTGCTGTTGGTCTGGAGGATATCGAAGATATCAAGGCCGATCTTGGCCGAGGACTGGTTTAAAAAATATTTTAATATGCTGGATAACTGTAACTTTCAGGAAAAACGTGTTTAATGAATATATTTGAAATCATCGCCAATGAATTATCGGCAAAAGTTCAGCAGGTCGAGGCGGCGGTCAGCCTGTTAGATGAAGGTGCGACGGTGCCCTTTATTGCACGCTATCGAAAAGAAGTCACCGGCGGACTGGATGACACCCAGTTGCGCAGTCTGGAAGAACGACTGGGGTATTTGCGGGAACTGGAAGAACGCCGGGGAGTCGTGATAAAAAATATTGAAGAGCAGGGCAAACTGAGCGATGAACTAAAACAAAGCCTGCTTGCGGCAGACAGTAAAACCCGGTTGGAAGATCTGTATGCGCCGTTTAAACAAAAGCGCCGTACGAAAGCGCAGATTGCTCGGGAAGCCGGACTGGAAGCCCTGCTCGACAGTTTGCTGGCCGATCCCCAGCAGTCGCCTGAAACCGCCGCTGAGGAATATCTCAATCCTGAAGCCGGATTCGCCGATAGCGCTGCGGTGCTGGAGGGGGCGCGGCAGATATTTATGGAGCGCGCGGCCGATGAAGCTGATCTGGTAGGCGCCCTGCGTGAGTTTGTCTGGGATAAAGGCATCATGACCTCAACCGTGGTGAAAGGGCAGGAACAGAGCGGCAGCAAATTTTCCGATTATTTTGACTTTCGTGAAAGCCTGAAAAAAATACCTTCGCATCGCGCGCTGGCCATGTTTCGTGGTCGCAGCGAAGGCGTCTTGCGCCTGAAACTGATCGTTGAAGGGCAGGACGAACTGGATGATCTCAATGCGATGGGGCACTGCGATCATCTTGTGGTTCAGCATTTTAAACTTAAGCAGGAGCAACGCCCGGCGGACAACTGGTTGCTGGAATGCGCGCGTTGGGCCTGGCGGGTCAAACTTTCCATGCAACTGGAAACCGAATTAAATCTGCGTCTGCGTGAACAGGCTGAGGAAGAGGCCATTCGCGTATTTGGCGAGAACATGCGGGATCTTCTGCTGGCTGCGCCCGCCGGCGCGCGCACCACATTAGGACTGGATCCCGGTTTGCGCACCGGCGTTAAAGTCGTGGTGGTGGACAGGACCGGCAAGCTGCTCGCACAGGACACTATTTATCCGCATGCGCCGAAAAGACAATGGGATGCTTCTATGGCTACGTTGGCCGCCCTGTGTCAACAACATCAGGTGGAATTGATCAGCATCGGCAACGGTACGGCTTCAAGGGAGACCGATAAACTGGCAAAAGAATTAATCAGCAAACACCCTGAATTAAAACTGGCGAGTTTGGTGGTCAGTGAAGCCGGCGCGTCCGTGTATTCGGCTTCGGCTTATGCGGCGAAAGAATTTCCCGATCTGGATGTGTCATTGCGCGGAGCCGTTTCGATCGCGCGACGTCTGCAGGATCCGCTGGCCGAGCTGGTAAAAATAGAACCGCGTTCCATCGGAGTCGGTCAATATCAACATGATGTAAATCAGAGCCGCCTGTCCCAGAAACTGAACGCCATTGTCGAAGATTGCGTGAATGCGGTTGGCGTTGAAGTGAATACCGCATCGGTTCCCCTGCTGGCCAATGTCGCCGGCCTGAGTGAATCACTGGCGACTAATATCGTCAGTTATCGGGAACAGCATGGCGCGTTCAAAAACCGTAAAGAGTTGCTGAAGGTCTCGCGTCTGGGGCCCAAAGCCTTTGAACAGGCCGCCGGTTTCATGCGCATTGCAAACGGAGAGAATCCGCTGGATGCCTCGGCTGTACATCCGGAGGCTTATCCGCTTGTGGAACGCATCCTGAAACAAAGCGGGCGTAAGGTCGACGAGGTGATCGGGGATAGCGCATTTCTGTCTTCGTTAGCGGCCAATGATTTTACCGATGATGTTTTTGGTGAACCCACCGTGCGTGATGTCATCAGTGAACTGGATAAACCCGGACGCGATCCGCGCCCGGAATTCAAAACCGCCAGTTTCAAAGACGGCATTGAGAAACTGAGCGATTTAAAAGAAGCCATGATTCTTGAAGGCGTGGTCACTAACGTGACTAACTTCGGCGCTTTTGTTGATGTTGGCGTGCATCAGGATGGACTGGTGCATATTTCTGTTCTTGCTGATCGATATGTTAAGGATCCTCGCGAGGTGGTTAAAACAGGCGAAGTGGTCAAGGTCAAGGTGCTGGAGGTGGATACGCAGCGCAAGCGCATCGCCCTGAGCATGCGCCTGAGCGACGAAGCGGTGCGTAAACCCACTGCTGTTAAAGAAAAATCAGCGCGGAACCCGCGCGCCGATAAAAAACAGAATAGACACAAAACGAAACGCCAGCAGGATAATAAAGCGCCGGCCTCGGTAATGGCGCAGGCCTTTGCAAAACTTAAAGCCTGAATAATGAAATAAGCCATGTCTATTTTTGATACGCATTGCCATCTGGATAGTCCGCTATTCGATCCTGATCGCAATACCGTACTGGAAAACTGCAGAAAAAAAGGCATTGATCATATTCTGGTGCCGGGGATTGATCAGTCGGGCTGGGAGAGATTGCTTAATCTATGTGAACAGGAAAAAGAATTGTACCCGGCGCTGGGGCTTCATCCGCTTTTTATTGAACAGCATCAGCCGCAGCATCTTAAACAACTGGAAGATCATCTGGCCGAGCATCAGGCCGTCGCCATTGGTGAGATCGGTCTGGATTTTTTTATCGACAATCCGGATAAAGAACGCCAGCTTAAATATTTCCGCGCGCAACTGGATATTGCCGTGAATGCAAACCTTCCTGTCATCTTGCATATTCGCAAAGCGCATGATCAGGTTCTATCTGTATTGCGTAAAAAGCCGGTTATCGGTGGCTTCGCTCATGCGTTTAACGGCAGCCTTCAGCAGGCGCAACAGTTTATCGATCTTGGTTTTAAACTGGGATTCGGTGGCGCACTTACCTATGAACGCTCACACAAAATCCGTCATCTGGCTCAGGTGTTGCCTCTGGATGCAATTGTGTTGGAAACCGATGCGCCGGACATGCCGGTCGCCCCGCATCGGGGCGAGCGCAATAGCCCGGAATATATCGTTGACTGCCTGGCGGTGCTTGCAGAGCTGCGACACGACGATCCGCAATATATTGCTGAGCAGACATGTGGTAATGGTTTGTCAATGCTAGGACACCTTGACTACCGGCATAAGCAATAGCAGGCGGTTTCGAATTCAAATGTGCGAAAAATACTTTACGTTATCTTTAAGTATATTTATTCGCTAAATAGCTGTTCCTAATTCCAGTACACTTTAGAAATTGCCGTTCGTCCTGAGCTTGTCGAAGGACAAATAGATTAAGCACTCTATTCACCGCATTTCCACGCTCATGGTTCGACCCTTCGTCAGGCTCAGGACTTCACCACGAACGTG
>WFVC01000096.1 GCA_015491815.1 Gammaproteobacteria bacterium | reverse complement strand
GCGATCATAAAAATCGATCTTAAGAGGACTGTAGGTTTCCTTGTCCAGCCAGGTCAGCATGCGCGTATAGCCCGAGTTTTTATATTGCGGAAAACGTTCAATCACAAATGCCGGACGACCTTCGTAGTCACCATCTTTGATAAACTTATAACTGTATTTTTCAACCTCCTGTGAAGAAATATCTTCATAGGCGAATTCGCTGCCCATGAACGGACCGGACTTGTTGCTGGAGGAAATCCGCTTGACCCGCTTGAGCGCCGGCAGGTAAAGCCATTGATCGTCCGGCTTGAGCGCATGGGTGAAGCTGAGGAAGGCGGTGCCTTTAACATCACGCGGGCGATCAAAGACAATTAATGTCTTGTCCCCATCACCTTTTACTTCCAGCGATTTATTATGCATCTCGCGGGTGCTTTTATCACCATGGCGATTTCGTAGAATCATCTGTAAGCTGGCTTTTTGATCGCCCCAGCCGGTATCGCGTTTGTCGGCTTCAATGGCGATGGCCAGGCCTTTTTCTTCCGCTGTCTGCGCAAATACATTTAATGAGAACAACAGAATGATTAATATTCCTGAAATCTTTTTCATGATTTTTTTCCTTCCAGTTTTATTAGCAGGGGTGGCAATAAAAAGAAATCCGCCAACAGCGCAAAAACGATCACTATCGCGGTTAACATACCCATACCGGCGTTTAATTTAAAGCTGGAAAAGGCCAGTACAATAAAGCCGGCGACCAGCACAATCGAGGTTGTCATCAGCGCGCGGCCAACATGGGTAAAAGCATAGCGCACCGCATCTTCACTACTCAGGCCGCGTTCTCGCCGGGCGCGCAGGTACTTACTCAGAAAATGCACCGTATCATCGACCACAATACCCAGGGTCATGCCTGTGACGATGGACAGAGCCAGCCCAACTTCGCCCACCAGTATTCCCCACAGACCAAAGCCCATCGCCGCCGGCACCAGATTGGGTAACATGCTAACCAGTCCAATCTTTAAAGAACGCAATGCGAAGATCAAAATCATGGAGATCATGATCAGAGCAATTGTCGTGCCTCCCAGCATGCTGATGATATTGCGCTGACCGATATGCGCAAACATCAGGGACGGACCGCTGCCCAGTGACTGTTTAATAATCTCGGTGTTTTCTGATAACCACTGTTGCGCACGCTCATCCAGCGCCAGCATTTCCTTGCTGGACAGGGATAATAATGATGCCGTCATCCGGGTTCTGGATTTATCAACGCTGATCTGGTTGTTGAGATCCAGTCCATAGGGCAAAGACATTTCATAGATGAGAAGATATTGCGCCGCCAGATCCCGTTCATCCGGCAGACGATAGAAGCCGGGATCATCCCCATGCATATTTTTATTCAAACGTTTCATGGTGTCAGTAAACGTGCTTACATGCATAGTTTCCGGTTGCTCGCGCCACCACTCAGCAAAGGCCGCGACTTCGTGCAGGAATTTTGGATTATTGATGCCACCGCTTTCACCGGAAGAGAGTGAATAATCAGCCGTATAGGTGCCGGTAAGATGATCAGTGGTGTAATCCGTATCCGCGCGAAAGGCTACGGTTTCATCAAAATAATGGACGAACACATCATTGAGTTCATTTCGCGGAATAAACATGATCAACACAATTACCAGCGCCGTCATCCCAAACAGCAGGCGGTTACGTTGACGCACAACAAAATTACCCAGATGGATCATCAGGCTGTCCTTGCCCTGCTCAATCGTGCGCACTTTTATCGGCAACAGCGACATCACCGCCGGCAGGAAGCTAACCGATAAAATAAACGAGGCCACCACGCCGAAGGCGACAAAATTGCCAAGGTGTTTGAAGGGGGGAACTTCGGAAAAATTCATGCTCAAAAAACCAATCGCCGTAGTCACGCTGGCAAGAAAGACCGGCTGTAAATTAATCCGCAGACTCTCGTTGATCGCCGTACGCTTATCTTTACCGTGATGCATTTCGAATAACAGGGTGATCAGAATATGCACTGAATTGGCAATCGCCACCGTCAGAATAATGGTCGGCGCCGATGCCGAGGGCGGCGTAATGGGGAAGCCGATATGCCCGCCAATGCCCATTGCGGTAATAATCGACAGCATGATGACCAGCAGCGTTGACATAGTGGCCGGAAACGACCAGAGCAGGAGCGCAAATCCGCCGAGCAGTAATAATATAATGACGGGAACCGGCAAACCGCCCATACTGATCAGGGCGCCGATACCCGCCAGCGCCGCCGCGACGGCGACAAAGGCCGGCCAGCCCCGCTGAAAGTCGCGCAACAATACGGCCAGGAAAACCATCATCAGCAGAAAACTCATAGGCACCAAACTTTGCATGTCGCCCATCGAAGCTTCCGAGAAAGCGTTGTTCATGAGCACCATGCCGGTAAGACGCACCTCCATATTCGGGTAGGCCTTGCGAATTTCATCCGCCATCTGCCGCGCTGCAGCAACCACCTCCGGCACTTCGGTCATTTCATTCTTACCGGGAAGCTGAATAGTGGCATTAACAGCGGTGACCCGACTGTCCGGGGCAATCAGACGTTTTACCAACACAGGTTCAGCCAGCGCAATACGGCGAATTTTTTCCAGCTCCTCGTCACCAAGCTGCTGCGCATTCTCATACAGATCGCGCACCACCAGATCATCTTCAACAGCTTCGGTATGCTGAAAGTTGCTGATGGAGTCCACACGGATAGAGTAAGGCAGTTGCCAGGCCTTGCGGGTCAGGCTTTCCACCGCCGCCAGCGCTTCCGGCGTAAACACATCCCCGCCCTTCGGGGTAAGCACGAACATGACGTTATCGTTTTTAGTGTAGGTATTTTCCAGCGCATCAAAGGCCAGTAACTGGGGATTGTCTGCGCTGAAGAAAACGCGGTAGTTGGTGGACATGGCGAGATTTTTCATGCCCGTAGCGGCAAGAAACACCAGAATCAGACAGATGACGATCACCGACCAGCGGTATTTTATCACCCATTCGCCAAAATGCTCTTCCAGTCGCCGCATGATCCTCACTCCCCTGTTGTTATGAATATTGAAGGATAAATATTATGGTTAATATTCAGCCTCTATTTAAAGGTGTACCTTCCCTCTCCCTGTACACTTACCGACCCCGCAGGCCGGATACCAGTAACCTCACTACATCGCGCGCCTGCAACACTAATTCATCATGGGCATAGAGACTCATAAATATCGGCACATGGAACATTTTCAGTGCGGCGTAAACTGTTTCCGAAGTTTTCACTATATCCGCCACTTCGAACTCGCCGGATTCATTACCCTGCGCCAGCACTTCCGCCAGCAGGGAGCAGGATTCCCGCGCCTTGTCATGCACGATATCACTATGCTCAAGAATCACATGGTTGACAAGTTCGTTGATCTTGGGCTGATCATGCGCGGTTTCCCAGGTATAACGCAACATCTCCAGAGCACAGGCTTCCAGTTTGTCGGCCGCGCTCAACCCGGAACGACGCACGACTTCGCGCAGCAGATCGACCTGGGTTCCGATACAACGCTGGGCGCAGGCGGCGGCAATGTCCTGTTTGTTTTTAAAATAACGATAAAGATTGGCTGCGGACATGCCCGTATCACGGGCGATTTCCGCCATTGTCGTTTTATTTAAACCATAGGTGCGAAAACGCGCTTCGGCGGCATCGAGGATGCCGAGACGGATATCCTCCGGTGTGGTTTCGAGTGGTTTTGTCTGCATGAAGCTAGTTATAAACTAGCCGCCCTGAATATTCAAGAAAATATTCAGTATTCATGCAGGTGCGATTGAAATCGGATCTACAGGCTCCGGTAATACATCGCATACTGGATTTAGGAACCCAGCGCCCGTTCAATGGTGGCAATCAATTCTTCAGTTTTTACCGGCTTGGCCAGAAAATCATTGCCGCCAATCTCACCGCCCATCTCACTGGTTTCCTCCCGGGTCACGATAGCGGTCATAAATACTATCTTAATCCCGGCAAGAACAGGATCATCGCGTAACCGCTGGGAAACCTCATCTCCGGACATATCAGGCATCATCACATCCAGAAAAATCAGGTTAGGCATAAATTCGCGCACAGCCGCCACCGCCTTAGCACCCTGATTTTCAGTACGCACTTCATATTTCCCGGTGCGCTCCAGATTCATTTTTATCATGCGAGTAAGGGCAACTTCATCATCCACCACCAGTATGCGTTTTTTCATTATTGTCACTCCTTATTGATTTTGAATAGCATGATAAACACCGCACCGCCCTCTGCTCCATTATGTACGTCGAGAAGACCGTGATGCAGGTTAATAATATTCTGTGATACGGACAAACCCAGGCCAGTGCCTTCACCAACCGGCTTGCTGGTATAAAAGGGATCAAATATTTTTTTCTGATCGGCCTCGGCGATACCCGGTCCGGTATCGGCGACCTCGATCCTGACAACCTTTTCATTCACCTTAAAAGCCTGTTCACGATCATGACGCAATTCATGTTCCCCGCTAATCCTGTGTACGCAACTGCGAACCGTCAATTGGCCTCTCTCGTTCATTGCATGTGCGGCATTCATAAACAGATTAATAAAAACCTGTTGTAATTTTACCGAATCAAGTTTTATTTTTGGCACGCTATTATCCAGCTCGGTTATTACCTCAACCTGCTGCTTCCGTAATTCATAGGCCAGCAGTTGCAGGGCGCGTTCAATTATTTCATTTATATTCTCCACCCGCATATCGAGTTTTTCATCGCGAGAAAAATCCAGCAATCCGCGAACAATACTGTTGGCGCGTTCAACGGCTTCATCGATATCTTTTACAACCGCATGCGCATCGCGATTGCCTATCACCTCTTTAGCAAGAAAATCGGAAGCCATCTGAATAATCGCCAGTGGATTTTTTACTTCATGGGCGACACCGGCGGCAAGCCGACCGATGGATTCCATTTTCTCTGCATGGATCAATTGCTGCTGCGCATTCTCCAACGCCCGGGTGCGTAAGGCCACCTGATGCTTAAGCATGCGGTTCCAGATCAACATACTGCCAAGAATAAAAAGTAAGGCCGCCATTGCTGATAAAATGCTGTACCAAAAAACCGGCTTGTGCCAGAAACCCGCTTCTTCCAATGTCATCCATTTTGCGCTAATCGCCTGTTTTTCCTCGACGCTCAGACTCGCCAGCACTTTCGTCAGTATATTCTGAAAAGTTTTCCAGTCATTGCGAATAGCAAAGCCCAGCTCCAGCCGGTGTTCCAGATAACTGACGATACGCAGGTTGCTATACCCTTCCTCACGCAGCACCCAGGTGACCGAGGCCATATCGCTGACCATGGCATCCACTGCGCCCAGCGCTGTGAGTTCCATCCCATCTCGGGTATTTTCCACCCGAATCAAACGCACATCGGTTTTGTGATGGCTAATCAGATCATCCCAAACATAACCATTCACCACCGCCACCTTTTTCTGCAGTAATTGTTCGATGCTATCGTAATTACCGGCGGATATGAGTACGCCGGGCGCGATAATGTGGGGGGGCGTAAATAATAAAAAGGCTTCTCGCTGTGGAGAACGCGCCAGCGCAGGCAATAAATCAACTTCATGCTTGCGCGCCATCGCCATCACTTCCGGCCAGGTTTTCGCATCGATGCGCTTAAACCGAACCCCGAGTTTTTTTTCGACCAGCGCCAGATAATCGTCCGCCATGCCCTGATAATTCCCGTTTGAATCGATCCATTCAAACGGCGCAAAATCCGGATCAACGGCAAACCGGATTTCCGGATGCGCCTGCAACCAGTTCTGTTCTTCTTCGTTTAAATTTAGTTCAGCCTGCGCCGGATAACTGAGCAGCCCGGTCAGCAATAGCAGCATTTTCCCCGTGCTTTTCAGCATGGACTCAGCTTTTTTTCCGCCGCGCGCGCGGATGAGTTTTATCGTAGACTTCAGCCAGATGCTGAAAATCGAGGTGGGTATAAATCTGAGTGGTGGCGATATCTTCGTGACCCAGTAATTCCTGTACCGCGCGCAGATCATGACTGGATTCAAGCAGGTGACTGGCAAAGGAATGCCGCAACATATGCGGATGCAGGTTTTTATCCAGCCCCTGTTTACGCGCCCAGTCTTTTATTCGTTTTTGTATTGTGCGCACGCCTATCCGCTTTCCCTGTTGAGTCAAAAACAGCGCGGGTTGCGCCGGCGTCGCCAGTTCTTTTCGATGAAACAGCCAGCGCTTTAAGGCCGCCTGTGCTTTTTCACCCACCGGCAGGCGTCGATCCTTGCCGCCTTTACCGCCGATAACATCGACCATACCTTCCTTTCTATCAAAATCATTGATATTCAAATTCGCCAGTTCCGACAAACGCAGACCGGAAGAGTAAAAGAGTTCAAGCATCGCATGATCGCGTACCGCCAGACCGTCCTCAACCTTGACGTCCAGCAGCCGCATCGTCTGATCGACATCCAGCGTTTCCGGCAGTTTGCGCGCCGCCTTCGGCGCACGCACATCATTGGCCGGATTATGTTTTAGCTTCCCATTTTTTAACAGCCAGTTAAAAAAGCTGCGGCAGGCGGAGAGTTCGCGCTGCAGGGTTTTACTGCCAAGACCCTGGCGGTGACGACCGGCGATATAACGGCGCACATGCGCCTGTTCCAGCGCGGCCCAGTTTTTGATTCCGGCCTGATCACAGAAATTGGCCAGCTTTTCCAGATCACGCTGATAGGCGTTCAGGGTTCGGGGAGAAGAATGACGTTCAACCCGCAAGCTGCGAATAAAGTCGCGGATTAGCGTTTGCGCGTGGGGCTGCATAACATAAGGCGCTATTCGAGATGCCGGCTCAACACGCGCGCAAGCACTTTGCTCAGGTGAGACAGAAACAGGGTGCCCATATCGGCGCGAAAGCGTCCCGCATCCTGACTGCCAATCGCCAGCAGGCCATAGCACCTTTTACTCTGCTCATTCACGAGCAGAGGAATCAGCGCCGCCGACTGAATGCCTTCCGCCGCCTCGGCAAACAGGGCTTCCACCTGCACCGGTGGCAGGGTGCCGCAAAGCGGCCGGCGACTGCTGATGATTTTTTCAAAAACACCGAGCACCGGTTCGCTCCAGTCCACCATTTCCGGGCGTTCGCGCAAATAGGGGTGGTCGGTATTGAACAGGCGCAGGGCGACGGCGTCGGCTTCGAAATCCTGCTGTATGCGTAGATTGATGATTTCGATCACATCCGCCAGCTCAGGCGCATCCAGCAGGGCCAGGACCAGGCTGTTAAAATGTTCGCTCAATTTCTCATTTTTCTCGGCATGGCTCACCAGTTGCTGTAACTGCTGACGATAGTGATCTTTTTGCTCACGGAGCACCGAGACCTGGCGCTCGACCAGTGAGACGGTTCCACCGTGAACATGCGGCAAAATCATATCCGCCAGTAAATCCAGATGGTTCTCAAAAAAATCGGGGTGATTACGCAGGTAGCGCACAATGTTATGCTCAAGATCTTTGTCGTCCACGCTATTCTCTTGCTGAATGCTCATAAATTCAGTTCACCTTCAAAAACACTCACTGCCGGCCCGGTCATCATCACCGGCTCGTTCCCTCCCGCCCAGCTTATCCGTAATTCGCCGCCGCGCAGGCTGACGCTCACTGTATCATCTAACCAGCCCCGTTGACGACCCGCAACCACCGCCGCGCAGGCGCCGCTGCCACAGGCCAGTGTTTCGCCGCTGCCCCGCTCAAATACGCGCAGGCGGATATGGCGGCGATCCAGCACCTGCATGAAGCCGGCATTCACCCGTTGCGGAAAACGCGGATGCGCTTCGATTTGCGCGCCCAGCCGCCCCACCGGCGCGGCCTCGATATCCTCGACCCGCAACACGGCATGCGGATTTCCCATGGACACCACACTGATATCCAGCGACTCATCATTGACATCCAGTCGATAACTGTCGGCCGGCGCCTCGGCGACAAAGGGAATGCGGGCGGGTTCGAAGATCGGCGCGCCCATATTGACCGTCACCTGACCGTCTTTTTCCAGATGAAGCTGAATAACACCGGAGGCCGTCGCCACAGGAATGTCCGATTTTGCGCTCATGCCTTTGTCATGCACGAAACGGGCAAAACAGCGTGCGCCATTGCCGCACTGTTCAACCTCACTGCCGTCGGCATTGAAAATCCGGTAGGTAAAATCCACCTCCGGCCGGCGGGGGGCTTCAACCAACAGGATTTGATCGCAGCCCACGCCGAAGCGCCGATCCGCAATCAGGCGCAGCTGATCCGTATTCAGATCAATCGACTGGCTGATGGCGTCAATGACCACAAAGTCATTCCCCAGCCCGTGCATTTTTGTAAAATCAATTTTCATCTTCGCCACGACAGTCTGTATTTGCAATACGATGCTCATCATAGCCGCGCAACCTGCAAAATGAAACCGGATAAATATTTCGCGTTCGGTATGCGGCAAAACAAAACAACTTGAAATATTCGGATCAGTGCACGACACTGAATAAAGATTCCCACTCTCCTAATTGGACCAGTATCGGGAAGCCCTATTCTTAATCGGAACCGCCATGAAAAAGATCGCCATAATCGGGGCCGGCAATGTTGGCGCGCACATCGCCAGCGCCCTGATACATAAAAACCTGCCCACACAAATCTATCTGCTGGATCTGGAACAGGGGTTTGAAGATGCGCAGGTGCTGGATCTCAAGGACACGCTGCTGTTTTCTCCCCGCGCCCATATTGACGGCGTGGACTTTGGCGACGCCGAACTGGCGGACTGCGACATATTCATTATCACTGCCGGCGCCAAACAGAAACCGGGGGAGACGCGTTGTGATCTACTCACGCGCAATAGCGTCATCCTGAACAATATCCGTCAGTCACTGGCTAAACTGCCCGCACAGACGATTATTATTCTGGTCACCAATCCGGTGGATATTCTCACCCGGCTGGCTATCGATATTTTTGATCTACCCAAAGGACAGATTTTTGGCAGCGGCACCCTGCTGGACTCGGCCCGCCTGCGCTGGCGACTGGCGGAAAAACTGGACAGGCCCATTGATCACATTGACGGCTGGGTGCTGGGCGAACACGGCGATTCAGAATTTGTCGCCTGGAGCAGTGTATCCGACGCCGACACGCTGACTGAAGATCAGCGCGAACAGATTCAACGCTCAACCATGCGTGAAGCCTATGAAATCATCAGCGGCAAAGGCGCCACCTGGTTCGGTATCGGCGCCGCCGTCGGACAAATTCTGCAAAGTATTCTGTTAGATGAAAAAACCATCCTGCCCGTTTCCACGCTGCTGCAGGGCGAGTACAACATCCATGATGTCGCCCTCGGCATTCCCTGTGTAATTGGCGAAAAGGGCATCGAAAAAATTGTAGACCTTCCCCTCAACAATGATGAGCAGGCAAAGCTTCAGGCCTCCGCCGAAAAACTCCGCAGCCTGTTTGCTGAATGTCCCATTTAACTGCGTATAACATTTGGCAAAAGAAAATATGCAACGCATTGTATCCTGCTGCCGGAAAAGGCGCGAAACCCCGCGCGCGGGCTGAAACAGATAAAACCAAGTGTAATGCTGCGCACTCAGTTCGTCTGAAAATTTTATGCTTTCATACACACAATCATGTGCACGAAACATATAATATGTCTGGCCTGGGGGCTAAGTATCAACTGTGGTCATGTCTTGGGTGAGGGGCGAATGATGTGGAAATTCAGGGAAGCTGTTGAGAACGATTATGCGGGAATATGCCGTCTGATAGAGAGTGAGGATGAGTTGTTCATGGTTTACCCGAATGGCGGCTATCCATTAACGATTGATCAGCTCAGAAAACTATCTCAAATCAGGAAAGAATTGACAGTGGCAGTAGATGAAGAGGGTGGAGTCATCGGGTTTGCCAATTTATATAATTTTGAGCGGGGCAAAACTGCTTTCATTGGTAATGTCGTAATCAAGCCTGACTATAGAGGAAAGGGTTTGGGAAAAACGATTATTTCCCATATGCTGGAAAAGGCATTCGGACACTATGATTTGCCCGAAGTGCAGATCTCGGTATTCAGTGAAAATACACCGGCCTTGATCCTGTATTCGGGTTTTGGGTTTATTCCATACGAAATAGAAGAAAGGAGAGATCCAAAAGGGAGAAGGGTTGCGCTTGTTCACATGAAGCTGGAGCGACATCGTTATCAAGGTTAAAACAACAGTGATTAATAAAAATATTGGGTAGTCCTGAAAGATGATACTAACAACGGTAAAAACGCAATACGCCATGCCGTATAGTTAGGGAAGCTCTGATTAATTCCGTTCGCCCTGAGCTTGTCGAAGGATGAACCATATAACATTATGATTTTACAATGCTTGGCGTTCATGGTTCGACCCTTCGTCAGGCTCAGGACTTCACCACGAACGGCGGAATTAATCAGAGCTTCCTTTGTTTTAAAAAGTATGAACAGAGAACAAGCCAGCCATTTCATGTTTGAGGCAATAAAAGAAGGTCGGAAAGCGCTTGGTAAGTGCTATCCGAACCCGCCCGTTGGTTGTGTATTGGTAAAAGACGGAAATATTATTTCAAAAGGACACACTAATGAACCCGGCCAGCCTCATGCTGAAGCTATGGCCTTAAAACAACTAAAAGGCAATCTGAATAATGTAACTGCTTTTGTGACGTTAGAACCCTGTTCTTTTCATGGTCGGACACCATCTTGTGCTCAGGAATTGGTAAAACGCAGAGTGCAAGAAATTTATATTGGGATCATTGATCCGCACCCCAGGAATCAAGGGGCAGGAATAAAAATACTGGAAAGCGCAGGTATATCAGTACACCTGGGACTTCTGGAAAAAGAAATTAAAAATGATCTAAAGCCATATTTATCTATTGATGGCTAACAAGCCTCTGATGTGAGGGTGATACAGTGTGTGTTCGAGGAAAATTACGGGATGAATTTCTCATTCAAATTTTCCTGCGACTGAAGCGATCTCACTTGCGATAAAGCCCCAGACCTTTAAGCGTCTGCCTGGCGGCGGCCCAGAGATCATCTTCGGCGCGCACGACTTTTGCCATGACGTTTAATCCGATGAGCAGGTTCTGCAAGGCAAGCGCTTTCTCCCTGAGATCGCCTTTGTCTTCTATTTCTCCGTTAGCGGCCGCCTGACCAAGCAGGCGTTCCAGCCTGTCCAGACTGCCCAGAATGGCCTTTTCAAGCACCGGCCCCAATGTGTCGTCAACGCCGACCAGTTCCGCAACACAGTTGACCGTCATGCAGCCGCGCGCCTCCGGGTCGGCAGCGCGACTCCGGCAGACCTCCCTGAACACCTGGGTGAGCACTCCAAGGACGCTAGCATCGCTATCCAGCATTGCCAGCGCCTTGTCGGGGCTTTGGGAAAAATAAAGCTCCAGCGCTTCAAGAAACAAGGCCTCACGGCTTCCAAACGCGTGGTAGAAACTGGAGCGGGTAATGCCCAACTTTTCTGAAATCGCCTTCACAGAACAGGCTTCAAAACCATCTCGCCAGATCTCGTTCATCACCAGTTCGATGGCGGCCTGGCGGTCGAATTTTGCGGGTCTACCCATCGTTACCTCAGATTTATATTGTACAGACATGGACAATATAATTGTCCTGAGTTATATTCACTTCTGTACAAAATAACACGCTACCAAACACTTCACAATTCTAAAGGAAAAAGACATGTTAAATCAAAAGATTAGAGAAACCGCCCAAGCTTTCAGAGAGACCTTGCCGGCTGAACTATCGGCGCTGATCGAACAGGGCGCCGGTGAAATCAGTGTGCTCGACATCATCGAGCATGCCAGAAAAACCGGGGATCAGGCGCCGGACTTCAGCTTGAATAATCAAAAAGGCGAAAGCAGGACGCTGAATGACTATCTGGCCAATGGGCCGCTGGTCGTCACGTTCTACCGTGGCGCCTGGTGCCCGTACTGCAATCTCCAACTCAAGGAATACAACGACCATCTGGCGGAAATAACGGCAGCAGGCGCGACACTCGTTGCCATTACGCCGGAGAAACCCGGCGCAGTGGATATTCTGGCGAGCAGCGGAGCGCCACAAGAGGTTGTCGATATGGCCGTCAGGCGCGTCGAATTTGATGTACTACATGACCCCGGCAACCGTATCGCGGAATCTTACGGTGTTGTCTTCACGCTCCCCGAAAGTCACCGCCAATTGCTGGAACAACTTCACGTCGATATCGAAGCGCTCACTGATGATGCGTCGTTTACCTTCCCCGACCCGGCAACGTATGTGATCGCGCCGACGGGGGAGATCGCCTGGGCCTTCGTCCCGAATAACTACAGAAAGCGCGCCGAGGTCGAGCAAATATTGACGGCTCTACAAGGCATCGCTTCCTGATTATTACAACCGACACAAGGAGAAAATCATGACTGCATTTTTTGTTGCCACCGCAACGGTAAGCGATCCACAGAAATTTCAGGAATACGCCCAAAAAGCCGGAGAAACACTCGCGCCTCATCAGGGCGAACTGGTTCTGCGCGGCAAGAAAGACGACGTACTTGCCGGTCAGGCCGATCATCAGACGGTGGGAATCATAAAATTCCCAAACCAGGATGCGCTCAAGGCCTGGTTTAATTCCGATGCCTATCAGGCAATCATACCTCTGCGAAATGAGGCTGCCGACATGACGATCGTCACTTACTCTGTACCGACCTGAGATAAGCACTGAATCAAACTTGAATTCAGGAATAGAAAATGGCGTGAGTACCGTATGCGATCAATGACTGACATCACCCGAATTGCCGCCAAACGAAAAGGCGGTACGGCGGCCCTTGAGCGTCTTTTGACGCGACCACTGTCTGCCAGAAAGATTCGCAAGATAGCGGATGATCGTTGGTTGTCGGCAATGACCAAATGCATTTTTCAGGCGGGATTCAACTGGCAGATTATTGAAAACAAGTGGCCGCGATTCGAGGAAGTGTTCGAGGGGTTTGACGTGAATCGCTGGATGATGATGTCAGATGATGATCTGGATCGGTTGCTGAAAGCAGATGGAATTGTCAGAAATGTCGTCAAGATTCGTTCCGTCAGGGAAAACGCCACCTTCCTCAAAGAGATCAGCGATGTTCACGGCAGTGTTGGTGATTATTTTGCCACCTGGAAACCCGCCGATTATTGCAAGAACCTCCGTGAGCTGCAGAAGAACGGCGCACGCCTTGGCGGAAAAACGAGCCAGATATTTCTGCAGCGCATGGAGGTCGATGCCATTGCTTTTACACCCGATGTCATCAAAGCCCTCAAGCGAGAAGGCATCATCGACAGAATTCCCGGCTCAAACAAAGATTGGGTTAATGTGCAGACTGCAATTGATACCTGGCGCAGCAAGTCTGATCGCTCGCTCACCGAGATGAGTCAGATACTGGCTTTTTCTGTTGATTAGGTGGTGTTGGCGTGGCCGGTAACACCACGCTGCCCGGATCAAAGGCTCAGGGGTCGCAACAGGCTGGGGCGCCCCCTTACTACAAATGGTCTGGCTGATATTTTACTGCTTGACAATAATAGACGACCGGTCTAGTATTTGTCCGGTTATGACGAAATCCTCAAAAACAGAATCGAACAAAATGCGCTTGCTGGAAGAAGGGATCGAGCTTTTCAGTGAGCATGGTTTTCACGGTATTGGTCTCAAAGACATCCTGAGCGCGGTCAATATCCCGAAAGGCTCGTTTTATCATTATTTTGAGAGCAAGGAAGACTATGGCGCAAAAGTCGTTGATTATTATACGGAGATCACTCAGCAAAAACTCGCGGAGATATTTGCGGATGCCAACATACCGGGTTTGACTGCACTGCATCAATTTTTTGACTGGGCGATTCAGATGCACCTCGATGATGGGGGCAAACATGGGTGTCTGGCGGGCAACCTGGGTGCGGAAATCAGTGATACCAGTGAGGTTTGCCGCAAAGCCGTCGAGCGCTCGATGAATGCCACACGTGATGCCTTTGCCGCCGTACTCCGTCGGGGGCAAAAGGATGGCAGCATCCGACAGGATATTGCGGCAGAAGCACTTGCGGATCTCTTGCTTAATGGTTTTGAGGGCGCGCTGTTGAGAATGAAAATTGAGAAAGGAGGGGCGCCGCTGGAGCAGTTTCGCGACATTATTTTGAATAAGTTTATCGCTAAAAATTAGCCGGAAAATTTTTTAAATTAATAATAGTTGACCGGTCTAATATTGTAAAAAAAGGAAAGATATGAAATTTAAACCAGAGTTAATCAGCTTCAACGTATGTCCATTTGTACAGCGCTCGGTCATTACGCTTCTGGAAAAGAAAGTTGATTTTAAATTGACCTACGTTGATCTCGGTAACCCTCCAGCATGGTTTTTGGAAATATCACCATTGGGCAAGGTGCCGATCCTCAAAGTGGATGATGCTGTGTTATTTGAATCAGCGGTCATTAATGAGTACCTGGATGAAGTTAATCCACCGGCATTACATCCTGCAGATGCGTTAAAACACGCACAAAACCGCGCCTGGATTGAATTCGGCTCCGAGATGATCATGACGCATTACAACATGACGATCGCGAGTGACTCGAATTCTTTCGAAAAAGTAAAAAATCAACTGGAACGTCAATTTGAGCGGCTGGAAAAAGAATTGGGTGAGGGTCCTTATTTTAACGGGAAAAACTTTTCCCTTGTTGATGCGGCCTTTGCTCCGCTCTTCATGCGCATTGATCTTCTCGAGGATCAGTACCCGCTCAATCTTTACCAAACAAATTCCCGTGTTGCCCAGTGGGCGCGTGCGCTGGAAAAACTAAAATCAGTCAAGGATTCAGTCACGTCAGATTTCAGGGACGTTTATTCACGTTTTGTAAAAACGTTGGATAGCTATTATTCAACACAAATTAACGTCACGTCTGCGTAAATAATATTTAACCCAATAACATCAAACTGGAGAACAAAAATGTCAAGTCAGAATGAATTATCAACCAAAGTGATTCTTGTTACCGGTAGTAGTTCCGGATTCGGTCGGCTAACTGTCGAAACGCTTGCGCGGCAGGGGCATTGTGTTTATGCGGCGATGCGTAATCCGGCTAAGCGTAACCATTCCGTTGCTTCCGAGTTAATGGAATTGGCGAGAAACGAAAACCTGAATCTGCATACAATTGAGCTTGATGTAACAAACAGTGCATCAATTGATGCCGCTGTTGCACATGTCGTGAAGGAGCAGGGGAAAATAGATGTGCTGGTGAATAATGCCGGTGTTATGAACGTAGGTATCACCGAAGGATATACCCTCGAACAAGTTAAACAACAAATGGACGTCAATTATTTTGGGCCGGTTCAATTAGACCGCGCTGTCATTCCTCATATGCGTAAACAGCAGTCGGGATTGTTGATCCATGTAAGTTCACTGGCCGGGCGTCTGGTGTTTCCGTATTTTGGTATTTATTGTGCGAGCAAGTTTGCGCTTGAAGCCGTGGCGGAGTCTTACCGCTATGAATTGTCTGCTCAGGGTATTGATTCCGTCATCGTTGAGCCGGGGCCATTTGGCACATCATTGATTTCCAAGTCACCAAAGCCGGAAGATATGGAACGTCTGGCAGACTACGGCGATGTAGCACAATTGCCGGACAAAATGCTGGCCTCGTTTGAAGAATTCTATCAAACGGATGACGCTGTTAACCCGCAGGTTGTGGCCGATGACATCGCAAGCCTGATTGCACTGCCACACAAAGAGCGTCCATTACGGACTGTTTCCGGTCTCGATTACGGCGTGCGAGATTTGAATATATCTGCTGAACCTGTACAACGCACATTGCTAGAAACATTGGGCATGTTGAGTATGGATCCAACAGCGAAAGGTATGGATAACGGACAGAGAACAGCATAGGGGTATTTGCCATGAATGATGAAGCTCAGGTTGCTACAGCGATTAAAGAACGCGAACGCAATAATTGGGCATCGGCTGCCGAAGGCTGGCGTCGACGTGACAATATATTACGCAAAGGCGCGGCGCCGGTGACCAAGCGCATGCTTGAATTATCCGAAATAACGTCAGGAGCACGAGTACTTGATATTGCGTCGGGTACGGGTGAGCCTGCAATAACTGCAGCGAAAATTGTCGGCGATTCGGGTATGGTTATCGGAACGGATCTGGTCGATGAAATGCTGGCTGTTGCTCGTGAGAAAGCGGAAAAAGAAGGTCTAAGTAATATCGATTTTCACTGTATCGATGCAGAAAAGTTGATATATACGGATGGCTCATTTGACGCGGTAACCTTACGCTGGGGGTTGATGTTTATGCCACAACCGCAGGATTGTCTGGCCTCTGCCCATCGGGTATTGAAACAGGGAGGGCGTATAGCTCTGGCATGCTGGTCTGCACAGAAGAAGAATCCATTTGTTGATGTGCTTTTGAAGACGTTAGAGAAGTACATGGATGTACCATCTTCACCTCCAGGCAGCCCGAGTATTTTTGCTTTTGCAGATCAAGGCCGCTTGCTGGATTTTCTTGCGAAGGCGGGATTCAGAAATATCGTGCTGGAGGAGATGGAGATTGATGTCATTGAAGTTAATGATGGTCTTGCCTATTGGGAGGCGATATCGGATTTGGCTGCGCCAGTTATGGCGCTCGTCGGAGAATTAGAGGATTCTGTACGCTCGGATTATATCGGTGAGGTAATCGGAGTCGCTGATGCCATGAAACAGGATGGAACATTACGCATGAAAGGGACAACCTGGATTGCTTCCGCATGCAAGTGAGAACAATAGCTCTGGATATGCCCAATCAGCTTTCAAGGAGGTTATTTACTAAATAGCTGTTCCAAATACCAGTACACATGCGAAACAGCGATCAACTTGTAGGTACGATTGAAATCGTACCTACAACAGGCTCTACGATTGTTAAGCGCGGTATTTTTCAGGGATAGTTAGTGTATCCATTTTCGTCCCCTGTGTAGAACGTTGATTGATCCGCCTCCGCCAGAGCTACGCCCCCTGCAAACCGATCTGGTAGATCGGGATTGGCAATGAATGGTCTGCCAAAGGAGATAAGATCAGCGGCTCCGCTGGCCAGGGCAGCTTCTGCACGTTTTTTGTCGTAGCCGTTATTGGCCATATACCGCCCCTGATAACGTACGCGAAGTTTACCGTAATTGAACGGGGGTGCAATTTTGTCCGGCGAATGAATGACGCCTTCGACAATATGTACATAGGCAAGTCCGAATGGATTCAAGCAGTCAATTATCCTGTCGAACAGCGTTTGTGGGTCGTCATCGGAAATGTCGTTGAAACTGTTTTGCGGTGATAACCGTACACCGACACGCGTCGGCCCGCAGGCTTCGCAAACGGTACTGACAACTTCAGACAGAAAACGTAGCCGGTTCTCTATGGATCCCCCATAAGCGTCTTCCCGGTGATTGGTGCTACTGCGCAGGAACTGATCAATCAGATAGCCGTTTGCGGCATGGATCTCGACACCATCAAAACCGGCGTCGAGAGCCCTTTTGGCGGCATTTCGATAATCGGCAACAATACCCGCAATTTCTTCTGCCTCCAGTGCGCGTGGTGTAACAAAGGGTAATAGCCCGTCATAAGTAAACGCCTCTCCTGTTGGTCGAATGGCAGACGGAGCCACCGGCAGGTTTCCATCGGGTTGCAGCGAGGGGTGAGAGATACGACCCACGTGCCAGAGTTGCAAAAAAATAACTCCCCCTTTGTTATGAACCCGATGGGTCACGTTGCGCCAACCCTCAACCTGCGCCTCATTGTAGATACCGGGTGTATTGGCGTAACCGACACCCTGAGCCGAGATGGCGCAGGCTTCGCTGATAATCAGTCCCGCAGTGGTGCGCTGGGCGTAGTAGGTCGCGTTCAGTTCGACCGGCACCCCGTCAGCGCCAATACGGCACCGGGTCATCGGAGCCATCACAATACGGTTTGGCAGATCGCAGGATCCCAGTTTGATGGGTGTGAACAACCCAGTCATAGCATTACCTCGGAAGTCTATTTTGTCTTACTAAATAAGTGTTCCTAATTCCAGATCACTTGTGAATTTCCACGTTCGTGGTGAAGTCCTGAGCCTGACGAAGGGTCGAACCATGAGCGTGGAAATGCGGTGAATAGAGTGCTTAATCTATTTGTCCTTCGACAAGCTCAGGACGAACGGTAATTTCTAAAGTGTACTGGAATTAGGAACAGCTATTTAGACTGAATTCACTCAAATGTATAAGCAACAACCTTGTTGTCCATCATCAAAGGGACAATGAGCAGGTTTTTTTCACGTATGTAGTAAAAGTCGGCAGAACCATATTTGGATGTTACCGATTTCTCCACGCGTCCTCTGCCATCAAGGAGCAGAATTTCCCCTTTTATAAAATCGCTGATGATCCACTTGTTTTTTGAATATGGGTAGATGCCATCCATATTGATCCAGCGATTCTCCTGGGGGAGTGTTCTGATGTTTTTGGTCTTGAGTGAAATTTGTTTTATGTTACCCGAGGTCTCTGTTGTGAAATCCTGTTTGGGTTTTGCTCCCCACGAGGCAACGTACAGGCTTTCGTTGTCCACCCATAGCCCGTTTGGTGAATTCAGTTCGACGTTTTCAAGCCACACTTTTAGTTCACCATCGTCCAGGGTATAAATGCGGTTACCAGGCCAGTCAGAGATAAATACGGTTCCCGTTTTGCTAATGGTAATGCCATTGAGCACCATGGAATCATCTGCTGCATAGCGCGCAACCAATTTTCCGCTGTCAACATTAATGACAACCAACTGCTTAACGTCAGCAACGTAAAGCTTGTTGTTGTGCAGCGCCAGCCCCTTTGGAGAGTGTAGCCCAGTAACCCAGTCGACACTGATAAGCTTGCCGCGAGCATCAAGCAAGCCAATCGATCCATTACCATCCTGCTCCATCACGCCACCATTAATATTGGATACATAAAACTGATCGCGCACCCGGTCATATTCAACAGACTCCGGCATCTTCAGGCCTGATGTGACCCATACGGGGCTGTCGGCTAATGCTGACCCGGTAAACAACAGCGCGGAAAGCAGGCCGGTCATTTTGAGTGTATTTTTCATGTGTGCAGTCTCCCGTTCGAGTTAACCAATCAGTTGAAATTGAGAATCCATTCCGGCATCACGTACTGGAATGAGTACCTGATAATCCCTGGAGCGATACCACCGGGTTGCATCTTCCTTTGAGGGAAAGGCAACAATCACCTGTATTGGATAGCCAGCATCAGCATGCAGGGATTCCACCGGCTCCCTTGTCACGATTTCACCGGAGTGCCTGGCCAGGGTGGGAGGGGCGGAAGCAGCGTATTGTTGAAGTTTTTCCGGGTCTTTCGGAGTAAATCCGACGATGACGTAAGCTGTCATTTGCGCTCTCCTTTGTTTAAGGATGTTAAGGTGAAAAGCAGTCTATAGCGGGTTATAATTCAGAACAATACCAATAAAGTTGACTTTCTGGTTAGAAAAAATGAACAATATTCGACAACTTTCCCGCTTGATGGTGTTTGCGAGCGTCGCGGAAAAAGGCTCATTTACCCGTGCGGCGGAGACGCTCGGAATTACCAAGTCTGCGGTTAGCCAGCAAGTCAGCCAGCTGGAAAAGGAACTGGGCATACGCGTTCTGAACCGGACGACACGGGGCGTGTCGTTGACCGCCTTAGGTGAAAAACTGTTGCGGCGTTGCCAGTTATTACAGGATCAAGTCAATTTGGCGTTCACGGATATCGTTAATGCCGGCGTGGATCCGCAGGGGCGTTTTGCCGTGACTTTCCCCCATGCACTGGAAGCGAATGTGGTGATACCGGCAATCGAACAGCTTTGCGTCGAGTATCCTGGTCTGGAGCCAGAACTGGTGGTGAGTGATAAAACCCTGGATCTCGTCGACAGCAAGCTGGATGTCGCGATACATGCCGGAGATTTGCCAGACAGCAGTTACCGTGCCTTACCCGTCGGCACCATGACGGAAATATTTTGCGCCACCCCTCTTTACCTGCAACGCACGGGTACCCCCAAAACAGTGGAAGAACTTTGTCAGCACCGCTGGATTGCGACAAGTTGGCAGCAGCAGAAAATGTCGATATTGCAATTAGACAGCAACGAGAGACTGACCATCAAACTCAGCCAGTTTGCCCAGACGAATACGCTCACCTGTGCCCTGGAAATGGCGCAGCGTCATCTGGGTATTGTATTGTTGCCTGACGTGGCAGCAAGACCTCTATTAAAAACAGGGGAGCTGGTTCATATTGTTGATCGAATGACAGGGCCACGTTGGCCTGTGTATACCTTACATGCCTATCAGGGCGATAAGCCTGTGCATGTAGCACGCTTTCATCAACTGGTGTGTCGCTTTTTTACGGAACTGTAAATGTAGTAGTCATCCATTGCCGGCAGCAAGGGAGAGATTATATACCCCTACCTGATCAACCTCCCTTCAATTAAATCTTTATCCTTCTGCAAAACTTCTGTCAGTAAATCCATTAATGCTTTAACACGAGCCATTCGCCTTAAATCCGGATGACCAACACCCACAATTCAGAAGTCAGTTCACGGGGTGGGGTAAAATACGGTTCAGTCGGGCATCCGGGCGGTGAGAAAACAGGGCAGTGCGGCAACACCAAAACCTTCTGAAAGCACCTCTGGATGAGTTTGTTATGTGCTGCGTCATGGTTTAAATGTTTTTAGCTGCAATTCTTTTACCACCTTGAAATGCTTTACATTGCTAGAAACTAACATGATGTTATTTTCTATTGCCGTTGCGGCAATAATTGCGTCACCAGCCCTCATATTTGAAGATAGCGCATATTCCGCAACATATATTAGTGCTCTATGACCTATATTTTCAGTAAGCGGTAATATAGAAAACTCGAATTCACTAATGAAATCCTTTACATATTTGTGGTGTGTTTTATTTTTTGCACCCTGAAGCAATTCCATGTAACTCTGAATGGATAGATATTTATCATTATCTTTCTCAATTAACTTCGCAGCTTTTTCATTTCCTCGCTGAACCCAGATTAAAATATCTGTATCATAAATCATGTCGGGCCTTTCTTAAGTTTGCGAGTTCTTCTAATACTGTTTCGTCAGAATCTTTATTCATACCAAAGAAAGGATGATCTTTTATTTTTGATGTTGTCTTTTCCCTGGCAGGTTTAATCACACCTTTTATTTTCCCATGATACAGAACAGTAACGCTTTCATTTCGATCAAGCGCCTTTAGAATATCATTTGTTTTATACCTTAAGTCTACTATTGATGCCTTCATAATCTTTCCCGAAACACGTGATAATGTCTACATATTATAGACATATTTAACGCGAACTCAAGACTATTGTTTTTTACGTAAAATCATAAGGTTACACGGAGCAGCGGGTTGTTTTTATACATAACGCTTAAGCTCAGCTGACCGGCGACACAGAGTGTAGCGCAGCGAAACGGCGTGTTGCTGGGTCAGCTGCAGCGCATTGTTATATTTTTCTTTTAATATCATAAGCTTATAT
>WFVC01000095.1 GCA_015491815.1 Gammaproteobacteria bacterium | reverse complement strand
GTCAGTAATGGTGAACACAACCTGCGTAAATTGGGTAAAGCCGGCGCCACCCGCTGGCGTGGGGTGCGTCCGACGGTTCGTGGTGTAGCCATGAACCCGGTTGATCACCCGCATGGTGGTGGTGAAGGCCGGACTTCCGGTGGTCGCCATCCGGTTACCCCCTGGGGCGTGCCGACCAAGGGTTACAAAACCCGTAAGAACAAACGCACCGACAATATGATCGTGCGTCGTCGTAACAAGAAATAATTTTATTTGAATTAACTGACAGCGAGTAAATAACAGTGCCACGTTCTATCAGAAAAGGACCATTTATTGACTTGCACCTTGTAAAAAAGGTGAAGGCAGCAATTGACGCCAACTCAAAGCGACCGATCAAAACCTGGTCTCGTCGTTCGATGATTATTCCTGACATGATTGGCCTGACCATCGCTGTGCATAATGGCAGACAGCATGTTCCAGTGCTGATTTCCGAGAACATGATTGGCCACAAGCTGGGTGAGTTCGCGCCCACACGTACTTATCGTGGTCATATTGCTGACAAGAAATCGAGGTAGGCAAGAGAATGGAAGTTGCAGCTAAATTAAGACATGCGCGTATTTCCGCGCAGAAAGGTCGCCTTGTTGCCGATCAGATCCGTGGTCTTCCGGTTGAGGAAGCCCTGCAGACGCTGACATTCAGCCCGAAAAAGGCCGCCGCTATTATCAAAAAACTGCTGGAGTCAGCGATTGCCAATGCCGAGCATAACGAAGGCGCGGACATTGATGAGCTGAAAGTCGAGCGTGTTTTTGTTGATGAAGGACCGACTTTAAAGCGTTGGAGAGCTCGCGCTAAAGGTTCTGTTAACCATATTTTCAAACGCACAAGTCACATTACCGTGACGGTTGCGGAAAAATAAGAGAGCGATTATGGGTCAGAAAGTACATCCTACAGGTATTCGCCTTGGCATCGTCAAGGACTGGACTTCAAAATGGTACGCCAATTCGAAGGACTATCCGGATATGTTGAATACCGATCTTGAAGTGCGCGCCTTCATTAAAAAGAAGCTTGCACATGCATCGGTTAGTCGAATTCAGATTGAACGCACTACGGGTAATGCCACCATTACTATTCACACTGCCCGCCCGGGTCTGGTGATTGGTAAAAAAGGTGAAGACATCGAGCGCCTGCGCAAAGACGTCACCAATATGATGGGTGTGCCGCATGTGCGCATGAATATCGAAGAAATTCGTAAACCTGAACTGGACGCAACCCTGGTTGCGGAAAGTGTGGCCCAGCAGCTTGAGCGTCGAATCATGTTTCGCCGGGCGATGAAACGCGCTGTACAAAATAGTATGCGTCTGGGCGCACAGGGCATTCGCATCAATGTCGCCGGGCGTCTGAATGGTGCGGAAATTGCGCGTACTGAATGGTATCGTGAAGGTCGTGTGCCTTTGCATACTCTGCGTGCAGATATTGATTATGGTGTTGCCGAAGCGAAAACGACTTACGGCATTATTGGTGTGAAGGTCTGGATCTTCAAAGGTGAGGTTATCGGCAACCGAGATGAAGCCGAAACTGAATCCGCGAAGGCTGCCGCCGGTTAAAGGAGTCTGAGAGATGCTGCAGCCAAAACGTACAAAATTTCGTAAACAACAGAAAGGTCGCAACCGTGGCCTTGCCAATCGCGCCAATAAAGTAAGCTTTGGTGAGTTTGGTTTAAAATCAACGGCCCGTGGAAGAATTACTGCGCGTCAGATTGAAGCCGCACGTCGGGCAATGACTCGTCATATCAAACGTGGCGGTAAGATCTGGATTCGTGTTTTTCCTGATAAGCCTATTTCCAAAAAACCACTGGAAGTGCGTCAGGGTAAAGGTAAGGGTAACGTCGAATACTGGGTAGCCCAGGTTCAGCCCGGTCGTATGCTCTATGAAATGGAAGGCGTGTCTGAAGAAATCGCGCGCGAAGCCTTCCGTCTGGCGGCCGCCAAGTTGCCGCTTAAAACCACTTTTGTTAGCAGGACGGTACTCTAATGAATGCGACAGAATTACGTGAAAAAACAGCCGAAGAACTCAATGCGGAATTATTGAGTCTGGCGCGTGAACAGTTCAATCTGCGTATGCAGCAGGCGACAGGACAACTTGCTCGCCCGCATCAGATGAAAACTGTGCGTCGTAACATCGCACGGGTTAAAACTGTTCTGAATGAAAAAGCAGGTAAAGCAGAATGAGTGAAGAAGCAAAAGTTCAGCGCACGGTCACCGGTCGTGTTGTTAGTAATAAAATGGACAAATCAATTACTGTGCTGGTTGAACGCAAGGTCAAGCATGCTGTTTATGGTAAATACATTAAGCGTTCAAACAAATTGTTTGCGCATGATGCAGAGAATGCCTGCAACGAAGGCGATCTGGTAACCGTCAGTTCATGTCGTCCTATTTCCAAAAATAAATGTTGGAAACTGGAAGAAATCGTTGAACGGGCGCCAGTGATTTAACGCGCATTAGCATTAATAGATAAAATTTCAGGATTTAGCGGAGTCACTTATGATCCAGATGCAAACAACACTCGAAGTCGCCGACAACAGCGGCGCGCGTCGGGTACAGTGTATTAAAGTATTAGGCGGTTCAAAACGCCGTTATGCCAGAATCGGTGACGTGATCAAGGTGAGCGTGAAGGAAGCCATTCCTCGCGGCAAGGCAAAGAAAGGCGAAGTGTTTAATGCCGTGGTTGTGCGCACCCGTAAAGGCGTGCGCCGTCCCAATGGTTCCGTTATCCGTTTCGACAGCAATGCTGCTGTATTATTGAATGCACAGCTGCAGCCTATTGGCACTCGTATTTTTGGACCAGTTACTCGTGAGCTGCGAACCGAAAACTTCATGAAAATTATTTCACTGGCGCCGGAAGTGCTTTAAGTCATCCTCATCTGAGAACAGTGAAATACAAGGTAGAGCTAAGATCATGAACAAGATTAAAAAAGGTGATGACGTAATCGTTATTGCAGGCAAGGACAAGGGTAAACGTGGCACGGTTAGCCGTGTGGTAACTGAAACGGCTCGTGTTTTTGTTGATAACATCAATGTGGTTAAAAAACACCAGAAACCAAATCCTAATGCGGGTGTGCCTGGTGGAATCATTGAGAAGGAAATGCCGCTGGATGTTTCCAATGTGGCGATTTTCAATCCTTCAACAGGTAAAGCGGACAGGCTTGGTTTTAAATTCCTTGAAGACGGCCGCAAGGTGCGTTACTTCAAGTCGAACGGCGAAGTGCTGGACGTTTGATAAATAGTATATCGACTTTTATAGAATAGATTATTCAGGTTATAAATAATGGCGCGCTTGCAAGGTTTTTATAAAGATACAGTCGTAGACAAACTAAAAGAACAGTTTGCCTACAAAAGTGTAATGGAAGTTCCACGCATTACTAAAATCACGCTGAATATGGGTGT
>WFVC01000094.1 GCA_015491815.1 Gammaproteobacteria bacterium | reverse complement strand
GAAGCCTTGCGCGTCTGGGTGACAATTTGCACGGCCTGATCGTAAAGCGGATCCGATTCCGAATCCGACGCCGGATTTGCGCCCGCGCCACTTTCAGATTCGTCAATCCCCGCCAGCACTTCCTCGATATATTGCGGCTGGCCGCTGGCTTTCAGATTTTCCACCACATTATGCACTTCGTGATCATCCACAAAGGCGCCGTGGATACGGGTGGGCACGGCGGTGCCGGCCGGCATGTAGAGCATATCGCCGTGACCGAGTAGTTGCTCCGCCCCCATCTGGTCGAGAATGGTGCGTGAATCCACCCGCGATGACACCTGAAAGGCGATGCGTGCGGGGATATTGGATTTAATCAGGCCGGTCAGGACATCCACCGAAGGCCGCTGGGTGGCGAGAATCAGATGGATGCCGGAAGCGCGGGCTTTCTGCGCCAGTCGCGCGATCAGTTCTTCGACTTTCTTGCCCACCAGCATCATCATGTCGGCCAGCTCATCGACGATGACCACGATATAGGGCAGCGGCGACAGTTCCTGCGCCGGCAGTTCGGAATCTTCAGGATGCAGGGGATCAAGAATCGGTTTTCCCGCATCAATGGCTTCCTGCACCTTACGGTTATAACCGGCGATGTTGCGCACCTTGAGCGCCGCCATCAGCCGATAGCGATTGTCCATTTCCGCCACGCACCAACGCAGCGCGTTGGCGGCCTCTTTCATGTCGGTGACCACCGGCGCGAGCAGGTGGGGAATGCCGTCATAAATGGATAGCTCCAGCATTTTCGGATCAATCATGATCAGGCGCACGTCATTGGGGGTTGCGTTGTAGAGCATGCTCAGAATCATGGCGTTCAGCGCCACCGATTTACCCGCGCCGGTGGTGCCGGCCACCAGCAGATGCGGCATGCGCGCCAGATCCGCGACCACTGGCTGACCGCTGATATCCTTGCCCAGCGCCAGGGTCAGCGGCGAGCGGGCATCGGCAAACTCGACGGCTTTCAGGTTGTCGATCAGACGCACAATTTCACGCTGCTCATTGGGAATTTCCAGACCAACGGTGGTCTTGCCCGGGATGACTTCCACCACGCGCACGCTGATTGCCGACAGCGCGCGCGCCAGATCCTTGGCCAGATTGGTGATCTTGCTGACTTTGACGCCGGGAGCGGGCTGCAATTCGTAACGGGTAATCACCGGCCCGGGATGCACCGCGACCACCTGCACTTCCACGCCGAAGTCCTGCAATTTCAATTCGACCTGTCGGGAAATAGCTTCCAGCGCCTCTTTGGAGAGACTGTATTTATTCGGCGTCGATTCATCCAGCAGTGACAGCGGCGGCAACTGACCCTCGCCTTCGGCGACAAACAGCGGGATCTGTTTTTCCTTTTCCACCCGGCGGCTTTGTTTGACGACTTTCTTCGGCGCTTTAATCTCCGGCGGCTGGTGTTCAAACATCACCGGCTCCCGGCGTTTTTCCAGTTTTATACGTTTGGCGGCGCTCGCTTTCTGTCGCCGCGCCTGCCAGACCGCAAACAGAGTTACCAGCCCGCTGCGCAACCCCAGCAGCAGTTGAAACAGTCTGTCCGCCAGCGCCAGCGTTAGCGCGCCGGTGGCGTCGATTAACTTAATCCAGGAAAGATTGATAAACAGGGTCACGCCGCTGAGAAACAGCGCCAGCAGTAACAGGGTGGCGCCCATGAGATTGAACGCGCCTTCCATCAGCTGGCCGACCAGATCCCCGAGAATTCCGCCGGCGTTTACCGGCAACAGGCTGACAACCGAATTATCGTGCAGACTGGCCAGTCCGCAACCGGCGATCAGGGTCAGTACAAAGCCGCCGAAACGCAGCATAAAGCCCCGAATATCAAAGGCTTGAGCGGGTTCCTGTTCCCTGCCCTGATAGAGCTGCCAACCGGCAAAGGCGACCATGACGGGAAACAGGTAAGCCAGATAACCAAACAGGGTGAGGAAAACATCGGCAAACCAGGCGCCGGTCGGCCCGCCCAGATTAGCCACCTGCCCGCTCATTTGCGCGCTGCCGCTGTGGGTCCAGCCCGGATCAAGCGGCTGATAACTGAGCAGGGCGAGAAGGAAATACAGGGCGCTGAAACCAAAGATAAACAGCGCGCCTTCACGCAATCCCCGGCGTAAATGACCGGCCAGTGGGGCGCGTGCTACCAGTTTTTGACTTGCCTGAGACATGATCTTAAACCTGAATATTAGATAAAAGTTCTAAATACTTAATAATATAGAATATTTATATTTTATTATCAGGTGTTTTGCAAGCTGGAAAGGCGAATTTCTCCCGCCGAAACATTGATGCCCGCGGCCAGATCCGGCTGGTTTTCCCAACCTTGCCCGCACAGGCGCAAAATATAGGGCGTCAGCGCCGCTGATAGCGCCTGCGAGGCCGTGCGTGGCGCCGCGCCGGGCATGTTGGTGACCCCGAAATGCAACACCTCTTCCCAGACGAAGGTCGGAGCATCGTAATTCGTCGGCCGGGTGGTTTCGATGCAGCCGCCCTGATCGACTGAAATATCAACGATCACGCTGCCCGGACGCATTTGCCTGACCGTATCGGCATCCACCAGATGCGGCGCTTTTTCCCCCGGAATCAGCACCGCGCCAATCAGCAGATCCGCCTCACACACGGCTTCGTGAATACTCTGTTTGAACGGATGCAGCGCGGTGACGTTATTGCCCAGCGCACGCATCTGCGCCAGCTTTTCACGATTGCGATCAAACACGGTAACTTGCGCCCCCATTGCCGAAGCCAGCAGCGCCGCGTTGCCGCCCGCTACCCCTGCGCCCAGAATCACCAC
>WFVC01000093.1 GCA_015491815.1 Gammaproteobacteria bacterium | reverse complement strand
TGGTGGACAGGAATTTGGAACAGCTATTTAGGCGCCGTTCAAGTCTGCGCATCGGGCCGGCCTAATCGTTGCCCCATGCGCACGGTTGCGCTTGCTTTTATCGCCTCATCCCAGTGCATCCGTTTTTTGCCGAATAATAAAATCACCGTCGAGCCCATGTTAAAACGGCCCATTTCTTCGGCCCGGTTCAAACGAATATCTTTATCCCGATAATCCCAGTGGCGAACCCGCGTCCCCGCCGGCGGGGTGATCACGCCGGCCCAGACGGTTTCGATACTGGCGACAAAAATTGCTCCCACCAGCACCATCGCCATCGGCCCGATGGCGGTTTCAAAAATACAGATGACCCGTTCGTTGCGGGCGAACAGAGCGGGAATTGTGCGGGCGGTTGCCGGGTTGACGCTGAACAGCCGACCGGGAACATGAATCACCTCGAGCAGCCTGCCGGTAATGGGCATGTGAATGCGATGATAATCGCGGGGCGACAGATACAGCGTCGCAAATTCCCCATCGGTAAATGTGTCCGCCCATGCGCTATTCCCCCCGAGCAGGGCGTCGAGTGAATAGTCATGTCCCTTGGCCTGAAAAATACGATCGGTTTGAATCGCGCCGGCCTGACTGACGCTGCCATCAACCGGACAGATCAAATCATTTTCCTCAGCCTGAACCGGTCGGGCGTCGGGCCTGAGTTCACGGGTAAAAAACTGATTGAAGTTTTCATAGCAACGCCAGTCCGGTTCACGCGCCTGGCTCATATCGATATTGAAATGACGAATAAACCAGGGGGTAAACAGACGCCGGAAAAGTCCGCGACTGCGAGTCAGCCTGAGCATGATGCGGGAAAGAAAATGGTGCGGCAGACTATATTGCAGCAGGGCGAACAGGCGATCAGACAAAGAGGCGTGCATAGGAAACCATGAATGGAAGATTAAAAATCGCGCTTGCGCACCGGCACATCGATCTGCTGTTGCTCACCGTTATCCAGCGTCAAGGTCAGTGAGATAAGATCGCCATCGCGAAAGATCTTATGCGGGCCGATCAACATAATATGTATTTCACCGGGCTGCAGCGAGAGGGTCTTGCCCGCCGGAATACGGAGATGATCCTGTTTGACCATGCTCATCATACCGTCTTTGGCGCGAATGCTGTGGATTTCAACCGAGTCAACATCCGGACTGTGAATGGCCTTGATGGTGATATCGGCGTCGGAACGGTTTTCCAGCAGCATATACGCCGCAAGCACTTTGACGACCGGCGGCGCTTCCGGTGACCAGGCGCGACTGACTGATAACGCCGGCGTGGCGGCCTGAACGCCGACGGCGGCGAATAGCAGACAGAGCGCCGGAAAAAACAGGCGGGCGAAGCGAAAAGAAAAAGTCATAGAGGATTACCGTAATACTGTTGCATGCATCGTTGCGCGGTGAACTATTGTCCCGCTATTAAACGATGCTGACAAGCGCGTGTCGATGGGCTGGCCATTTTATTTATTTAGTATTGCGCTTGGGATTGAAATTATCACTGAATCGGGCTATGGTTTGTAAAAAACGGGGAAACTACTTCAATGAATAACGTTAATTATCTGATACCAAAGAATAATCGTCCGGTCTGGATGCCTCAGATCGAAGCCCTTGATGTGTTTGCCGAGCCGCTGAAAGAGATCCCGCTGTTGGGCTGGGTCGCCGCCGGTCAGCCGGTTGATCTGAATGACGATCATGCGAAAGTCACGGTTCCCGCCAATATGGTGCGTAAAAACAGCTATGCGCTGAGGGTGCGCGGGCATTCCATGATTGATGACAATATTCAGGATGGTGACATCATTGTCGTGGAAAAACGCGAAAGCGCATCGAATGGCGAGTCTGTGATCGCCATGATTAACGGTGAAACGGTAACCCTGAAAAAGTTTTATATCGAACGCGACGGCATTCGCCTGCAACCGGCGAATCCGGAAATGGAGCCCATTTATCTGCACAATGAAGAGGTGCAGATTCTGGGGATCGTGACCGGCGTGATTCGCAATATCGATCAGGATTAAGCCGGAGCGCGCGCTGTTTGAAGTTTCTCTGCGATGAAATGTTTCAACGGCTGGGGAACTGGCTTCGAGCGGCCGGTTATGACACCGTCATCGAGCAACAGGGTCGCAGCGATTACGAATTACTTCAGCAGGCGCTGAAAGAGCATCGCCTGTTAATCACCCGCGATAAAAAATTACTGGAACATCGCCGTGCGCCCGGCACAGTGGTGTTGCTTGAGTGCGAGGGACTGGATGATTGCGCCCGGCAGTTGAGCGAGCGCGTTTCCGTAAACTGGTTGTCCCGCCCCTTTAGCCGTTGCATGGTTTGCAACACCCCGTTGCGTCCCGCCAGGCATGAACAGCTTGCTTCCCTGCCGGAAAAAATACAAACCCGGATCGAAGAGCCGGTCTACTGTTCAGTGTGCAACAAACTGTACTGGGATGGCGGGCATGTTGCGCGCATGCGTGCGCGACTGGAAGAATGGCAGGCGGCGCATCGTGTGGAAGAGGTTAGGGAAGATCTTGTTAATTCCGTTCGCCCTGAGCCTGTCGAAGGGTGAACCATATAACATTATGATATTTACAATACTTGGCGTTCATGGTTCGCCCCTTCGTCAGGCTCAGGACTTCACCACGAACGGCGGAATTAATCAGAGGTTCCTTAGTTTATAACTATTCGCGACTGGGCTTTTTCGCCAGTTTGCGTTGTAGTGTGCGCCGGTGCATGCCCAGCGCGCGGGCGGCGGCGGAGATGTTGCCATCGTGATCCAGCAGAACCTTTTGCAGGTGCTCCCATTCCAGCCGTTTGACCGAGAGCGGACGCGCAGCCGGCTCGACGTCGGGATCGGCCTGTTGTTTCTGTAAGGCCTCAATGATTTCCTGAGTGCTGGCGGGCTTGGTCAGGTAATGGGCTGCGCCCAGTTTGATGGCTTCCACAGCGGTGGCGATACTGGCGTAACCGGTGAGGATTAGAATATGCATGTTGCGGTTCAGTGCGATGAGCTGCTGAATAAGGCCAAGCCCCGATTCCTGCCCGATGCGCAGATCGACAATGGCGTAATCGGGCCGGGTTTGTTCGGCCAGCGCCAGCGCCTGTGCGCAGTTTAAGGCGTGCGCGGTATGAAAGCCCTGTTTCGCCAGCGCAGCGCTGAGTACGCTGGCGAAGGTTTCATCGTCATCAATCACGATGAGTTTTTCCTGCTGACTGTGCGGGGGATTTGCCGAGCTCATCATGCTGCGCCTGTCAGATCGTTTAAGGGGAGAATGATGCGGGTGCAGACGCCGCCCTGTTGACGATTGAATAAGGTAATTTCCCCGCCCATGCGTTTAATCGTCGCATGGGCGAGAAAAAGTCCCAGTCCCAATCCTGATTCCGTTTCCTTCTGTTTCGAACTGCAGGGCTCTTTGCCGAGCTTGTGGGAGACCAGTGGATTGAGTCCTTCGCCGCGATCCTTGATCGACAGTTCCAGTTTATCGCTATCCCAGTGAGCATGGAAGGAAACCGAATCCGGGCTGGCGTCAGCGGCATTATTAAGGACATTGATCACGGCCTGAGTCAGCGCCTGATCAGCCAGGATCTGCGCATGTTGATCATCAATATCGAAATGATGATGAAAATGAATGCCGGGACGTTGCGCCCGCCACTGTTCAATAATTTGCAGCAGGTAAGCTTCAACGCGAACAGCCTGTCCGGACTCCGCGCGGATTTCACCGCTGGAAGCGGACAGGGTTGAGAGCGCGGTTTTGCAGCGTTGTATTTGTTCACAAATGATATGAAGCTGCTGATTCAGCTCAGGATGATGCGCCGCATCATAGTCATCTATCAGGGCATCGTTAATGATCGTCATGGTGGCCAGCGGGGTTCCCAGTTCGTGGGCGGCGCCGGTGGCCAGCGTGCCCAGTGCGATCAGGCGTTCATCCCGCAGTTGTTGCTCGCGCGCCTCCGCCAGTCGTCGATCCCGTTGCCGTAAGTTCCGGGCCATGCCGCTGATAAAGTAGGCGACGGTCACAGCGCTGAACATAAAACCAAACCACATGCCGAATATATGCAGGTTGAATCCGCTATCGTGACTGGGATGGGCATAGTCCAGCGGCAGATAATAACGCATCAACAGGGAATAGGCGGCGATAGTGACAAAGGCCAGCGTCCAGATCTGCAGAGCCGGCAGCGTCGTGGCCGCAATAACGATGGGCAGTAGAAACAGCCAGGTAAAGGGATTGGTGGCGCCACCGGTAAAATAAAGCACCGCGCTCAGGGCCAGCACATCGATCATGAGCTGGAAGAAAAAATAGGTTTCACGCTTGTGGTTCTGGTTTTTTGAATGCCAGCTATAGAGATTCCAGCCGCTCAGTAATCCCAGCACCAGCAGCAGAGGCGGGAGCGGCAACTTGATGTCAAAGCCATAAACCGCCAGCAGTATCACCAGCAGTTGCGCGCCGATGCCGATGCTGCGCAGAAGAAGCAGACTGCGCAGGTTTAACATATAAGAACTGGAATCCCCGCCTGCGACAAATTGTCGCGCGACACTGTGTCACATTCCCGCTGCCAGATTGCGTTGCTAGTATGCATGTCAGTATTTTAGCAACAGGTGGGAAAACAATGAAGTCGTTCAAATATTTGTCCAGCCTTGCCGGTTTGCTGGCGATGCTGGTTTCGGTTAGCGCGCAGGCCTATATCGGGCTGTGCTGTGGAAAATGCGGGGGCAATATGCCGATGAATATCCCCGGCGGCGGCATTCCCGAGACCTATGAATACCGGGTGAAAATCAGTCCCGCGTTGATGCACATGGAAGGCCTGCGCAATGGTACGGACAGCGTGAATCCGGATGATCTTCTGGGTATGCCGGCGATGGGAAAATTTATGGCCGTACCGACGCAAATGGATATGAACATGTTGAATATCTCGACCGGTTACAGTTTTAGTGATGATCTGTTTGGCGGCGTGATGCTGATGTACAAGTCCAGTTCGATGGATATGAAATTTAACGCGGCAATGCAGACGCTGACCGGTCAGTTCGGTTTTGAAATGAAATCAGAAGGACTGGCCGATACCATGCTGATGGGAAAATACCGGCTGTTTGCCGATGATCCGCTGATTCCAAAAAGCCAGTCGTCATTATTGTTTGGCCTGAGTCTGCCCACCGGTTCGATTGACGTGCGCAATACCCGTCATCCTCTGGCCATGCGCCAGCGTGAACTCCAGCCCTATGGCATGCAACTGGGCTCGGGGAGCGTTGATCCCATGATCGGTATTTTGTATCAGGGGTCCCGTTCGCCGTTATGGTGGGGCGCGAATGCAACCTATATTGCGCGGTTGTATGACAATAAGCGTGATTACCGTCTGGGGAATGAATTACGGCTGGATTTATACAGCATGTATCAGTTCCGTTATGACACCCTGTTGCAGTTTCAGATCAACGCCGAATACAAAGGCAAAATTCGCGGCGAAATGGATGAAGCGGTAAGCGGCGCATCGGGTCGAGCGACTCAGGGCGATCAGGATTCGTCCTATATGTCACCGCTGTGGGACACCGGCAACTATGGCGGCAGTCAGGTGTTTGCGACCCTGGGTTTGCAGTGGCAACCCGCGCCCCTGCATATCATTGATTTTTCCCTTGCGCTGCCACTGTACCGTGATTTGAACGGCCCGCAACTGGAACAGGATTACCGCGTCATGTTGACCTGGTATCTGGAAATACCATCGAAGAAAAGTATTCGCTATGGTCTGGGTTCAGCGACGGAAGCGGATAGTCAACTGGGGTTCTAAGATGAAAATAAATACAATTATTTTTGCCGTATTATCGAGCGTGTTGTTAAACGCCTGCGCACATGATCCGGATAATCCGCATGCCTATTTACCCGATGCGCAAACCGAGGCGGCGCAGGTGTATATTGAGCAATGCGGCGCCTGTCATGCAGCGCCGCATCCGCGTCGATTAAACATAGCAGCCTGGAAGAATATGATTACGGTAATGGATCAGCGTCGGCAGGAACGGGATTATCCGCCCCTGACTGATGCGCAGCGTAATAAATTAATGGCCTATCTTGCCGAACATGCGCGATAATACAGCGATGCGGATGCGTGTTTTTATCTTTTGCCTGTTATGCAGCTTATGCCTGCCGGCGATAAGCCGCGCCGCTGCGGATGAGTCTGCCCTGCAACAGGCATTAGCGGCGATGAAGATCACCGCGCCGCAGAAGATATTATCTGCGCCGGGTTTTGATTTACCGGGTTTAAAAACAGGTTCCATCCGCCTGTCTGATTATAAGGGCAAGCTGGTGCTGCTTAATTTCTGGGCCAGTTTCTGCGCGCCCTGTCGAAAGGAAATGCCAGCGCTGGAAAGTGTGTGGCGGGACTATGCTCAACAGGGACTGGTGGTGCTGGCGCTATCGGTTGATCGAGATAACCTGCAGCAGGTTGCAAAATTAGTGAAAGAGGGGGGCTATAGTTTCCCCGTGTTGCTGGATACCGAAGGTGAAGTGCGCAATCGCTATGAAGTGCGCGCCCTGCCCACCAGTTACCTGATTGGGCGTGATGGAAAATTTATCGGTCGCATTATTGGCGAGCGTGAATGGGATAGCGCCGAGGGGCGCAATCTGATTGAAAGATTGTTATCCCGCCAGCCCGGCTGAATGAATCCAGACAGCTCGCTTATTTTTCAATCGGCGTATTCGGTTCATTGCCCCAGTCCGACCAGGAACCGGGATAGCCTTTTACTTTTTCATAGCCCAGCGATTTAAGCATGATATAGGTATGCGCGGATCGATGATGACTATGGCAATAGGCGATCACGGTTTTGTCCGGGGTAATGCCCCGGGATTCCAGCATCGCGCGTAGTTCCGCTTCGGGTTTCAAGCGCAGATCGTTCTGTTTGTCCATGGCTTCGACCCAGTCGATATTTTCCGCGCCGGGGATATGGCCGCCGCGCGCGGCCAGCACTTTATTTCCCTGATATTCCTTACGGCTGCGGGTGTCGAGCAGGGCGATGTGATTATCGCTGAGGTGGTCGAGAATGTATTGACGGGTCGCAACCGGATCGTCAGTAAAGCTAACAGGGTAGTCTTCACCGGATGCCGGATAATGTATTTTGCTGCTGACTTCAAAGCCGGTGTTCACCCAGGCCTGCAGCCCGCCATTGAGCAGCGAATGGTTTTTATGGCCGATGGCGTCCAGGGTCCAGAGAAAACGGCAGGCGCGACCGCCGCCTTCATCATCATAGGTAACGACATGAGTATCGGGCGTCATGCCCAGCGCGCCGAGCACATGGCTGAGTTGTTCCTTTTGCGGTAGCAGGCCCATGCGCGGATGTTCGATACGCACAATCCAGCTGTAGTCGAGAAAAACGGCGTCCGGCAGATGATATTGCACATAGGTGGCGGGCTGAGAAAGATCAACCAGCAGTAAATCACGCTGTTCGAGCGCGGCTTTGAGTTGTTCGGGTTCGATCACCAGTGGCAGAGTATTTTCAGACATGCGCTTTCCTTCTACGTTAGCGGAGCGGGGGAGTTTACAGGAAGCCGAAGAAACCACCAAGGCTTAGAAACGTGAGCAGCACGGCGCCGCCCCATGCCAGCGCAGAATAACGCCGGTTGATCCGGCGTAAGGCAAAGCCCAGCCAGAAGAGATACAGACTGATCAGGATAAGAATGACTAACATAATAGTACTCAGTGTGTGTTTACAGACAGGTGTTCGGCCAGATACAACCAGGTTTCAACCACGCTGTCCGGATTGAGCGACAGGCTGTTGATACCGTGTTCCATTAACCACAAAGCCAATTCCGGATAATCGGAGGGCGCCTGTCCGCAGATGCCAACGTATTTATTTTTTAGCCGGCAACTGGATATGGCCATGCTCATCAGTGACTTGACCGCCTCGTTGCGTTCGTCAAAAAGAAAGGCGACTTTTTCCGAGTCGCGATCCAGTCCTAATGTCAACTGGGTGAGATCATTGGAGCCAATGGAAAAACCGTCAAAGTATTTCAGGAAGCGATCGGCGAGCAGGGCATTGGCGGGAATTTCACACATCATGATGATTTTCAGATCGTTCACGCCCTTGCGTAAATCATTGTCGTGTAACAGGTTGATCACATTGTGCGCTTCTTCGGGGGTGCGTACAAAGGGCGCCATGATCGCGACATTGGTCAGGCCCATCTCGTCGCGTACTTTTTTAATCGCAAAGCATTCCAGTTCAAAGCTTTCCTGAAAATCCAGATCGGTATAGCGGCTGGCGCCCCGGAAGCCGAGCATGGGGTTTTCCTCGTCCGCTTCGTAGGCTTCACCGCCTATCAGGTTGCGATATTCGTTCGACTTGAAATCAGACAGACGTACGATCACCGGTTTGGGCCAGAAGGCGGCGGCAATGGTGGCGATGCCTTCCACCAGTTTTTCAATATAAAAACTGACCGGATCCGCATAACCCCGGCTGCGTTCATCAATGCGTTGCTGAATGTCCGGACTAAGTCTTCGATAGTTCAACAGGGCGCGGGGGTGAACGCCGATGTTGCGATTAATGATAAATTCAAGCCGCGCCAGTCCTACGCCATCGTTGGGCAGGAATTGAAAGTCAAAGGCGCGCTCAGGATTGGCGACATTGAGCATGATCCTGACGGGCAGTTCAGGCATACCTGACAGATTGATCTCGTTAACTTCAAAGGATAGACGACCGGCGTAGATATAACCGGTGTCCCCCTCGGCGCAGGAGACCGTAATCTCATCGCCGTTCTGAATTTTTTCGGTGGCATTGTCACAGCCAATAACGGCGGGCACGCCTTGTTCTTGGGCAATGATGGCGGCATGACTGGTGGGATCCCCCTGGTTAGTGATAATAGCGCCGGCGCGTTTCATTACCGGCTCCCATTCGGAATCGGTCATATCGGTAATCAGAATCTCCCCCGGCTTAAGGCGTTCTATTTCATTGGGGGTATGGATGATTCGCGCCACGCCTGCGCCAATGCGCTGGCCGACACTGTGTCCGCTACTAATGATCTGGCCGTATTCTTTTAACGTGTAACGCTTGAGAATATTCGCATTGGTCTTAACCGTTTCCGGCTGCGCCTGAACGATGTACAGGCGCTGATCGTTGGCGTCTTTGGCCCACTCGATCTTCATTGGCTGCGGGTAATATTTTTCGATCATCAGGGTCAGTTCGGCAAGTTCCTGTACTTCATCATCGCTAATACTGAAACGCTGCTGTTTGTCTTTTTCAACCTCGACGATGCGGGTTGAATGACGGTAATCATAGGCATCGGTAGAGATCATTTTTTTCTGTTTGTTACCCAGATTACGGTGCAGGATTGCGGGATTGCCTTTTTCCAGCATGGGCTTGTGCACATAAAATTTATCCGGGTCGACCTCATCCCGCACAATCATTTCCCCCAGACCGTAGCTGGAGGTAATAAAAACAACATCACGAAAGCCGGACTCGGTATCGTGAGTAAACATGACGCCGCTGCTGGCCTTATCGCTGCGGATCATTTTCTGTACGGTGGCGGAAAGCGCGACCTGCTGATGGGAAAGCTCATGCTGGACGCGATAACTAACGGCGTGATCATTAAACAGCGAGGCGAACACGGCGCGAATCGCGTCCAGCAGTTCATCCTCGCCCTTAATATTCAGACAGGTTTCCTGTTGCCCGATGAAGGAGGCTTCAGGAAAACCCTCGACGATGACGGAAGAACGCACGGCAAAGGAAATCTCATCATCATATTCTTCCGCCAGTTGTCGGCAGGCCTGACGCAGATCCTGTTCGATGATGGGCGGGAAGGGAGCGTCTAAAATCCACTGGCGGATCTGTTCGCCGCTTTGTTTTAGCCGGGCGACATCATTGATATCCAAGGCGTCGAGCAGGGAATAAATTTTATTATCCAGTTTATTGGCCTGCAAAAATTCTCTGAAAGCACAGGCGGTGGTGGCGAAACCATGCGGCGCGTTGATCGTTTTATTCTCAGTATCACGGCCTTCGAGTTGTTGCAACATTTCGCCGAGCGAGGCGTTTTTACCGCCGATGATTGCAAGATCTGATTGGCTGATCTGATTGAGCCAGAGAAAGTGGGCATTCACGGTAATGACTCCGGGTTACTGCATGTCGATGTTTTAAGGTGATACGCTGTCACTATTTTGCTTACATTACAACATGAGTAAGAACTCGCGCATTATTTTTTATTTCATACAGGAGGGGAGTGCGATGGAGAAAATCCGGGACACAGTCTTCGCCGCTGGTTTCCAGAATGGCAATTTCCATACTGTTTGTATGGTATTTTGGGTTCAAGAGAAAAAGCAGCCAGGGCGCTAAACACCGCCATTTTGCTCTTGAAATTGGCGAACCTCGTCTCCATATCCTCTGAAAATCTGTTTTTATAAAAAACATCAGTTATTTTAACCACTTAGTATTATCCAGGAGTTTGTTCAAAATGAGTGTCGATACGCATAAAGAGACCATGAGTTTCCAGACTGAGGTCAAACAGTTGCTGAATCTGATGATTCACTCGCTGTATTCCAATAAGGAAATTTTTCTACGAGAGCTGATTTCCAATGCTTCCGATGCCTGCGACAAATTGCGCTTTGAGGCGCTGGCGGATGACGCCCTGTTTGAAAATGACAGCGAACTGAAAATCAAGGTCAGCTATGACAAAGATGCGCGCACGGTTACGATCTCGGACAACGGTATTGGCATGAGTCGTCAGGAAGTGACGGACAACATCGGCACCATTGCAAATTCAGGCACGCGTAAATTCCTCGATAGTTTGAGCAGCGAACAGGCGATGGACTCCAACCTGATTGGTCAGTTCGGTGTAGGCTTTTATTCGGTTTTCATTGTTGCCGACAAGGTGACGCTGGAAACCCGTCGCGCCGGTCTGGAAAAAGAACACGGCGTGCGTTGGGAGTCTACCGGTGAAGGTGAATACACTCTGGAAAATATTGAGCGTAAGGAACGCGGCACCAGCATCACCCTGCACCTGCGTGAAGACGAGGCTGAGTTCTGTGAGGCTTATCGGTTGCGTTCGATTATCAATAAGTACTCCGATCATATATCTATCCCCATTATGATGGCCAAGCTGGATGATAAGGGTGAGCCGACGGACGAAATGGAAACTGTCAACAAATGTTCGGCTCTGTGGACACGACCCAAGTCGGAGATCAAGGAAGACGAATATAAAGAATTCTACAAACATGTCGCTCATGACTTTGAAGATCCGATGACCTGGATACATAACAAAGTCGAGGGTACGCAGAGTTATACCACCCTATTTTATCTACCCAAGCGTGCGCCCTTTGATCTGTATGATCGCGACAAGCGCTATGGGATTAAATTATATGTGAAGCGGGTCTTCATTATGGATGATGCGGAACAGTTGATGCCCAACTATCTGCGTTTTATTCGAGGCATTGTGGATTCGGATGATCTGCCGTTGAATATATCGCGTGAAATTCTGCAGCATAATCGGCAGATCGATACCATACGCAATGGTTCGGTGAAAAAGATCCTGAGTATGCTGGAGAAAATGGCGAAGAATGATCCTGAACAGTATGCGACTTTCTGGGCTGAATTCGGCAACGTATTCAAGGAAGGTCCAGCGGAAGACTTTGCCAATAAGGAGCGCCTGTTGAAGTTGATGCGCTTTGCTTCAACCCACAATGATTCAGATGAGCAGAATGTCAGCCTCGAAGATTACATCGGGCGTATGCAGGACAAACAGGACAAGATTTATTATCTGACTGCGGAAAGTTATGCCGCCGCTAAAAACAGTCCGCATCTGGAATTATTCCGCAAGAAAAATATCGAAGTGCTGCTCATGTATGATCGCGTCGATGAGTGGATGATGTCCTATCTGGATGAGTTTGACGGCAAGAAGCTGGTATCCATCGCCAAGGGCAATCTTGATCTTGGTGATCTGGAAGACAAGGAAGAACAGAAAAAAGTCGAGAAGGCTGAGAAGGAATACAAAGATCTCCTGAAAAGAATGAAAGAGGTTCTCGGTGATAAGGTCAAGGAAGTGCGTATTTCTCATCGATTAACCGATTCACCCTCCTGTTTGGTGGTTGATGAGGATGCGATGGCTCTTAATATGCAAAAATTACTCAAACAGGCAGGACAGAATGTTCCCAACCTGGAGCCGATTCTGGAAATAAATCCGGATCACATGTTGGTGGAACGTCTGCAAAATGAACAGGATGAAGAACGTTTTTCTGACTGGAGTCATGTGCTGTTTGAGCAGGCCATGTTGAGTGAAGGTGGACAGCTGGATGATCCGGCCAGTTTTGTAAGTCGCATTAATCTGCTATTTAAAACCTTAAGCGAAAAATAGCGTCGACTATTTAATAACGCCGGTTCTGGGAAAAATCAGAACCGGCGTTATTTATTTCAGGATGATCTGTATGAACAGTGAATGATGGTTCTTTCACTGGAACAGAATGCATTCCCGTTCATTAAATCAATAGCTTTCTTCTTTTACCTATACCGCAAAGACCAATTAAACCACTACCGAATAGCCAGATTGCTGCCGGTACCGGAACCGTTGAAACAGGTAATTCAGATGATCCTGCTGCACCCGGGGTGCCAATATCTTCCGCGCCATAAACGAAACTGTCAGGCGTTAACTGATAATTCTCAATCGCCCCGGGAAGTTGAAAAAGTTCGGTGCTTTTACCACTTTGAGAAAAACCACTGCTGTATTCAAGCCGGGTAATCTCTATGTCATCGGAGGATATAATAATAGCGTCCGAGGTGTTGCCGAGTGTAAAACCGGAATAGACATAGTCAGCAGCAACGCCCCCGTTCACACTGATATCGCCGTTGCGGGCCAGAACAAAATACTCGCCACTGTCGATAACAAGCGGAATTTCAGTATTTATTCGATGTAAATTACTGCCGTTGTCGCTGATAACAAGGTTGTTTAAGATTAGTGAATCAATGGTTGGATTGAAAAGTTCAAACCACTCACCGAGACTGTCTGTGACAGCTGCTGGATTCGCCATGACTTCGGAAACAAGCAGTTCGCCGGTTACGGGGGCGCGAGTTACGGCGCCGGCAAGGCCGGGCAGGCTGTTTAGTGCGAAGATAAAAGATGTTATTGTACAGCAGGTGTGAATAGATTTGTTCATGAGACTTCCTCCCTGAATAGAATTAAAACGAAGGCACAATTCCTTTGTGCGCAAATTAATTTACATTATCAAAATGGATTATGCAAGTGATATGCTAATGATTAATTCTGGATAAGAAGCAAAGTAATTTTATTTTTGATGGTAAAAAAGCAGGGTGGTTTATCAGTGGATTCTTTACTAGTGGTCATTATTTTATCTGGGATTGTTTTTTTCTGGTGGGATAGTGTTGGCGCCAAGGAGAGAGCCAGAGAAACTGGACGTCAGTATTGCCAAAATGCAGAAGTCCAGTTTCTTGATGATACCGTTGAACTTGTTAAATTGCGTATGCGCAGAAACTATCATGGTCAGTTGTGTTTTTACCGCACTTACCGGTTTGAATTCAGTAGTACGGGAGAGTCACGGTATCAGGGAAGAGTATATATGTTGGGAAAGCTGGCGGACAAAGTTCAAATGGACGCCTATCCTCTGATTTAGTTGGTGTATGAATGCGCCTTCCCTGGCGCATGGCGTTGCAGCTTGACCGGTCGTCGATAATATTTTCAAGCGGCCTGTGTGCCGGTGGATTCCTGTTCATTTTTAATCTGCAATTTGCGGGCATCATGCACATCGGCAAGACTGATGTTGTTTAAATAGTCGTAGATCATCGTTGAAAGCTGTTCCCACATTTGTCGGCTGGCGGGTTGATGAGCGGGATCGTTATGTTTTTCCGATTGTTCGATTTTTTTTGATTTTCGATCCATATCAATAGCTTTGACGATATCGCCGATGGTAATTTCATGCATCGGTTTACTTAAGATATAACCTCCGCCTGGACCTCGAACGCTCTTTACAAGGCCGTGTTTCCGTAACAGAGAAAAGATCTGTTCCAGATAGGAAATTGATATATCTTCCACCTGAGCAAGATAAGCAAGATTGACCGGTTTATCTGGCGTGGTGGAAAGTTCCAGCATGGCTTTGGTGGCGTAATCTGAGCGAGAGGATAATTTCATAGCGCTTGTTCCTTGGGTTTTTAGTCCATATTTTGTGTTTGGATATATAAAAACATAGAGTTTATGCTTATGGTTTACAAACCTTATTGCGTGAACAATTGTGAAATAGTGTTGTATATAGTGAAATATCAGTGTTTACCCTGATGAGATCATTGTTTTGAGAATAAGTTTATGTGCAGCGGTAGCGTTAAATATAATTATTGATAGTTGATGGGGGCGCTGCAGTCTGCGGTATAATTTTCAAGTTTAATTGTTGTGGAGTAAAAACGCATGAGTATGCAAAGTAGAATTGAAGCCAGATTATCAGAGAAACTTGGTCCTTATTTTATGCAGGTTATAAATGAAAGTGATAACCATAATGTTCCGCCGGGTTCTGAATCACATTTCAAACTTGTGTTGGTGAGTGATGAGTTTAATGGGATGAATCTGCTTGCCCGGCATCGTTTAATCAATACAATTTTAAAAGATGAACTTGAACAGAGTATCCATGCGCTGGCTATGCATACTTATACAAAATCGGAATGGGCGGATATTCAGGGTGATTCACCGGCATCACCGCCCTGCATGGGCGGAGGAAAATAAACTTGTTGAGGGGAAAACTAAATTGCCCGTCATACGTAGCAACGCATGACGGGCAATATTATAGATGACTACAGTGTCAATCTGTTTAGATGAACAAGCAGACGTCAGATTTGGAGGCAACAGGCAGGAAAGAAGCCGCGCCAACATAATCACTGACTTCAGGAATGAACTCGTCCTGTGAGAAGCCAAATACATCAACTGTCATTTGACAGGCGACCATTTTTACATCGGCTTCAACACAAAGTTCACGCAGTTCTTCAATCGTTGCAACGCCCTTGTTCTTGAAGGTTTTCTTCATCAGGCCGGTGGCGACGTTTTCAAAACCCGGAATACCCGCCATGATGGCGTTTGGCATGGGCCATTCAAAATCCTGGAACCATTGGGGGCCAAAAGGCATTTTCATTGGCATAGCCGGATTACCCAGACCACTAACTTTGGCGCTTAATTTCTTTTTCAAGAGCAGCAGGCCATAGAAAGTGAAGAAAATAGTGACGTCCCATCCCAGTGCTGCGGCGGTAGAAGCCAGGATAAATGGAGGATAGGCCCAGTCCAGCGTGCCTTTGGTGGCGATAATGGACATTTGTGGTGTTTTATTGGCTTCGATCTCTTCAAGTTTTTTGGGCAACATTTCATCAAGTTTTTCAGAAATGATTCGCTCCAGATCGCTTGCGTTTGCAGACTCAACCTGAGCCTCAGCAGTTACTGTCATGACATGCTCCTTAAGGTATTAAATTTGTTATGTTGTTCCCGAGGTTTCCCCCCTGATATTCAAAGCATGATCGTTGTCACACTCATGCAGTAGATAATAAATGAAATTTTGAACTTGGCAAGCCCGAGTTTTCACCTTTTAAAAGTGTGTTTAAATAGGGTATTCATTATAAATCAAGGGGATAGAGAATATAGTTGACGTTTTACAGTAATATTGACAGAGAAAATTACAGGGGATTTATGAGGATGTTGGCAAATGATGTTCTGGAAGTTGCAGATAATATCCCTGTGAATTAATGGCATGAATGACATTATGCGCATCCGCCTGGGCCAGTTTTTTCTTCTTATTGAGAGATAAATTCATCACATATTCGAGTTTTCCCAACACTTGCAGGAGGGGGGCGGGCAGGGTTTCCAGTTTTGTATTCTCAGGGACAAACAGGTAGGCATTTGTTTTTCGAGTGCTTTTATAGATGCTGCAGGCAAGTGTTTGCATGATGAATTAGCCCGAGAGGGGGAGTTTGAATGCATTTAATGTGGTTTCAATCAACTTTATTTTTTCAGTGACTTCGGTTTGCGTACTGATGTCCGGCGGTAGCTGTTCAAGACAGGTTTTTGCATCTGAATAAATTTGTGCGAGTTGCGCCTGATCAAAGAGCTGTAATGCCGCATTAAGTTCGCTTTCTGATTCTGAGAGCAGGGTGGGAGCCAGCTCTTCCTTGCTGATTGGCGAGTCTGGCAACATCAGATCCGCCACCAGGGTAAATTGATGTAGTTCATGGTGCATTTGCCGGGCCTGTTCTTCTTCTGCGAGTTTGTCCAGCGCCAGCGGATCGTTGGCGGCGCCCTGACGTACGGCTTTCATAATGACCTCGATGAGTTTGTTAATCGCAGCCTGAATTTCACTTTGTTCTCCCGGTAATGCGCAGCAGTGTGCATAACATTTATCCAGACGCTCTTTTATATCGAGAATGACTTCAGTTTCTGTTTCCGGTCTGAGATCGACGGCTTCCTGCACCAGATCACGGAAATAGCGAAGAAAATGATTAAGTTCTTTTTCATCGGCATTGCGAGCCTCATCAACGCGTGTTTGGTTAATTTCTTGCGCAACTGATGGGAAAAGTGGATTCTGATAACGCCGCCGGAGCTGGCGTTCTCGTGGGCCGGGATCTGGGCTGAATTTAATACTCATAATTTTTATTTATGCAATATTTTGTGTAACTATTTCAATGGAACTAACGGGAATAAAACAAATCTATTCTATACTTAAAGAAGGAAAGACCGTTAATGCATTAGCGCATTTTTTGTTTATAGTGCAATTTATTAATGGAAAATCCGGAGTCTCTCCCGAGCTTTGAGGCCATGTGTTTCTATCCTTTACAAAGACATTCAAAGTTTCAGAGAATGGGGTTCCAATAGGCGCTTAAAGTTTCTGCTTAAGTATGCCGACAGTACCAGAGCAGACTCATGTGCTGTAATTCTATATTTTTATTTGTAAGGAGAAAGATATGCAAGATCGGGGAACTCAGATCGTTGAAAATGCGAGGGGCGTCGTGAATGGTCTGAGTCGTTTTACCATGTTGTTGTTTTTACCGATATGGTTAGCGGCCTGTTCGGCTCCTACTGTTTATACTTCCCTGCAGCATCGCAGCATCAATCTTAATCCCGGGGATTTACAGCATGGCGGGATCGCTTTTATTACCCCATCTTCGATTACCGGGCGGGAAGAAGATCGCCAGTCTCTGGCCCTGTCTTTTGTCAGCATCCTGCTGAGTGAGCACAAAGATATCCGTGTAGTGACACTGGCGGAAACTCTGAGTGCGATTAACCGCGCAAATTTGACCGCTGAATATAACGCTATGTTCGATGAGTATCAGGATACAGGTATTTTCCAGCAGCAGACTTTGCGCAAAATTGGAGAAGTGACCGGGGTGCGCTATCTGGCGCAACTGAAACTGGCGGGGTTCCGACAGGAGACAGCAGGACGTCTGGGGGTGCTTGGTTTGCGATTAATCGAAACCAAACGCGCCAATCTACGTATTTTCCTGCAAATATGGGATAGTCAGGAGGGCTCAATTGTCTGGGAAGGGCTAGAAGAGCTGAATCTGTCTACCGATACGTTTACCGAAAATACGATTAGTTTTAATGATATTGCGCGGCAAAGCGCGCGTGAACTGCTGGAGCATATTCCTTACCAGAAGAACCGGATTCTGGTGCCGGTGGATGAGGCGAAAAAAAATCCCGACATTGACTGGGAATTCTAATCTTGTATTCGAATTTTAATATTATTCCACTGACCATATATGCAAAAGTCTGAGGAGACAGAAGTACGTCTTGACAAGTGGTTGTGGGCAGCGCGTTTTTACAAAACCCGGGCGCTGGCGGTAGAAGCGATCAGGGGTGGGCATGTCCATCTCAACGGAGTCAGAGTTAAACCCTCCTACAGTCTCAAACCGGGCGATGAATTGCGCATCAGTAAAGCTGAAACAGTCTTCACGCTTACCGTAAAAGCCCTGTCAAACAGGCGAGGACCGGCGATGCAGGCTCGCAGCCTGTATGAAGAACACGAACAAAGCCTTCGCCTGCGTGAACAGCAGGCGGCTGAACGCAAACTGCTCGCCGGCTCCAACGGGCCAAAGAAGCGACCGGACAAACGCGCCCGCCGGCGCATCATTCGTTTTATCAATAAAAACCAGTCCGCCCCATGAATAAACCCGTAACCCCGTTGTTGACGGTGGATATTATTATCGAGCTTGCGGATCGCCCTGATACCCCGATTATTCTGATCAAACGCCGTTATCCGCCTTATGGCTGGGCTTTGCCGGGCGGATTTGTGGATGTGGGCGAAACACTGGAGCAGGCCGCAGTGCGCGAGGCGAAGGAAGAGGTTTCACTCGCGGTCAATCTGAAAACCCTGCTGGGCTGTTATTCCGATCCGGCGCGGGATGCGCGGGGGCACACTGTGAGCGCAGTGTATATTGCACAGGCCACGGGCGAGCCGGTTGCGGCGGATGACGCCCGTGAGCTGGCGATTTTTGCGCCGGCTGAATTACCGGATAAGCTGGCTTTTGATCATGAGCGGATTCTTGCTGATTATCGCCATTATCTGAAAACTGCTGAAGTTGCCGGATTAAATCCGGTTTCCGAAAAATAAGTGGATCTGTTCGGAATGGGCTGTTTTAGCTTGAAATCTTGTTATCGATTCATATATTAGTGTATGCTAATTTAATTCGTTTCTAAAATTATTCAGGAGAATGGCGATGGCCACGGTTGAACTAACAAAAGATAATTTGCCCGAAGTGATTGAAAACAATGACTTTGTTATTCTTGATTTCTGGGCGCCCTGGTGTGGTCCGTGTCAGTCATTCGGTCCCGTGTATGAGGAAATGTCTGAGAAATACCCGGATATCGTGTTCGCCAAGGTCAATACCGAGGCGGAGCAGGAACTGGCCGGGCAGTTTAATATTCGCTCCATTCCCACCCTGATGATTTTCCGTGAGCAGATTATTATTTATTCTGAAGCGGGCGCGATGCAGGGGCCGGCGTTTGAGCAGCTGATTACGCGGGCGAATGAGCTGGATATGGACGAAGTGCGTAAACAGATTGAAGAAGAACAGGCGGCGCAGAACGCCTGAGTTCAGATACAGGGGAAAAGAGGCAAGCCGTTTGCCTCTTTCTCTCCTCTTTACATGAGGCTACTGAAGGGCTGCACGTCAACCCGACTGCCCGCCTCGAGCGTTCCCTGTTCTGCGGGCAGAATAATAAAGCAGTTCGCCCGGCTCATGCTGCTGAGAATATGCGAACCCTGCGCGCCAACGCCGCGCACCACTAACTCATCCCCCTCGTAATCCAGAATTCCGCGCTGAAAGTCCATGCGTCCCGGTCTTTTCTTCAGCGTATCCAGACAGCGTAATTGAAGCCGCAATGGGACTTCCGGCGTTTGGCCCATGAGTTTGTGCAGGGTCGGCAGGGCAACCTGATAGAAGGTCGCCATGGCGGAAACCGGGTTGCCGGGCAGGCCAAAGAAATACGCTTTGTTGATACGGCCGAAGGCCAGCGGTTTGCCGGGCTTCATGGCGATTTTCCAGAGATTGACGCTGCCCAGTTTTTCCAGCGTTTCCTTGACAAAATCCGCATCGCCTACCGATACGCCGCCGGAGGTGAAGACGATGTCGGCCAGTTCGGCGGCGCGGCGGAAGGCGGCTTCAACCTCTTCACGTTTATCCCGAATCACGCCCAGATCATGAATTTCCACCCCCAGACCTTTGAGCATGCCGAAAATCGTGTAGCGGTTGCTGTCATAGATCTGACCTTCTTCCAGCGTTTCTCCCACGGCGCGCAACTCGTCGCCGGTGGAAAAGAAGGCGGCTTTGACGGGACGATAAACCTTAACTTCCGCGATCCCCAGTGAGGCCAGCAGCCCCAGTTCAGCCGCCTTGAGCAGCTTGCCGGGGTGCAGCACTTCATCGCCCTCCCGAATGTCCTCGCCAATATGGCGCACATGCTGACCGGCTCTGTGGCCATCGCCAATGGTGATCTGTTTTTCATTGGCCTGCACGTCTTCCTGCATGATGACCGTGTCCGCCCCCTCAGGCATTTTTGCGCCGGTCATGATGCGCACGCACTGCCGTTCATTTACTACCCCGGAAAAGGGATCGCCGGCCCAGGAGGCGCCGATCAGTTCCAGCGTGGTTTCGCCACTGGCGGGCAGATCCGCGCTGCGCACCGCATAGCCGTCCATTGCGGAATTCTGGTAGGGCGGCACATTCAGCGGCGAGGTGATCGCTTCGGCAAGAACGCGGCCAAAGCTGTCCATGAGGGGCCGTGTTTCAACGGCGTCAATGGCGGATATATCCGCCAGGATTTGTTCGAGAGCCTGTTCCAGACTCATAAGTGAGGATGAGGATTGATTCATGGTTTTCTTCAGGTCAGCTATCAAAATAAAAGGATTATGCCATAAAGCCGCGTCGTTTAATGCTTGCGCCTGTCCGGACCTGAGAGAATATGCCGTTGAATAAAATCGACAATCGTATCGGGCTGGTTGAGATCGAGCACGGGCAAGGGCGCCGACTGCGCCAGTGGCGCATCGGTGACGATGGCGAGGATATCGGCATCGTCCGGAAACAGCAAAGGATGACCCAGTGACGGACGATGCAATTCCAGTTTGGGAAAGGCGACATGTTTGAAGCCTTCGACCAGCACCAGATCCAGTTCTGCCTGGTTCAGATGCGCCAGCATATCCGCCAGTTCGGGATCGCCCTCCTGTGCCGGGGTCTCGGTAACCATCGCCCAGCGTTGTTGCGAGGCCACCAGCACCTGATCGGCGCCTGCCTTACGCAGCTCGTAACTGTCCTTGCCGGGAATATCGATATCAAAACGGTGGTGGGCATGTTTAATCATGCCCAGTTTCAGACCCTGAGCTTTCAGGCGCGGGATAAGCTGTTTGAGCAGCGTGGTTTTACCCGTGCCGCTGAACGCAACGAAACCGAGCAGGGGACAGCGAGTGTTTTTCATGTTCGTTTTTCCAGATACAGGAGAAGATCGTCCGGGCTATTAAGGTTGACGAAGGCGGCGGCCTGATCGGAAAAGTCGACCTGAACCGCGTTTTCCGCTCGCAGCCAGGCGCTGGTTTTACGTCCCCCGGTGGCAATATAGTTTTCCAGACGGTCAGCCAGAGAGCGATGCAGCATGCAGAAGGCAGGCTGCATCCATTTTCCGTCATGGGCGACGGCGGCAACATGCGCATCGTCCAGCGCCAGCTTGAAACGCGCCACCAGATCAGCGGGTAATTGCGGCGCATCACAGGGGACGTAGACCACCCAGTCGGTCTGTCCCTGACGCAGCCCCTGCAACATGCCGGACAGAGGACCCTGAAAATCCTGATTGGCGTCACTGAAGACCGGGAAACCGAAGCGGCGATAATCATCGAGGTTGCGATTGGCGTTGATCCGGATTTCATCAACCTGAGGCTGAAGTCGCTCGATGACATGCTGGATGAAGGGACGTTGCTGTAGCTCAATCAACCCCTTGTCGCGCCCCTGCATCCGCGTCGCCCGGCCACCGGCAAGAATAACGCCGGTAAGCCGAGCCTGGTTTTGTGAGTCTGTCTGCATTCCTGTTTCGTATTTGTGAATAGTGTTTGTGTGAAAATTATATCAGCAAGTGAAAGTTTGGGCTGGAGAATGGGCAAGTTAATGAATTCAAAGAATAAATTGTGTTCCACAATAAAAATGCGGAAATAATCCGAGGGTTAAGTTTTCATACTTCAGCGCCGATATAAAGCAAAGTAAATAATTATCAGTAAGGTAGAGGGTAAAAGTCATGGCGATGAGTATCGATCGCATTCTCAGTGATGCAGTAAATGGCGCACAACAGGGACTGGTTTCTGCGCGCAAGAGTTCGGCGCAACTGGCGGCGGCGGGTAGCGGGTCAGAAAAATCGTCCAGTGAGGAATCAAACGCCCGAGTCGAGCGGGCGGCCGATGCGGATCTGGGTAAGCTGGTTGATGTTGAAGCCTGAGTCTGAGAAAAATTTATGGATGCACTGTTAGCTGAAAAGAATCATGACAATATTCGTTTTGCGGTGCACGGCCTGCAGGACTTGCCGGCGATCTCGCCGATGGCGAGCAAATTACTGAATGTTATCGGAGATGAGAATATCACGATTCATCAACTGGCGGAGATTATTCGTCAGGATGCAAGTTTGGGGGCGCGGATTATTGGTTTGGCCAATTCGGCTTATTTTGGTCAGTGCGAGCCAATCACCTCAGTGGAAGATGCTATTTTCAAGGCCCTGGGTTTGCGTCTGACACAGAACATGGCGCTGGGGATAGTGCTTTCCGGCCCGTTTAATTCAGGGCTGCAGTGCGCGGCGTTTGATCGAAATAGTTTCTGGTTAAAAGCGGTGTTAACAGCCAGTTTGGCGCAGGGATTTTGTCACTTGCTGGAGGACAAAAATCTAATTGATGCTGATACAGCTTATCTTGCCGGGCTATTAAATGAATTTGGTTTAATGCCATTGGTTTATCTTTTTCCGGAACAAATGGATACTTTATTTGTTCGGCGCAGCAACGGTGAACATTTACATGATATTTTGAGAAAAGAGCTGGGCACGGATCAACATGAAGTCGGCGCTTATCTGGCAAGGAAATGGAAGGTGCCGGCAGATGTTATTGACGTGATTGCCCATTTTTCTGAACAGGATTATGAAGGTGAAAATAAATTATTGGTGCAACTTATTCGCTTTTGTTCGCAGTGGGTGACGCAGTATATGGAAAATGAAAACTGGGACAGTTTACCGCAAAATACAGATGTTTTACTGGAATGTAGCGGTCTTGAGCGTGAACAGGTGTTGAAGCTATTTAAGCAGCAGCATGAAAAATCGACAGCGCTTGAATCAATGGCTAAAGCCCTGGCTGAGAACTGAGTCGCATGGATAACAAGCCGTTTATCGAAGCCTATCAGGAAATCAATTCGCGCTTTATCAAATTGTTAAGCTCCATGTCGGCGCTGCGCGCACTGTCCGGTTTTGAAGTCAAATATCGCAATGAAGATGACATTATCGCCGATTCATTAAGTGTGTTACTGGAATACCATGAACTCGATTATGTCGCGATATTCATGTATCAGGACAATGAATTGAAGCAGGTGGCCAGTAAAAGCTGGGGGGATGACGCCGCCCACGCCGACTCGAAATATAAGGAAATATGTAAGGGACACCGAGCGCTGCTGGCAGAAGTGGAAGCCACCGGTGAGGTGCAGCAGATTAATCAGGTGCCGGGAGAAGATTTTACCGGTTCAGCCAGCGCGATTCCCATTCATTCCAGTGATTCGCTGATTGGCGTCTTTATCGCCTGTCATCCGGCGGATGAATTTTTCTCGGTGACCAATGAACGCAATCTGGTGATTTACTGTAATTTCCTCGGCCAGTTGATCATGAATAATCGTCTTTTGCACAGCATGGATGAAATGGTGACGGAACGCACGCAGCAATTGCAGATGGCATTGGATGAAGCCAGTGAACTGAAACGGCGCTATGAAGAATTATCCATTATTGACGACCTGACCCGGTTGCATAATCGACGTTTCTTTTTCCCTGAAACGCGGGCGGCGCTGGCGCAGGCGATACGTTATAAAAAATCGTTTTCCCTGTTGATGATGGATGTGGATCACTTCAAGATCATTAATGATCGCTATGGGCATGCGGTTGGCGATGAGGTGCTCAAGTCGGTTGCAGACACGCTCCGGGCCGAAGCCCGCGATGTGGATATTCTGGCGCGCTTTGGCGGCGAAGAATTTATTCTGGCGCTTCCCGAAACCGATGAGAGCGGCGCGATGGTGATGGCGGAGCGGATACGCACAAAAATTAAAGCGCTGCGCTGGCAGGCGGAGGGCAAGGATATTTCAATCACCATGACTATCGGGATTACCGAGCTTGAAAATCGGAGCAGCAATGATTATGTCGAAGTGCTGGATGAATTACTGCAGCAGGCGGATCTGGCGCTTTATCACGGCAAGGACAATGGCAGGGATCAGTTTAATACCTACAGCGATATCGCCAGCCTGATTGATACCGGCGAACAGACCGGATAGCGGCGGCGGATTATTTTTTCAGTTTTTCTTTTTGCATCTGCAGGCTCCAGCGCAAATGTTCCTGTAACAGTTCCGATGCGGTTTCCATCTTTTTTTCCAGCGCGGAAATAATCCGCGCTTCCGCCGGCGCATTGCCCAGCGCCACGCTGATATTGCGCAACCAGCGCTGATGGCCCATGCGCCGCAGAGGGCTGCCCTCGGTGCGTTGCAGAAAAGTGGCCTCATCCCAGGCAAACAGATCCAGCAACTGCGGCGCGTCCAGCGCGTTGCGCGGCAGATAATCCTGTTCGGCGCTGGGGCGGGCAAAGCGGTTCCAGGGGCAGACCAGCTGACAGTCATCACAGCCATAAATGCGGTTGCCCATGGCTTCGCGTAATTCGATCGGGATGGGACCGGCATGCTCAATGGTTAAATAGGAAATACACAAACGGGCGTCAACGGTATAGGGCGCGACGATGGCGCGGGTGGGACAGATGTCGATACAGGCCTGACAGCTTCCGCAATGATTTTCCGCCGCCTGAGTCAGGGGCAGGGGCAGATCGGTAAACAGTTCGCCGAGAAAAAACCAGGAGCCGGCCCGGCTGTTGATCACATTAGAGTGCTTGCCCACCCAGCCCAGCCCGGCCTTTTCCGCCAGCGCTTTTTCCTGTACCGGCGCGCTGTCAACGAAAGCCCGGTAACCGAAGGGACCGATTTGCTGCTGGATTTTCTCCGCCAGTTTTTGCAGACGTTTGCGCATGATTTTGTGGTAGTCACGACCCAGCGCATAGCGTGACACATAGCCCAGCTCGGGATCATCGAGGACGTCTTGCGGATCGCGCCCGGCCGGCGGCAGGTAGTCCATGCGCACACTGATGATGCGCAGGGTGCCGGGCACCAGTTCCTGTGGCCGGGTGCGCAACGCGCCATGCCGTTGCATCCATTCCATCTCCCCGTGAAAGCCCTGATCCAGCCAGTTTAATAAACGCGCTTCGCTGGCCGATAGATCGGTATCAGTGATACCGATCTGCTGAAAGCCCAGCGCATGGCTCCAGTGTTCAATTTTTTCGGCCAGTTCCTGAAGCGTGTCGGCGGATAAGGCGGCCCGGTTTTTTGTTCCATCCATAACGCGCTATGATAACCTGCATGAACCCATTACCCTACCTTCTTTACACGGCCGCCCAGACCCGGGAACTGGATCGCCTGGCGATCGAAGAGCATGGTCTGTCATCCAATATTCTGCTGGAACGCGCCGGTGAAGCCGCCTTTGCTCTGCTGCATTCACGCTGGCCGGACATACAGCGGATCACTGTCTTTTGCGGCACCGGAAATAACGGCGGAGATGGTTTTGTGCTCGCGCGTCTGGCGCATGAAAACAATATTGAAGTCAGCGTGTATCAGGTCGGTGACAGCGGCAAGTTACAGGGCGATGCGCTGGCGGCCATGCAGCGTCTGCAGGGGGCCGGGGTAACGCCGGCAGCCTTTGGCGGGCAGTGTTTACAGAATGTGGACTTGATCGTGGACGGCCTGCTGGGAACCGGCATGCGTGGTGAGGTCAGCGAGGAATACCGCAAGGCGATCGATGCCATTAATGACGCCCCGGCTCCGGTGCTGGCGCTGGATCTGCCTTCCGGTCTGAATGCGGATACCGGCATGGTTTGCGGCGTGGCGGTGCGGGCAGCGTGTACGCTGTCTTTTATCGGTCTAAAACAGGGGCTGCTGACCGGCGAGGCCGTTGAGTATTGCGGCGAACTGCATTTTTCGGATCTCAGCGTACCGCGGATTATTTACACCCGGCAACCGGCCTCCGCCCGGCGGCTGGACTATGCGCGGCTGAAAAAAAATCTGTCGCGGCGTCCCCGTCATGCGCACAAGGGCGAGGCCGGACATGTGCTGGTGATCGGCGGCGATCGGGGCATGAGTGGCGCGGTGCGTCTGGCGGGGGAAGCCGCCTTGCGCAGCGGCGCCGGTCTGGTGAGCATCGCGAGCCGTGAATCCCATGCCGCGCTGATCAGCAGTTCCCGCCCTGAACTGATGTGTCACGGCGTGGAACAGGCGCAGCAGCTTGAAAAACTGGTCGAACGCGCAAGCGTGATCGCCGTCGGCCCGGGACTGGGACAGAGCGACTGGGCGAAGGAGATGCTGAATTATGTGGTGGCCTCTGGCAAGCCGTTGCTGCTGGATGCCGATGCCCTGAATTTGATCGCGGCCGGCGCCCTGCCCGGGATCATGTTGCGCGGCGCGAACCGGGTGCTGACGCCGCATTCGGGCGAGGCCGCGCGACTGCTTGACCAGGATGTTAAACAGGTGCAGGCGGATCGCTTCGCGGCGAGCAAGGCGCTGCTGGAAAAATATGGCGGCGTCTGCGTGCTCAAGGGGGCGGGCACGCTGGTCGCAAGCGAGGAGGGCGTCGGGGTTTGCAATGCCGGCAATCCGGGCATGGCCAGCGCCGGCATGGGCGATGTGCTCTCGGGAATCATTGCGGCGCTGATGGCGCAGGGACTGGCCTGCGTCAACGCCGCGCAACTGGGGGTCTGCCTGCATGCGCGGGCCGCCGATCTGGCGGTCAAAAGCGTGGGTGAGCGGGGGCTGCTGGCCGGCGATCTGATGCCCGTTATCCGCCGGCTGGTCAACCCCGATTCAATCTGAAAGTATGAATATTCTGCTCGCCGATGAAGCGGCAACAGAAAAGCTTGGTCGGTCGCTGGCGAAGGTCTGTCCGTCACAGTGTCTGATTTTTCTACGCGGCGATCTGGGCGCCGGCAAGACCACGCTCAGTCGCGGTTTCCTGCGCGGACTGGGCTATGCGGGCCGGGTCAAATCACCGACCTACACGCTGGTCGAGCCTTACGACATTCAGGGAGACGAGACCGCAACGCGACGGGTCTATCACTTCGATCTCTACCGGCTCGCGGATGCCGAAGAACTGGCCTATCTGGGCGCCGAAGACTGTTTTGCCGATAATGCCGTCTCATTGGTGGAATGGCCGCAGCAGGGCGAGGGCATGTTGCCAGCGGCTGATATCGATATCCTGTTACAGTATGAGGATGGCGCGCGGCGGGCGCAGTTGCAGGCCGGCAGCGATCAGGGAGAGCAGATCCTGACGCGCCTGCAGCAGGACTTAAGAGACTGACATCTCTGCCATTTTTCGTTTTCTGACTTATTTTCTTCACAAAGTTGACAGCCCTCGTTCGGCCTTTTAAGGTGCGCGCCACACCTGTTTTGGGGAGCGAAAAATGAAATATCGATTTTGTGGTTTATGCCTGTTGGCGTTGAGCAGCATGCAGGTCAGCGCGGCGGACGCGGAGGCGAGTGCTGATAAAAAACACTGGGACGGTGAAGCCGGTCTGGGGTATGTGGCGACAACCGGGAATACGGAAACCTCCACCTTTGCCGCGAAGCTGGATGCGACCCATGAAAAAGAAAAATGGCGTAATAATCTGGCCGCCAACATGCTGTATACGAAAAGCTCTGAAGTGAAAACCGCCGAGAAATATTTTCTTTCAGGACAGAGTAATTAC
>WFVC01000092.1 GCA_015491815.1 Gammaproteobacteria bacterium | reverse complement strand
TTGTAACCCTTGGTCGGCACACCCCAGGGGGTAACCGGATGGCGACCACCGGAAGTCCGGCCTTCACCACCACCATGCGGATGATCCACCGGGTTCATGGCTACGCCACGAACCGTCGGGCGCACCCCACGCCAGCGGGTGGCGCCGGCTTTACCCAACTTACGCAGGTTGTGTTCACCATTACTGACCACGCCGATAGTCGCGCGACAGTCCGCCAGCACCTTGCGCATTTCACCGGAACGCAAACGCAGAGTGGCGTGCGCGCCTTCACGCGCAACCAGCTGTACCGAAGTGCCCGCGCTACGCGCCATTTGCGCGCCTTTACCGGGTTTCAGTTCAACCGCGTGCACAATCGTACCCACCGGGATATTACGCAACGGCAGGCAGTTGCCGACTTTAATCGGCGCGTCCTGACCGGAAACCAGCGTGTCACCGACTTTTACGCCCTGCGGCGCAAGAATATAACGGCGTTCACCATCGGCGAATAACAGCAGCGCAATAAACGGGCTGCGATTAGGATCATATTCCAGACGTTCTACGGTGCAGGGAATAGAATCTTTGTTACGTTTAAAATCAATAACGCGGTAATGCTGCTTATGACCACCGCCTTTATGACGCGTGGTGATCCGCCCCTTGTTATTACGGCCGCCGGTTTTGGATTTCTTTTCCAGCAGCGGCGCATAGGGTTCGCCCTTGTGCAAGTCGGGATTAACGACCTTGACAACAAAGCGGCGTCCCGCAGAAGTCGGTTTTGATTTGACAATTGCCATTTTTACTTTTCCCGTAAGCTCTATTCTGTACCAACGAAGTTAATATCCTGACCTTCTTTCAGGCGGATATAGGCTTTTTTCCAGTTTTTACGGCGTCCAAGGCCACGCTGTGTGCGCTTGGTCTTGCCCTTTACGTTGGCAACCTGCACCGACTCAACATCAACTTCAAACATCATTTCGACCGCCTGCCTGATCTCCGTTTTACTGGCGTCAGTCACGACTTTAAATACAACCTGATTATGATTATCGGCGACGATGCTGCTCTTTTCCGAGACATGCGGGCCAAGTAATACATTCATCAAACGTTCCTGGCTCATGCCAATAACTCCTCAAGCTTCTTGATCGCAGATACTGTCATCAGCACCTTCTCAAAACGCACCAGGCTGACCGGGTCGATATAACCCACTTCACAAATGCCAACCTTGTATAAATTACGCGCCGACAGGAACAGTGCTTCATTCAGATCGTGTGTAATCAGCAGCACTTTTTCCACACCCAGCGCATCCAGCTTGGCCGACAGTTCTTTTGTTTTTGGCGTTTCCATTTTGAAATCGTCAATCACAATCAAACGGTCATTGCGCAACAGCTCGGAAAAAATTGAACGCATCGCCGCGCGATACATCTTCTTATTCAGCTTTTTCGAGAAGTCCTGAGGCCTGGCTGCGAAGGTAACACCACCACTGCGCCAAATCGGGCTGCGAATTGTACCAGAACGCGCACGCCCTGTCCCCTTTTGTCGCCATGGTTTTTTACCGCCACCGCGAACATCGGAACGATTTTTTTGCGCTCGGGTACCGGAGCGGGCGCCCGCCAGATAAGAGGTCACGGCCTGATGCACCAGATCTTCATTAAAATCTGCGCTAAAAATAGCTTCAGACAGGTCAACGGTTTTCTTTGACGTTTTGCCGGTTGCTGTTGTTAATGCTAATTCCATCATCTTATCCTCTTAAGCCTTGACTGCAGGGGAAACAATTACGTCGCCGCCTTTGCTGCCCGGAACCGCACCTTTCACCAGTAACAAATTCCGCTCACCGTCAACGCGAACCACTTCGAGGTTCTGCATGGTGCGTTTTACCGCACCCATGTGGCCGGCCATTCTCTTACCTTTGAATACGCGGCCCGGTGTCTGACACTGACCAATCGAACCCGGCGCGCGATGCGAAATCGAGTTACCGTGCGTCGCATCCTGCATCGCGAAGTTATGACGCTTGACGCCACCGGCAAAACCTTTACCAATGCTGGTTCCGGTGACATCTACTTTCTGCCCGGATTCAAACATATCCACTTTAATTTCAGACTTCGGCTCAAGCTCTTCACCTTCACCCTCATCCAGACGGAATTCCCACAGGCCACGACCGGCTTCAACACCGGCTTTGGCAAAATGTCCCGCCATTGGCTTCGTCACCCGTTTGGATTTACGACTGCCGGTTGTCACCTGCACAGCGCGATAGCCATCGTTTTCATCTGTTTTGACCTGAGTCACTTTGTTGGGCTCGACTTCAATGACCGTCACGGGCAGAGATACGCCCTCATCTGTGAACACTCGTGTCATTCCAATTTTGCGACCCACTACACCAATCGTCATTTTCTTAACTCCAGTTACCGGTTACATGCCAGCCGTTTAATTCAAAATCACTTATTGCAGTTGAATTTGAACATCAACGCCTGCGGCCAGATCCAGCTTCATCAGGGCATCGACCGTTTTATCTGTTGGATCAACAATGTCCATCAGACGTTTATGTGTACGCAGTTCATACTGATCGCGTGCATCTTTGTTGACATGCGGAGAAATCAGCACAGTAAAGCGCTCTTTCTTGGTCGGCAGGGGAATCGGCCCTTTGACCTGTGCGCCAGTGCGCTTCGCGGTTTCCACAATCTCACGGGCTGATTGATCGATCAGACGATAATCAAAAGCCTTAAGACGGATACGAATGTTCTGATTCTTGCTCATTTAATTTACCTGATAAGTTCAGATACAAGGTTAAAGATACAAGAGTAAAGGCGAATGCCTTGTATCTTGTATCTTTTCTCCTGTATCTGTTATTCAATAACCTTGGATACAACACCCGCGCCAACGGTGCGGCCACCTTCACGAATCGCAAAGCGTAAGCCTTCTTCCATCGCAA
>WFVC01000091.1 GCA_015491815.1 Gammaproteobacteria bacterium | reverse complement strand
ATCTCCAAAAAGGAAAGTCGTTGGATATCGAGCTGATTAAACAGGGCGTGGAAGCAACGGTTGCCAGTATTATCCGAAATCCATCAGCATTCGCCTTGCTGGTTCAGATTGAGAAATCAGATGAGTACGTATATAGCCATGCATTAGGAACGTCTGTGTGGTGTGCGCAGTTTGGTCGTCATCTAGGTCTCGATCGAGATGACATTAATGATCTCGCTCTGGGGGGAATGTTACTTGATATCGGAAAAGTAAAATTACCGAAGACGCTGCTTAATAAAAAAGACGCATTGTCCCCTGAAGAGTGCAAGTTAATTCAGGATCATGTTGACCATAGTATAAAAATACTGGCTAAATCAAAGTCTATTCCTGTTTCTATTTTGAGAATGGTTGCCACACACCATGAGCGTGCTAATGGAACGGGTTATCCTCAAGGATTGAAAAATGATTCAATTCCGATTTATGGACGAATTGCCGGGATTGTTGATAGTTATGATGCGATGACGACACGTAAGCCGCACAATACCCTGGTTTATTCTCCCCATGAAGCGATTCATGAACTTTATCGTTGTCGTAATACCATTTTTCAGGAAGAGTTAATCGAGCAATTTATCCAGACTGTGGGACTATATCCTACTGGTTCGCTGGTGGAATGTAATTCGGGAGAAGTGGGGGTGGTTGTAGAAGTTAATGATTTAAAAAGGCTTTTCCCAACCGTGATAATAATTCTTGATAAGGACAAACTTCCAAAGGAAGAATTTACAAAAATTAACTTATCAAAGCAGAAAGGAACCAGTCTGAAAATTGTAAAAGGCCTTCCATACGGAGCATATGGTATTAAAATGGAACAGCTATTTTTATAGCTCTCCTGGGTTAATGCCTGGAAATCTGACAAGCCATTCCGTTATCTTTTTATGCGGCATTGGTTTGGTGAAATAATAGCCCTGTGCTATATCACAGTTTATTTTCTTCAGATATTTCAGGGCGCCAATCTCTTCTACGCCTTCGGCAACAACTTTCATATTAAATGCATGTGCGAGATCGACGATAAGTTTAACTATATTCTGGTTGGAAGCGTTTTTCATGACGTTAAATATAAATGACTTATCTATTTTAAGTTCATTAACAGGAAGCTGTTCAAAATATGATAGTGAGGAATATCCTGTTCCAAAATCATCGACTGATATGCTAAGTCCCATTTTCTGAAGTTCTCGCAGGGTGGCAAAGCTTCTTTCTGGTTCTAACACAAGTGAACGCTCGATGATCTCCAGAGTAAGTATAATATTGTTATTTCCCCATAAGTTTAGTGCATTCAAGATATGATCTTTCAGATCTGGGGACAATATTAATTCCGGTGGAATATTAACCGAGACGGATAATGGCCCCCATTTATCTGTCCATTCTGCACTTTGTCGCAGCACTTTGTTTAGTATCCAGTTTGTGATTGGTTTAATATGCCCCATTCTCTCTGCAATAGGGATAAAATAATCAGGAGAGATAAAACCTTTTGAAGGGTGATTCCATCGGAGTAACGCTTCGACACCGACGATATCTCCCGTGATAAGTGATATTTTTGGCTGGTAATAGATAAGGAATTGATCTTTTCTTAGTGCATCATTAAGTGCTATTTCTATATCCCAGTTATCCGGTATTTCTTCATCCTCCGGCAGCACCGATTTACCAATTTTTTTATTATTCTGTTTTGTTTCATATAAGACTGACTCACACTCTTTCATTAGATAAAGATGGTTTGATGCATGTGTTGGGCAAAGGCTTATTGCGATTGTGCAATCAACATATAACTGTTCTTTCTTAAAAGTAAAAGGAACCTGTAACAGGCGTAGTATCTTGTGTGCCGCCAGCTCTGCATGACCGACATTCATGATGTTTGTCAAAAGTAATGCAAATCTATTGTCTCCAATACGCGCCACATAATCCTGCTGGCGAACTACATTTTCTAATAGTGCTGCAAATTTTTGTAAAATCTGATCGCCAATTTCGTATCCATACAGACTGTTAATTCTGTAGAAACGATCTATGTCAACGATGAGAAGTCCTATTTTTGACTTGTATATATTTGCATCACTTACTTGTGTGGACAGGAGTTTTAAAAAAGAATGCCTATTCTGTAATCTGGTTAGTTCATCTCGTGTTGTCATAATAATGTGGCAGTTGGTGTTGGTCTGGCAAAAAATAGTTAAAAAATTTGTAGAGTTGTCGAAATATGCATAATGATGCCGGTCTGTTTTAGATAGTAGAAAATCTTTTTTCGATTGCTGAATTTACATTTATTCTTCAAGAGATGCGAGTATGCGCAGATAACTGGCATGGCGTGAAGCGCTGATCTCTCCGTTTTCAACATCCTCAAGAATGGCGCAGCCGGGTTCGTTACGATGCTGGCAATCACGAAAACGGCATTCATCCTTTCGTTTGACAAACTCGGGAAAGCCCTGCGCCAGTTGTTTCGGGCTGACATTCCAGAGACCGAACTCACGTATTCCCGGTGAATCGATCAAGGCGCCCGAGTCGGGTAAATGATAGAGCCGGGCGGTGGTGGTCGTGTGCCGGCCTTTGCCGGTGGCGTCGGAAACCTCACCAATGCGCGCATTGACCTCAGGCAGCAGGCGATTCAACAGGGATGACTTGCCGACGCCGGACTGGCCGACCAGAATGCTGGTTTGCTCGCGCAGGCGCTCGCTCAACTGATTGAAAGCCTCATCTTCGTGCGCGCTGGTATAAATAATGGGGTAGCCGAGTTGCTGGTAGATGGACAGTCGCTCTTGATAGTGCAGGCGTTGTTTTTTATCTAGCAGGTCGGTTTTATTCAGCACAATCACCGGTTTGATTTCGGTCAGCGCGGCGGCGACCAGATAACGATCCAGCAGGCCTTCGTTAAGTTCGGGCAGGGGGGCGCAGACGATCAGAATTTGATCGATGTTGGCGGCGATAATCTTTTGCTTGCCGCGCGCATCAGGCCGGGCGAGTAAACTGCGGCGTGGCCTGAGTTCATGAATAATGCAGGACTTGGGATCGGGGTAATGCCAGTTTATCTCATCGCCGCAGACCAGTGGCGGCAGGTTGCGGCGGGCGCTGCAGCGGTGTTCCTGTCCCTGCGCGTCTTCAATCACGATACGCTTGCCGAAGTGGGCGATGATGCGCCCGGGATTGTTTTCTATTTTCTGTTTGCTGCTGGTATCAGGTGTTGAGGTGGGGGAGCGGGACATGCCGTAACAACAATTATTTCTTGAACTTGTAAAATTGCTGATTTAAATACTCGATTACCTCATTGATCTGTTTTTGAGACCAGTCGATGCCGATATTTGCTTCACAACGATTGACCTGATTTTGCAGACCGGCATAGCTGTTAACGCGACGGTTTTCACGTACATAGATAGCGTCCGGATCGCCGCTCATAATGGATTTGTGGCAACTGCGGCAATTGGTGTTGTGCAGAGTTTGAGCTGAGCCGGAAGCGGCGATACTGCCGGTCGCGGATAAACCATTGAGCATCAGTACCGTTAGAAAAAAGAATGATCGAATTTTGTTGTCTCGCATGTTTGTTTCCTGTTGTGAATGTGGTTTTAATGGCGGTTTTATGCTGGCGCCAGTTTAGCGGATAAATGCGCGATGCGCACAGAGGCCGGCGGGTGCGAATCATGAAAGGCGGAATACAGGGGATCCGGGGTCAGGGTATTGGCGTTCTCTTCATAGAGTTTGACCAGAGCCTTAACCAGATTATCCGCATTGCTGTTTTCCGCGGCGAAGTCATCGGCTTCGAATTCATGTTTGCGGCTCACCCATGAAAAGATGGGCTGCAGATAAATCGAAAACAGAGGCGCGACCATCATAAACAGGGTCAGGGCAATATAGGTGGAAGGCTGGCTGACGCCCAGGCCCGTATAAAAATCGTCGTATTGCATGAGTCCGCCCAGCAAGGCCAGACTTAACAGGCTGATGACGGCCATGGAGACAATACGCTTTTTAATATGATTGCGGCGGAAATGGCCCAGCTCATGGGCAAGCACCGCTTCGACTTCATCGACATTGAGGGATTTCAGCAGAGTGTCGAAAAACACGATGCGCTTGTTATCGCCCAGTCCGGTAAAATAGGCGTTGCCATGACTGGAGCGGCGTGAACCGTCCATAATGAAGACGCCCTTGCTGGTAAAGCCGCAGCGATCCAGTAGCTGCTCGATGCGCTGCTTCATTTCCACGTCATCCAGCGGCTCGAATTTGTTGAACAGCGGGGCGATGAATGCAGGATAGGCCCACATCATAAACAGGCTGAAGCCGGTCCATACCGCCCACACATAAAGCCACCAGTATTCGCCGGCGCCTTCCATCAGCCAGAGGATGACCCAGAGCAGAGGCAGGCCAATGGCGGCCATGACCAGCGTCTGTTTGATTAAATCACTGACAAACAGCAGGGGTGTCGTGCGATTGAAACCGAACTTCTGTTCGATGGCGAAGGTGCGGTAAATATTGAAAGGCAGATCCAGTGCGGCGGAAATCAGGGTCATGCTGAAAATCACCGCGACCCCGGTATTGATCGGATTCCACGCCAGCGCGCGCCATTGCGTATCCAGCCAGTCCAGCCCTCCGCCCAGAGTCCAGCCCAGAAGCAGCAGGCCGCCAAAAAAGAGTTCCAGTATATCCATGCGGGTATTGGTGAGCGTGTAGTCGGCGGCTTTTTGATGCGCCTCCAGACTGATGCGCTCGGCAAAGGCTTCCGGGACGCGGGCGCGATGGGCGGCGACATGGCGGCGCTGGCGCAGGGTCAGCCAGAGCTGAATCGCGAGGGAGAGACCGAGGGCGGTGAGGAATATATAAGTCAGTGTATTCATGATTTTCCAGCAAACTAAACAGGCAGGGAAGGGTAGCCTTTGGTAGAATTCATGGCAAGCCCTAAACCCAAATAGCAGAAGGAAGTCTATGAGCCCGGATGAAAACAACTTAATCTGGATCGATCTGGAAATGACCGGTCTGGACACCATGAATGATCGTATTATTGAAATCGCCACCATTGTGACGGACAGCAAACTGAATATTCTCGCGGAAGGGCCAATGCTGGCCATTCATCAACCCGATGAGGTGATGGCGGCGATGGATGAATGGAACACCCGGCAGCATGGCGGTTCCGGCCTGACCGAGCGGGTGCGCACAAGTCAGATCGATGAAGCCGAAGCCGAACGCCAGACGCTTGCCTTTTTGCAGCAATATGTTCCCAAAGGCGCCTCGCCCATGTGCGGCAACAGCATCTGTCAGGATCGGCGTTTTCTCGCCCGCTGCATGCCCGAGCTGGAGGCGTTTTTCCATTATCGGAATCTGGATGTCAGCAGTATCAAGGAACTGGCCAGTCGCTGGAAACCGGAGGCCTGCAAGGGGCTGGTTAAAAACGGCAGCCATCTGGCGCTGGACGACACCCGCGATTCTATCAATGAGTTGATTCATTATCGGGAACATTTCTTTAAGGTTTAATCGCTGGGGGAAAACCAGCCACCAGCCATTAAATAAGCGTTCCTAATTCCAGCACACTATGTATTACCGGGGTCTGTTGCAGGTACGATTTCAATCGTACCTGCACGGCTCATCTGTGCACCCTGTCGGGCATTTCACCCGAAGGGTAGAAGCGTACCTACAATTCTACCGCTGTTCATCGGTGTACTGGTATTTGGAACAGCTATTTAGTCATTTTTTTGTCCCGCCTGTCTTCCCGGCCAGCGTCAAGAGTTCGGCGTCCTGTCGAATAGTCCCTTTCAAGTCCTTGATTCAAAACAATATGCCCACTTTCTAACTAATGGTATGTGAATTGCATCTGTGTGATTCGCATAGTGGTGATTTGTGGATCCACAAAGGTGGATTTATTCATTATTTTTTTAGGACATGGGATATGGCTGATAAAGAGGAAGATCTGGATCTTGACGTTAAAGGCGGCGGTAAGTCGAATACTCTTTTACTGATTATTCTGATTGTTTTGTTATTAGTCGTCGGCGGTGGTGGGGCGGCGTTTTTCCTGCTTGGCGGTGACGACAAGGGGGGCGGTGATGAAGAGGCCGCCAGCAGTGAACATCCGGCGGAAAAAATCGAAGCAAAAGAAGTGCATTATCTGAAGTTTGAAAAAGAGTTTGTTGTGAATCTTGAAGATAACAGCAAAGTTAATTTCATGCAGGTTGAGATTCAAATTATGGCTCATTCAATGGAGCCACTTAACCTGATTGAGCATCATATGCCGGTGATTCGCAATAAACTCATGTTAATTCTCAGCAGCCAGAAATATGAAGAAGTGAATACGCGTGAAGGCAAGGAGAAACTACGCGAGGAAATTAAAGAGGCGATTCAGGAGATCCTGCATGAAGAATCTCCAAACGCTAATATCGAAGCGGTGTATTTCACCAGTCTGATTATGCAGTAGGTCGCGTCTATGTCAGCAAACGATCTTTTATCCCAGGACGAAATCGACGCTCTGTTGCACGGTGTTGATAATGGCGATGTCAATACTGAAGATGATATTGCCGCCCATGACGGGGTGGCGCGGGAATTTGATTTTACCAGTCATGATCGCATTGTTCGTGGCCGCATGCCGACGCTGGAAATGGTCAATGAACGTTTTGCTCGGCGAATGCGAGTCAGTTTGTTCAATATGCTGCGCCGCTCCGCCGAAATTTCAGTTGGTGGTGTGCAGATGCTTAAATTTTCTGAATATGTTCACAGTATGTTCGTGCCCACCAGTCTGAATATTGTTCGGGTTAAGCCATTGCGTGGAACGGCCTTATGCGTGTTCGATCCCAAACTGGTGTTTATTATCGTTGATAATTTCTATGGCGGCGTTGGTCGTCACGCCAAAATTGAAGGCCGGGAATTCTCGCTTACTGAGCAACGCGTCATTCATATGGTTCTCAATGACGCATTTACTGATCTTGTTGAAGCCTGGAAACCTGTATTGCCGGTTGATTTTCAGTTTGTCAGCATGGAAGTCAATCCGCAGTTCGCCAATATCGTCAGCCCGACGGAAGTGGTGGTGGTGTCTACCTTTCATATCGAACTGGATGGTGGCGGCGGAGATTTTCAGGTCACCATGCCGTATTCCATGTTGGAACCTATTCGTGAATTACTCGATGCCGGCGTGCAAAGTGATGTTACTGAGAAAGATGAGCGTTGGGCGATTTCCCTGCGGGAAGATATCAAAGCCGCTGAAGTCACGCTGCATTCATCGCTGGCGAGAATCGAAATGAATTTAAGTGATGTGGTGAAATTTAAGGAAGGGGACATTCTGCCATTTGATATGCCGGATCAGGTTATTCTGGAAGTGGAAGGCGTGCCGGTTTTTCGTGGTGAATATGGTGTTTCACGGGGAAACATGGCAGTCAAGATCAAGGAACAGGTGGAACGGCCATTTGATCCAGCCCAGGTGCTGGCTCTTCCCGATGTATTGAAATCTTAGAGGATAGAAGCGATGAGTGACACAGAGTCGAATGACGATGATGTAATGGATGAATGGGCGGATGCGCTGGCCGAAGCAGGCGATGTTCCCGACGCGGATGTCGAGGCGGCGACGCCGGAAACTGATGCTGATGCGAATTCCGAAACTGAATCGACAGAGGAAGCCGATAACGCAGAGGCGACAGATAATGTTCAACCGGCAAGTCTGGATCCGCTGGAAGACACCAGCAGTTCTGTTCGCGACGATCGGGAAGTAAATCTGGATGTGATTCTGGATGTGCCGGTGGAAATTTCTATGGAAATCGGCTCCACAAAAATGAATATTCGCAATCTTCTGCAGCTTAATCAGGGATCGGTGGTCGAATTGGACCGGCTGGCGGGTGAGCCATTGAACGTCAAAGTGAATGGCACCTTGATTGCTCATGGCGAAGTGGTCGTTGTAAATGAAAAATTCGGTATTCGTCTGACCGATATTATCAGTCCGGCGGAACGGGTGAAAAAACTGTCATGATTCGACGCTGGCGATACATTATTCTATTCATGTTGATAAGTCTTGCTGCGCAGGCGGCGGATGAAAAACCGGTTCCTGATGTGGTTGGCGCGGCAGCGCTTAAATCAACTTCAGTCGCCACTCCCGTGTTGAGCACCGGCAGCTATATTCAGGTCATCCTCGGTCTGGTCTTTGTTGTTCTACTCATTTTTTTTCTCGCCTGGCTGGTGCGTCGCATCGGTCGCCTGCAGTCGGTAATGGGCGGCAGCATGAAAATGCTCGGTGGCCTATCACTGGGGCAACGTGAACGCGCATTGTTGGTGCAGGTAGGAGAAACGCAAATGTTGCTGGGTGTGGCCCCGGGCAGTGTGCGCACCTTGCATGTTTTTGACAAGCCGGTGGTGACGGCCAGTCCCGCACCGGCTGCCGAGAGTTTTGCCGATAAACTGAATGCTGTTTTAAAACAGAAGGCCGGCGCATGATGCGTGCAGGATTTCTACGCCTTATTCCATTACTGCTATCCGTCGCCGCGCCACTGGATGCCGCCTTTGCCGAGGCCGGTCTGCAGGCGCTGTCGGTGACCACGGCGGATAATGGCGAACAAACCTATAGCGTAAGTATTCAGGCGCTGTTTTTGATGACGGCGCTGACTTTTCTACCGGCGGCGATGATGATGATGACATCGTTTACCCGGATTATCATCGTGCTGGCGATTTTGCGTCAGGCCATTGGTTTGATGCAGGCGCCTTCGTCACAGATATTGATTGGACTGGCGCTGTTTTTAACCTTCTTTATTATGGCGCCGGTATTCACCCAGATTAATTCACGCGCGTTGCAGCCTTACCTTGAAGATCAATTGAGCTTACAGGATGCCGCCGTTAGCGCCAGTGGTCCCTTGCGTGAATTCATGTTTGATCAAACCCGCGATGCAGATATAAAAATGTTCGGTGAGATGGCCGGGCATGCTGCGTTTGAATCCAAAGAGGCCGTGCCGTTTACGGTGCTGGTTCCCGCCTTTGTTACTAGTGAGTTGAAAACCGCGTTTCAGATTGGCTTTCTGTTATTCATTCCTTTTCTGATTATTGATCTGGTGGTGGCCAGTGTCCTGATGTCAATGGGGATGATGATGCTCTCGCCCATGATTATTTCTTTGCCGTTTAAAGTGATGTTGTTCGTGATGGTGGACGGCTGGAATATTGTCATGGGCACGCTTGCTTCCAGTTTTTATGTATAAGGTTTGAAAAATGACGCCGGAAAGTATTCTAGATATTTTTAGCCATGCAATGGAACTGGTGCTCACGCTGGTCGTGATTATTCTGGTGCCCGCTCTGATCGTCGGCTTGTTGGTCAGCATGTTTCAGGCGGCTACCCAGATCAATGAAATGACGTTGAGCTTTATCCCGAAGCTAATCATCACCATTTTAACCCTGATGATTGCCGGCCCCTGGATGTTGCGTATGTTGATTGAATATACGCGCACCCTGATCCTTGATATCCCCAGCATGATCGGGTGAGCCATGCTTTTCAGCAGCGCAGAGATCACGGCAATCATTGGCGCCTGGCTCTGGCCTTTGTTTCGAGTGGGGGGGATGGTGATGGCGGCGCCGGTATTTGGCGCGCGTTCAGTACCGATGCGCATCAAACTGGTGATTACACTGGCGCTGACCTTGATCATTGCGCCGTTGCTGCCGCCGGTTCCGGCGATTGATGTTTTTAGTCCTCTGAGTTTTTTAATTGTTGCCCAGCAGATATTGATTGGCGTTGTCATGGGCTTTGCCGTGCAACTGGCTTTCAGTGCAGTGATTACGGGCGGGCAGGTGATTGCCATGCAGATGGGGCTGGGATTCTCATTGATGGTCGATCCGCAAAACGGATCACAGGCGCCGGTGTTGAGTCAGTTCTATGTGCTGTTCGCGATTCTGATCTATCTCGCGCTCAATGGCCATCATGTTTTGATTCAGGTGCTGCTCGACAGTTTCACCCTGATTCCGATTGGCCCTGATGGTTTACAGGCCGGAGAGTTCCGCAAGCTGGCGGACTGGGGGGGACAGATATTTGCGGGCGGATTAGCGATTGCTTTGCCGGCGATTGCTTCATTACTGGTTGTGAATATCGCTTTTGGCGTGATGACCCGGGCCGCGCCGCAGTTGAATATTTTCGCTATCGGTTTTCCGATCACCATGATTCTGGGGTTTGCTCTGATTCTGATTACCCTGCCGGTGGTCATGCCGCGTACGGCAAATTTGTTTAACGGCGTTTATGAACTATTGCGCCAGTTGCTGGGAGGGCTGTAGTCATGGCGGAAGACAGCGGTCAGGAACGCACAGAGGACGCGACACCCCGACGAAAACAGCAGGCCCGTGAGAAAGGGCAGGTTGCGCGTTCGCGGGAACTCAACACTATGTTGATGATGCTGGTGTCCGGCGCTGCGCTGATGGTGCTTGGCCCGGCGCTGATCAGCAGTTTAATGACCTTGTTCCGTGAGCATCTGCATATGAGCCGGGCGGATATTTTTGATCCGGCGGCAATGATGCGTCTGTTTGAATCCGCCATGCTGGATGCGCTGTGGGGATTAACGCCGTTTTTTATTGTGGTGGTGGCGGCGGCGGTGGCCGGGCCTTTGGCGATGGGCGGGATCAGTTTCAGCACAAAAGCGATTGCCTTCAAGTGGGATAAGCTGGATCCCATCAAGGGCATCGGGCGTCTGTTTGCCTGGCGGGGACTGGTCGAGCTGCTTAAGGCGCTGGCCAAATTTGTGGTCATTGGCAGTATTGCGGTGACCTTTCTTTATCATCAGCTGGATGAATATCTCGGTCTTGGTTATGAGCCGCTTAAACCGGCGCTCGGCCATACCATGCATCTGTTGCTCTATGGCTTCATGGTGATTGCTTCGACCCTGATTCTGCTGGCGGCGGTGGATGTGCCGTTTCAGTTATGGGATCACAACAAGCAACTGAAAATGACTTTCCAGGAAATCAAGGATGAAAACAAGGAAACCGAAGGCAACCCGGATGTGCGCGGTCGCGTGCGCCGGGTGCAGAAGGAAATGGCGCAACGGCGGATGATGGCGGAAGTGCCCAATGCCGATGTGGTGGTGACCAACCCGCAACATTATGCCGTGGCCTTAAAATATGATCCTGAAACCATGCCGGCGCCGGTGGTGTTGGCCAAGGGCATGGATTTGATGGCGATGCAGATTCGCAGCATCGCCCGTGAGCACGATGTGATGATTCTGGAAGCGCCGCCACTGGCGCGCGCCTTGCACCACACTACCGAGATTGATGCCGAGATTCCTCCCGGACTATATCTGGCCGTGGCTCAGGTGCTGGCCTATGTCTTCCAGTTAAAACGCGCCGGTAAGGGTGGGGGACGGACGCGTGGTTACGGCGCCGGTAAACCCCATCGCATGGATGATCTTCCCATCCCGGATGATATGCAATTCGATTCATAAACATGATTCGTAAACCAGAGTGAGAGATTATGGCTGAACAAGTTGCAGTTATGAATTCATTGAAAAATATCAGCGGTAAGGGGCTGGGTGCGCCGTTACTGTTGATGGTGATGATGGCGATGATCGTGGTGCCGCTGGCGCCGATCATGCTCGATGTGTTTTTCAGTTTTAATATATCGCTGGCCTTAATTGTTTTACTGGTAACGGTTTATACCTTACGCCCTCTGGATTTCGGACTGTTTCCGACGGTGCTTCTGATTAGCACTCTGTTGCGTCTGGCGCTGAACGTGGCGTCGACCCGGGTGGTTTTACTTGAAGGACATACCGGCGCCGATGCGGCGGGGCAGGTGATCAAAGCCTTCGGCGATTTTGTTATCGGTGGTAACTATGCAGTGGGCATCATCGTTTTCGCCATTCTGGTGATCATTAACTTTGTCGTGATCACCAAGGGCGCGACGCGTATCTCGGAAGTCAGTGCGCGATTCACATTGGACGCCATGCCCGGTAAACAAATGGCGATTGATGCGGATTTGAACGCCGGTCTGATCGATCAGGAACAGGCGCGTAAGCGCCGGGATGAAATCAGCGCCGAGGCTGAGTTTTACGGCTCTATGGATGGCGCGAGTAAATTTGTACGCGGTGATGCGGTTGCCGGCATTCTGATTTTGTTCATCAATATTTTTGGCGGTCTGCTCATCGGTACGCTGCAACATGATATGAGTTTTTCCGATGCCGCGCGTGTATATACGCTGCTGACCATTGGTGACGGACTGGTTGCGCAAATCCCCGCGCTACTGCTGTCAACGGCAGCCGGCATTATCACCACCCGTGTCTCCAGTTCTCAGGACATGGGCGCGCAGGTATTGCACCAGTTATTCGGCAATGTGCGTTCACTGGTAGTGACCAGCGGCATACTCGGGGTGATGGGACTGATTCCTGGCATGCCCAATGTGGCGTTCCTGACCCTGTCCTTTTGTTGTGGCGGCATCGCCTGGATGATTCACCGCCGTCAACAACGGCCGACTGAAACGGCTGCTGAGCCGGTTGCGCAGAGTGAACCGGAAGCACGCGATCTGAGTTGGGATGATGTCACCGCCGTGGATGCGGTGGGGCTGGAAGTCGGTTATCGCCTGATCCCCATGGTCGACAAGGAGCAGGGGGGGCAGTTAATGAGTCGCATTAAAGGCGTGCGCAAAAAGCTGTCACAGGATCTGGGCTTCCTGATCCCGCCGGTGCATATCCGGGACAATCTTGAACTGCCGCCAACCAGTTACCGGATTACGCTCATGGGCGTGACCGTGGGCGAGGCGGAAATTTTTCCGGACAAGGAAATGGCGATCAATCCCGGTCAGGTGTTCGGTGAAATTGAGGGACTGGCGGCCAAGGATCCCGCCTTTGGTCTGGATGCCTTGTGGATCGATCCGGCCCAGCGGGATCAGGCGCAGACCATGGGCTATACGGTGGTGGACGCCAATACCGTGGTCGCCACCCACCTCAGCCAGCTACTTCAGGATCACGCCAGTGAGTTGCTGGGCCATGAAGAAGTCCAGCATTTGCTCGACAAGCTGACGGTCAGTGCGCCCAAACTGGTGGAAAATCTGGTGCCCGATACCTTGAGTCTGGGGATCGTGGTGAAGGTTCTGCAAAATCTGCTCCAGGAAGGAGTGCCGATTCGGGATATTCGCACGATTGCCGAAACTCTGGCGGAACATGGCAGCCGGAGTCAAGACCCTGACGTTCTCACAGCGGCGGTGCGAGTCGCGCTGGGCCGGCTTATTGTCCAGCAAATCAATGGGATGGAAGCAGAATTGCCGGTTATTACGCTGGATCCAAATCTGGAACAGTTGTTGCATCAGACTGTACAGGCAAGCGAAGGAGGCGCAATCGGAGTGGAACCGGGGCTGGCGGAAAGGCTGCATACGGCTCTCACCGAAAGCGCGCAGAAACAGGAGGTTTCGGGACAGGCTGCAGTTTTACTGGTTTCCGCTGCTATCCGTTCCATGCTTGCCCGCTTTGTGCGACACACCATACCGTCATTGCATGTGCTGGCTTATAACGAAATACCCAGCGACAAGCAGATAAAAATAATTGCGACGGTGGGTCAACAGGCCGAGATAACCTGAACGGGGTTGTCAGTCTGAAACAGACAGGACACAGTATAAATGAAAATTAAACGCTTTCACGCCAAAGACATGCGCAGCACCATTCGCAAGGTGCGTGAACAACTGGGCGCGGATGCTGTGATACTTTCTAATCGTCGCGTTGCCGACGGCGTAGAAATCATTGCCGCAATTGATTATGACGAAACCCTGCTGGAAGCGCAGGCCTCCGCTATGCAGGGTTTTGAAACTCGCAACAGCGTTGATAGCGATGCCGTTGTTGAGGAAAAAATGGAATCCGAACTTTCGACCAATAGCGATGGCGATGAACTGCCGGATGTCTATTCGGAAGCGGCATTGAATCGCCGCTTTGCTCAAAAACAGAATCACAAGCTTGATGATGCTCCCCGGGCTGAATTTGACATCGACTCCTTCAGCATTCCTGAACTGGATGATGACGATGCGCTGACTCTCAGCGCCGCTGCGAAAATGAAAACCGCTGTGCGCGAAGAAGCTGAAAGCGATGTTCGGGAAGCGCCGTTCATCAGTGAAACATTCAGCGCCAGTCAGGAAAAAGTCAAAACCCCGAGCAGCGCGCATATCTGGGCGGAAGATCCCAGCATTCTGGCCATGCAGGATGAACTGAAATCCCTGCGCGGGTTGCTGGTCAACCAGCTTTCCGGTCTGGCCTGGGGACAGGAAACCCGTTATCACCCCTTACGCGCACGCCTGTTACAGCGTTTGCTGGCGCTGGGCCTGAGTCCGGCGCTGGCGCGTAAAACCGCCGCGCACTGTGATGAAAACACCGAGATTGAAAAAAACTGGCGTCATGCGCTCGCGCGTATTGCTAAAAATTTATCTAACGTCGAACAGGACGTGCTTGAACAGGGCGGCATTGTTGCGCTGGTCGGCGCCACCGGCGTGGGCAAAACCACAACCATTGCCAAGCTGGCCGCGCGTTATACCCTGCAACACGGTCCGCAAAAAGTTCTCCTGATTACCACTGATAATAATCGTGTTGCCGCTCACGAACAGTTACGCAGTTACGCCCGGATCCTTGGCGTGCCGATGCGCGTGGCCGGTGATGCGCAGACGCTGAAAAGTCTGATCCACAGTTTTTCCGACAAGGAACTGATTTTAATTGACACCGCCGGCATGAGTCAGCGTGACATGCAGCTCAGTCAGAAACTCTCCATGATTACCGAAGGGGCCCGAGGCGGTGGCCGTGAAGTTCAAATTTATCTGACTCTGGCCGCTAACAGTCAGCGTCGGGTGCTGGAAGACGTGGCTCAGGCTTTCAGCAAAATTCCACTGGCCGGCGCGGTGTTAACCAAACTGGATGAAACCACCAGTCTTGGTGGCGCGTTGTCCGTGACCATCGAGCAGGCGCTGCCGGTTGCCTGGTTCAGTGACGGCCAGCAGGTGCCTGAAGATTTACATCGGGCGCGTCCACACTCACTGGTTAGCCGCAGTGTGTCCATTATGCAGAACCTGACATCGTCAACAGATGATGAGCCTGTTTCTCTGACTGTTGGAGGTATGCTGGTCAATGCAAATGGTTGAACACATTCATTCTACGAAGGTGGCGAACATCCGACGTATTCCTAAAAAGCAGACGCCCATACGGGTCGTAACAGTCACCAGTGGCAAGGGCGGGGTCGGCAAGACCAATGTTTCTGTGAATCTGGCGATGGCGTTGAGCAATGCGGGCAAGCGGGTCACCATCATGGATGCCGATCTGGGGCTGGGTAATATTGATGTGCTGCTGGGGCTGCATCCTGAATATAACCTGAATCATGTAATTGAAGGCGAACAGGGACTGGATGACATCATTGTTTCGGGTCCCGGTGAGATGAGCATTATCCCGGCGGCATCCGGTGTGCAGAATATGGCGGAACTCAGTCCCACGCAGCATGCCGGTTTGATTCGCGCTTTTAGTGAAATGAACCATAACCTCGACGTTTTACTGGTCGATACCGCAGCCGGCATCAGCGACAGCGTGATCAGTTTCAGTCGCGCGGCGCAGGATGTGCTGGTGGTGGTCAACGATGAACCGGCGTCCATCACGGACGCCTATGCGCTGATTAAAGTGCTGAATCGTGAATATGGCCTGTTCCGTTTTCGTGTTCTCTGCAATCGCGTGAAAAGCGCACAGCAGGGACGTGAACTGTATTCCACCATAACCAGGGTGACCGATCGCTTTTTAGATGTGGCGCTGGATTATGTGGGATTCATTCCTGACGATGACTTCGTCGTTAAAGCAATTCGCAAGCAACGCCCCGTCGTTGATGCGTATCCGCGCAGCAAGGCTTCAATGGCCTTCAGGACGCTGGCGGAAAAAATGGATAAATGGCCGATTCCGACCAGCGCCGGCGGCCATCTCGAATTTTTTGTTGAACGTTTAGTGCAAGGCAACTTGACAGATGCGGAGGTTATGCCATGAACGGCATTGCAATGTATGCGGCGGCTAGCCAGCCCAATTATCTTAACGACATGGTTGAACAACATGCGCCACTGGTCAAACGTATCGCCTGTCACCTGATCAATAAACTGCCTGCCAGCGTGCAGCTGGAAGATCTGATTCAGGCGGGCATGATTGGGTTACTGGAAGCATCGCGCAATTATGATGAAAACCAGGGGGCGAGTTTTGAAACCTATGCAGGGATACGTATTCGCGGTTCCATGCTGGATGAAATCCGCAAAAATGACTGGGCGCCTCGCTCGGTGCATCGCAAGGCGCGAATGGTTGCACAGGCGGTGCGGGAAATTGAACATTCCGAGGGACGGGATGCCCGTGATACTGAAATTGCGGAAACGCTGGGCATGAGTCTGGAAGAGTATTACAAAATTCTGCAGGACAACAGCTATCACAAGGTGCTGAGTTTTGAAGACATGGGTATCGGCGATGAATCCATGCTGGATAATGTTTCGGACGGTGGACCGGGAATTCTTGACGGTCTGCAGCGTGAAGATGTGCGCCGGGTCGTGGCTGAAGCGATTGCCGGCCTGCCGGAACGGGAACGTCTGGTGATGGCGCTGTACTATGATGAAGAATTAAATTTGCGTGAAATTGGCGCAGTCATGGGCGTTAGTGAGTCCCGGGTCAGCCAGATTCACAGTCAGGCCGTGATTCGTTTACAGGCGCGCATGGCGTCACGTGCTGATTGATGCCTAAGGTAGCTCCCCCTGAAATCCTGTGTGGATACCCCGCTGTTGCGGGGTTTTTTTTGGCTGTTTTTTGACCGTTTAAAGGCCGGCGTTGTTTATATAAATATTTTTAAAACGCCGACTTAAGTTAGCGGGAAATATGGCCGATAAGATTTATAGAATTCGCCAAGCCAACAATTCTTAATTCCTAGTGGAGAAAACGAGTGGACAAGAATATTAAGATCCTCATTGTAGATGACTTCTCTACCATGAGGCGCATTATTAAAAACCTGCTGCGTGATCTGGGCTTTACCAATACAGAAGAAGCGGATGATGGCACGACTGCACTCCCTATGTTACAGAATGGAAGCTTTGACTTGTTGGTTACTGACTGGAATATGCCGGGTATGCAGGGCATCGACCTTCTCAAACATGTGCGGGCGGATGAAAATTTATCATCTCTACCGGTCTTGATGGTTACTGCGGAGCAAAAGAAAGAGCAGATCGTCGAAGCCGCTCAGGCCGGTGTGAATGGCTATATTGTCAAGCCGTTTACTGCGCAAACTCTAAAGGAAAAACTGGACAAGATTTTTGAGCGTCTGGAAGCCTAATATCAACATAAGGAGCTGTGCTGCGATGAGCGACGATCAAGTAATAAGTGAAGATAATCTTGCCCGAGCCAGAGATTTGCAGGCGGCTATTGAAGCGGGAGATGAGAAGGGCGCCAAAGAAATAATAGATGATTTAACAGATATTCGTGAAAACACGCTGTATCAGGAAGTCGGTAAACTGACGCGAGAGTTGCATGATGCGATCAGCGCCTTCGGTATGGATGATCGGATCGCCGATATCACTGAACATGATATTCCTGACGCCCGCCAGCGTTTGAATTTTGTTATCACCAAAACGGCGGATGCCGCCGATCGAACCCTGACTGCAGTGGAGGAATCTATTCCTATTTGTGAAAACATGGAAACGCAGGCGGCCGAGATACTGGAAAGTTGGCGACAGTTTACCAAAAGGGAAATGGATGCAGAGGGTTTTCGTAAATTAAGCAAGGAAATTGATGGTTTTCTGCTGACCCAATCTGATGGTTTCAGCACGCTTAAGGGACATCTTAATGATGTGCTGATGGCGCAGGACTTTCAGGATTTGACCGGACAGATTATTACCCGGGTGATAAATCTGGTTGCCGAAGTGGAAGCGAATCTGGTTAATCTGATCAAGATTGCCGGTTTGCCGGAACATAATCCTGAGGCCGAGAAGAAATCAGGAGAAAAACTGGAAGGACCGGTGGTGCCCGGTGTTGATAGTGGTGACACTGTTTCCGGGCAGGATGAAGTAGATGATCTTTTATCGAGTCTGGGTTTTTAAAATCCAGGATTGGAGTGAGCTAGATGGATGATGAATTATTACAGGACTTCCTTGTTGAAGCCGGAGAAATACTTGAATCACTGAATGAGCAATTAGTTGATCTCGAGAATAGTCCGGATGACATGGATTTGCTGAATACGGTTTTTCGCGGTTTCCATACAATCAAAGGCGGGGCGGGGTTTTTGGCGATTGACGCCATGGTCGCGCTCTGTCATCGCTCAGAAGATATCTTTAATCTTTTGCGTAACGGTGAACGTAAGATAACGCCGGAATTGATGGATACCATTCTCCCCGTTCTGGATGTGCTGGACACCCAGTTTGAAGCTCTGCGTAATGGCGAAGAGGTGGAAGATGCCGATCCCGCGATGCTGGCGGCATTAGAAAAATTCACCAAACCGGAGAGCGCCGATGAAGCGGCCGCGCTTGAAACGGAAGCGCCTGTTGAGGTTGAACCTGCGGCGCAAACCCCGGCTGAGTCCGATGCGCCAGCGGGAAATGTGGGGGGCGGAGAGGATATTACCGATGCTGAATTTGATGAACTTTTAAATGTTCTGGATGGCGGCGACAAACCGGCTGCGACGGGTGGCAGTGATTCAGAAGATATTACCGATGAAGAGTTTGATGCCTTACTGGATGAATTACACGGCAAGGGGAAATTTGATCCCAACAAAATATCATCAAGCTCCGATTCCAGCGCTGAAAACACGGTTGTAGAAGAAAACAAATCGGCTTCTTCTTCATCAGATGAAATGATTACCGAGGATGAGTTTGACGCTTTGCTGGATGAATTGCATGGAAAAGGGAAGTTTAACGCAAAAAAAATTAATGAAGGACAGAATGCGGCGGCCAGTGCCGAGGCGCAGACGCCTGCCGTTATAGAGAAAAAGGAAGCGGTCGAGAAAACAGAAGCAAAGAAAGTCGAGAAGAAAGCCGCCGCCAAGGAAAAACCCCCGGCCGAAACTTCGGTGCGCGTGGATACCAGCCGTCTGGACGACATCATGAATATGGTCGGTGAGCTGGTGCTGGTGCGTAATCGCATTACCCGTCTGGGTGAACGCAGCGGCAATGAAGAAATGTTAAAAGCCGTAGCCAACCTTGATCTGGTTACCGCAGATTTGCAACTGTCGGTAATGAAAACACGGATGCAGCCCATCAAGAAAGTCTTTGGCCGCTTCCCGCGGGTGGTGCGCGATATCGCCCGCAGCCTGAAAAAAGAAATTCGTCTGGAAATGATCGGTGAAGATACCGATCTGGATAAAAATCTGGTTGAAGCGCTGGCCGATCCGCTTGTGCATCTGGTGCGTAACTCCGTTGATCATGGTATCGAAATGCCGGATGAGCGTGAAGCGGCAGGCAAACCCCGGGAAGGCACGGTTGTTCTGGCGGCTTCTCAGGAAGGCGATCATATTCTTCTGTCCATTGAAGATGACGGCAAGGGAATGGATCCGGATGTGTTGCGGAATATTGCCGTTGAAAAGGGGCTGATGGATAAAGAAGCCGCCGATCGACTTACCGATAAAGAATGTTATGAACTGATTTTTGCGCCGGGCTTTTCCACCAAGCAGGAAATCTCGGATATTTCCGGTCGTGGCGTCGGCATGGATGTGGTGAAGACGGGGATCACCCGTTTGAACGGCACCGTGGAGATTGATTCAGAACTGGGTAAAGGCACACGACTGTCGATCAAGGTGCCGTTGACGCTGGCGATCATGTCTACGCTGATGGTGCGGCTGGAAGAACAACTGTTTGCACTGCCGCTGGTCAATGTCAGTGAAATATTCCATCTGGATCTCACTCAGACAAATGTCGTTGACGGGCAGCTGGTGATCCTTGTGCGCGAGCGATCCTTGCCACTGTTTTATCTTAAACGCTGGCTGGTTAACGGCCAGTCGAATGCGGAATTGCCGGAACAGGGACACGTGGTGGTCGTGCATATCGGCACGCAGAAAATCGGTTTTGTGGTGGATGAGCTTATCGGTCAGGAAGAAGTCGTTATCAAACCGCTGGGGGCTTTATTACATGGGATTTCCGGCATGGCGGGCGCGACCATTACCGGGGATGGCGGGATTGCGATTATTCTGGATGTGCCCGGTTTAATTCGAATGTATGTCTGAAATCGAATCCGCGCAGAATAAAAATATTTTTAACATTCGAGGATTAATTTAGTATGGCCACTCGCGTACTCGTGGTTGATGATTCCGGTTTTTTCCGTCGTCGCGTCAGTGAAATGCTGGAAGCCGATCCCCTGATTAAAGTTATCGGCATGGCTGAAAACGGTGAACAGGCGATACAAAAAGCCGCGGAACTGAAACCCGACGTTATCACCATGGATATCGAAATGCCGGTTCTCGACGGGATCAGCGCAACGCGAAAAATCATGGCGCAGACGCCGACGCCGATTATCATGTTTTCTTCGCTGACGACCGAAGGCGCCAAAGCGACGTTGGATGCGCTGGAATCTGGGGCGGTTGATTTTTTGCCCAAGCGTTTTGAAGATATCGCCAAAGACAAGGATGAAGTACGCAAACTACTTTGTCAGCGCGTGCGTGAACTCGCCAGAACCCGCCTGAGCCCGTCCCGACATAAAGCGGCGTCACCGACCCGTACGCCAGTGATGAGTCCCCGCAGCGCATCTACCGCCAGGGATACCGCCAAACTTGCGCCCGCCTCGACCGGGATGATCAAGTTGCTGGCGATCGGTACATCGACCGGGGGGCCGGTGGCGCTGCAGAAGGTGCTGACCAAATTACCGAAGAATATTTCAGTTCCGATTTTATTGATTCAACACATGCCCTCTACTTTCACCCCGGCGTTTGCCAAACGTCTGGATCAGATGTGCGCGATTGAAGTCAGACAGGCCGAAGATAAAGATGTACTTCGACCGGGTGTCGCCCTGTTAGCGCCGGGTGGCCGACAGATGCGTATTGAAGGGCGGCCGGGAAATGCGCATGTTCGTCTGAGTGATGATGCCGGTCTAACTTACAAGCCTTCAGTCGACGTTGCTTTTAGTTCGATTGCCAATGTTTATCCCAAAGAGACACTGGCCATTGTCCTGACCGGAATGGGCGCCGATGGACGGGAAGGAGCGAAGGTTCTCAAACAACGCGGTTCAGAAATCTGGGCGCAGGATGAAGCCAGTAGTGTGATCTATGGCATGCCGGCGGCGATTGTGGATGCGGGTCTGGCGACAAAGGTGCTGAGTCTGGATGAGGTCGGCCCGGGAATCATTAAACGCCTATGAAAATGGATTTCCTCAGCATTGTTGGCCTGCTTGTCGGCATTAGCGCGATTTTGGTAGGACAATATCTGGAAGGTGGTCACCTTAAAACACTGGTCAATGGACCGGCGGTTTTAATTGTGCTGGGCGGCACGATTGGCGCGGTGATGCTGCAATCGCCTCAGGCGGTATTTTTACGCGCCATGCGAATGTTGTTCTGGACAGTGCTCACGCCACGTCTGGATTATGAAGAAACCATTGAGAAAATTATTCGCTGGAGCAATATTGCCCGCAAGGAAGGCTTGCTGGGACTGGAAGATGTGGAAGAACATGAGACCGATCCCTTTGCGCAGAAAGCCCTGCAACTTTTGATCGATGGCGGTGAGCCGGAAATCATCCGGGGCATTCTGGAAGTCGATATCGACACCAAGGATCGTTTTGATACGAGCGCCGCGAAAGTGTTTGAAAGCATGGGCGGTTATAGTCCCACCATTGGCATTATCGGCGCGGTGCTTGGCCTGATTCAGGTGATGGGAAATCTTTCTGATCCCGGCATGCTCGGTAGCGGTATTGCGGTTGCGTTTGTTGCGACGATTTATGGTGTGGGTGCGGCGAATTTATTATTCCTGCCGGTTTCAAAAAAACTTAGAAGCATTGTGCATGGGCAGAGCCAGTACCGGGAAATGATCGTCGAAGGCATGACTGCGATTGCCGAAGGCGAGAACCCGCGCAATATCGAAACCAAGCTGTTAGGTTACCTGCGCTAGGCCGGACGATGAGCAGGCGCAAACGCAGGCAGGAGGAGCACGAAAACACCGACCGTTGGCTGGTTTCCTATGCTGACTTCATTACTCTGCTGTTTGCTTTTTTTGTGGTGATGTATTCCATGTCTTCGATTAACGAAGGCAAGTACCGGGTGCTGTCCGATACTATGGAGGAAGCCTTTAAAACCCCGCCCAAGTCGCCTGATCCTATTCAAATAGGCGAGGAACGCAAAACCCTGAAAACCGTTGAAACGCCGGTCGAGGAAGTAAAACTGATTGGCGTCAAGCCGGCGATTACCCCGCAGAACCAGCAACTGGAACGCATCGCGGATGATCTGCAGGATAACCTTGCGCCGCTGGTGGATAAAAAACTGATAAAAATTACCCGCGATAAACTCTGGGTCAAGGTGGAAATGAACAATCGTATTCTATTCGCCAGTGGCAGCGCGCGGGTGAGCGAGCGGGGCTATCCGATCCTGGAAGAACTGGCCGAGGTGGTACGCAATTTGCCTAATAATATTGATGTAGAGGGGCATACGGATAACCGGCCGATTCGCACATCGATTTATCCTTCCAACTGGGAGTTATCCGCCGCCCGCGCCGCCAGTGTGGTGCATCTGTTTACCCGCAATGGCGTCGATCCGAAACGCCTGTCGGCGATTGGTTACGGGCAGTACCGTCCCATAGCGGACAATGCCAGCGCGCAGGGGCGGCGCAGCAACCGGCGCGTGGTGATGGTGATTCTGGCGGATAAAAACGCCCGTCGAATGATGGCGATTGAAAAATAGTCGGCAAGGTTATCGCTTTGGAATGATGTTTGACATGAGGTATGGGCTTTGAAAATCTGGGCCGTAGCCAACCAGAAGGGCGGCGTAGGCAAAACCACAACAGCGGTAAATCTCGCGGGCCATCTGGTCAAACAGGGCTTGCGTGTATTGCTGGTGGACATGGATCCGCATGGTTCCATGAGCGCCTATTTCGGACTGGATCCGGATTCGCAGGAAAAAAGCGTGTACCAGTTATTTCAGGGTAGCGGGGTGCAGACAGGTGCGCCCGCGCATGAAATTTTACACGACACCGGCATTGAGGGACTGCAGCTTTTACCTTCATCCACCGCGCTTGCCACCCTGGATCGGCAACTGGGCACGCAGGAAGGCAAGGGACTGGTGATGACTCATGCGCTGAGTCAACTGGAACAGGAATTCGATTATGCGCTGCTGGATTGCCCGCCGTTGCTGGGGATTCTGATGGTCAATGCGCTTGCCGCCTGTGAGCATTTATTGTTGCCGGTGCAGACCGAGTTTCTCGCCATCAAGGGACTGGAACGCATGATGCGCACCTTGAAAATGATCCGCCGCGCGCGCAGCAATACCTTTGAATACACCATTGTTCCGACCATGTTTGATCGCCGCACCCGGGCTGCGTTCGACAGCCTGAAAACCCTGCGTGAGCAGTATGGCGGCGATCTCTGGGAATCGGTTATTCCCATCGACACCAAATTTCGTGAAGCCAGCAAGCAGGGCATGCCCCTGTCGATCATGTTGCCTTCATCGCGGGGAGCAAAAGCGTATGCGGCATTGTTGAGCTATTTGCTTTCGGGGCGAAATCATGAACGTCTGCAGCAGGTTAATTCATGAGTAGAGATAAGCCGGTGCTGGTTGATGAAAAACAGGCGCTGTCCCTGTTTCTGGATTCGCTGTTGCGCGAACCCGTCGAGACGCCGCCGGAACCTGAATTACCGACAAAGCTTGAAACCCGAACCGTCATTGATAAGCCAGTCATTCTGCCGGTCATCGAAACTGACATACTGACGCCTGAATTGGATGCCCCGGTTCTGACAACACAGCAGGCCGGGCGGGAAAGTGAAGAGCCTGAAGTTGAGGCTGGTGAATCCAAAGAATTCCAGGTGATGTTATTCAAGGTGGCCGGACTGACGCTGGCCGTACCGCTGGATGGACTCAACGGCGTGGTGGAATGGAAAGATGATCTGGCCGAAATGCCGGGGCATGCCGAGTTTTATCTGGGAATATTGCAACATCTTGGTCAACGCATTCCGGTAGTGGAAACCGCGAGTCTGGTTTTCCCGGCTGAAAAACTGGCCTCCCTGAATGTCCCGGAACCGCGCGACAGAATTACCCGCATTGTCCTGATTGATGAAGGCCGCTGGGGACTGGCGGTGGACTCGGTGGAAGAAGTGATTACCTTGCAGCATGACGAAGTGCGCTGGCGTAGTGAACGAACCCGGCGAAAGTGGTTATTGGGGACGGTTATCGATCACATGTGCGCATTGATTGATCCCACCGCGTTTGCCGAGAAGCTGGTAAGCGGCGAGGACTAAATAGCTGTTCCAATTACCAGTATATTTGCGCAATTGCGTTCTCGGATACCGGTGAGCTATACGCCTCGCCAATCTGGTACATTTCCTGCATTTATTTACATTAACTCAAGTTTTCAGCCGATGTGTCGAAATTAGTATCGACAAAGCAGATTGATTATTTATTAGTCTGATATAAATCAATCAGATAACACTATGCCAGATAGTCTGGCGGTTTTTCAGGAGTCGGGTATTTGACGCCCGCTATCCAGACTATCGAACAAGAGGAGAAAGTTTCATGAACGAGGCAGCGGCAAGCGCACAGGATCCGATTATTCAGTGGGTGACCTTTCGACTGGATAATGAAAAGTACGGTATCAAGGTCATGCAGGTGCAGGAAGTTCTGCGCATGACCGAGATTGCGCCAGTGCCCGGTGCGCCGGATTACGTGCTGGGAATCATTAATCTGCGCGGCAATGTGGTGACCGTGATTGATCTGCGTCGTCGTTTCGGACTGATGGAGGCGGAAGCCGATGATGCGACCCGCATTGTCATTATTGAGGCTGAGAATAATGTGGTCGGGGTGCTGGTCGACAGTGTGGCGGAGGTGGCCGATATCCACAGTTCAGAAATTGATACGGCTCCCAATGTGGGCAATGATGAAAGTTCCAAATATATTCAGGGCGTCTCGACTCAGGAAGAAGAGCTGCTGATTCTGGTGGACGTGAACAAATTGCTCACCGATGAAGAGTGGAATGACGTGGCGGCCTTATAGAGGCCGCGACAAAAATCCATCTATGATGTCTCATGGCAGAGATTGGGAATATCAAACCTCTGATCCCGAGCTGGCCGGGGCGACCGCTTAAACCGTCTGCGCAGACAGACGGACAAAAGCCGAAGCAGGAACAAAATAAAAAAAACAAACAGGACAAAAGGGATGATGATTCTCCCACTATTGATGAATACGCATGAGGAAACCGACATGGACACGCTTATCACAACAATCACTGAAATGGATCTTTTAAACTGGGGACTCATGGCCAGCGCCGGCCTGTTATTGTTCGCGCTGATAACAATACGCCAACAGCAACATAAAAACCGCAAAAACACCGAATTATTACAACGCACGCAAAACGATTTGCGCGCCCTGATCAATGCTTCTGTGGGCATGGGTGAACGCATGCTGGAAGTGGAGCGGCGTCAGCGGCGGCTGGCGGAACGACAGGAACAACTGGATATCTACGATGCCGCGAATCAGCCCTATGAGCAGGCGATTCGCATGGCGCAAAATGGATCAAAAATTGAGGAGCTGGTGGATATTTGCGGCCTGAGCAAAACGGAAGCCGAGCTCATTCAAATTATGCATCGTTTCGACAAAGCGAGTTGATGCCGGTTCTACTCAGCCCCCCCGTCATAATAAAGAAACACTTTTCACCTGCGCATAAAGCCGCTGTCCCGGTGTGATTTTCAGGGCGCTGGCGGACTTGCGGGTGATGCGGGATAACAGTTTCTGCCCGCCTGTCTCCAGTTGCACCAGTATTTGCGCCGCGTTCAGTTCGGAGATGGCGATCACCTCAGCGCTCAGTATATTCAGGATGCTGGAATTGCGGTTGTGTTCCAGCGCCAGACTGACATCGCGCGCATGAATAATAATCCTCACGCTATGCCCCTCATCCAGCGCCAGTGTCGGCAGACTGATGTGCTGGCCGTTGAAGACCAGCCGGGTCAGGGCGAATTCATCCTCATGGGATTCGACCCGAGCCTCGATAATGGCGGAGGCGTCCGGCTCCTGCGCCAGAGCCAGATCAAGGCGGGTGAAAATCTCATGGGTTGATCCCTGCGCCTGCAGCTTCCCCCGTTCGAGCAGAACAATATGATCGGCCAGCCGCGCGACTTCATCGGCGGCATGGCTGACATATAAAACAGGAATAGACAACTCACGATGCAACTGTTCCAGACAGGGCATGATGTCCGCTTTGCTGCTGGCGTCCAGCGCGGAAAGCGGTTCGTCCATCAGCAGTAGATCAGGATTGGCTAACAGGGCGCGGCCAATAGCGACGCGCTGGCGTTCGCCTCCCGAAAGATTTTCAACCGAGCGCATAAGCAGAGCGGAAAGGCCCAGCAGTTCGATGATCATCCCGGGTTTAATCTGCGCGCTTTTATTGCGCAGTCGTTTGTAACCATAGCGCAGGTTGGCCTCGACATTGAGATGCGGGAACAGGGCGGCATCCTGAAACACATAGCCGACGGCGCGTTGATGAGCGGGGATAAAATGAGATCGTGCGCTGTCCTGCCAGCATTGTTCACCGAGTTTGAACAGTCCCTGCTGCGGTTTTTCCAGCCCGGCGATGCAGCGCAGACAGGTGGTTTTGCCACAGCCGGAAGGGCCGAACAGGGCGCTGATGCCGCTTGCCGGTAATTTGAAATCGACATCGAGGGCAAAGTCGCCGCGTTGCAACCGGTAACGCAATTGCAGACTCATGCGCGGCGTCCCGGTTTGAGATGCTGGTTAACGCTATAGACGCCAAGCAGCATGGCGAAGGATAACAACAACAGACCGCCTGCCAGCCAGTGCGCCTGCGCGTATTCCAGACTTTCGACGTGATCGTAAATGGCGATGGACAGCACCTGGGTCTGGCCGGGAATATTGCCGCCGATCATCAGCACCACGCCGAATTCGCCAATCGTGTGGGCAAAGCCCAGTACGCTGGCGGTGAGAAAACCGTGACGCGCCAGCGGCATGGCGATACTGAAAAAACGATCCAGTGGACTTGCATGCAGGGTGGCGGCGGCTTCCAGCAAACGCGGACTTTGCATGGCGAAACTGTCGCGCAGCGGCTGTACCACAAAGGGCAGGGAATAGAGCACCGAACCGATGACCAGTCCGGAAAAACGGAACACCGGCGCGTCGCCGCCCAGCGAGATAAACAGGCCGCCGATGGGTCCCTGCGCGCCGAGCAGTAGCAACAGGTAAAAGCCCAGCACCGTGGGCGGCAGCACCAGCGGCAGGGAAACGATGGCCTCGATGATGATTTTGACGCGGCCCCGACTATGCGCCAGCCACCAGGCCAGCGGTGTGCCGAACAGCAACAGGATCAGTGTGGTGATGAGGGCGAGCCGGACGCTAATCCAGAGGGCGGCAATATCGGATTCATTCAGCATGTTTTTTGTTTGCCGGTTCAGGTTGCAGGGCGGGCAGGGTATAGCCAAAAGACTGAATGATGCTTCTGCCCCGGGAGGAACGGACAAATGTTAAAAAGTCCCGGGCTACAGGGTTGTTGTTCAGGAGGATGGCCTGCTGTTTGATTGGCGTGTAGCGGTTTTCCGGAAGCAGCCACCAGGAGCCGGATGGCGCATGCCCCAGCCTTTTGAGCTGTGACCAGGCGACAAAGCCCAGTTCGGCATTGCCGCTGGCGACAAACTGGTAGGTCTGGCTGATATTTTCACCGAAGATCAGACGCGATCGGAGTTTTTCACGGCGCGCCGTTGCCCGCAGAAACTCATCGGCGGCGCGGCCATAGGGCGCCAGTTTGGGGTTCGCCAGCGCCAGATGCCGAAACCGGGCGTCATCGAGCGCCGAGGCGTCTTTAATCATGGCAGGATCGTTGGACCAGAGCGCCAGCCGGCCGATGGCATAGGTAAAACGGCTGCCGGGGATCGCGCGATTTTCCTGTTCGAGTAATTGCGGACGACGAACGTCGGCGGCAAAAAAGGCGTCAAAAGGCGCGCCGTGACGGATTTGCGCATAGTGCTTGCCGGTGGAGCCGAAGGCTAGTTGCAGTCGCCGCCCGCTTTCATTCTGATAGCGGGCGGCCAGCGTCTTTATCGCCGGCGCAAAATTGGAGGCCACCGCGATGCGGGCGCTGTCGGCCTGTGCAGTGAAGCTGAACAGCGGTAAAAACAGCAGGATCAAGGGCATGGCCGGATTGTAACAGAATTAAAACGGTGGTCGACTGGACGCAGGTTGCTGTAAAATTTATCCTGATGCGGTAAAGTGCGCTTCCGCTTTTCGCTACGGCTCGAGGAAACCTATGATAAATGTCATGCTGGTTGATGATCACGATCTCGTGCGCACCGGCGTTAAGCGTTTGCTGGAAGATACCGGAAAATTCACCATTGTGGCGGAAGCCACGAGCGGTGAAGAAGCGCTGGAACAACTGCGAAAGACCGATCCCCGGGTGGTGCTGATGGACATTAATATGCCCGGCATCGGCGGACTGGAAGCCACGCCTAAATTGCTGCGCCAGAAACCGGATCTGAAAATCATCATCGTCTCCATGCATACGGATGAACTGTTCCCGCAACGGGTGCTCAAGGCGGGGGCGATGGGCTATCTCACCAAGGGCTCGCGCATCGATGAAATCGTGCACGCCATCGATCAGGTGCTGGCTAACCGCCACTATATTACCCCGGAAATCGCGCAACGCATGGCCCTGTCAAAAGTTGATGATGAAGATGAATCGCCTTTCGATAATCTCTCGGCGCGGGAACTGCAGGTTTTGCTGCTGATGATGGAAGGTAAAAAAGTCACCGAAATCTCCGATGAGCTGTGCCTCAGTCCGAAAACCGTCAGCACCTACCGGCACCGCCTGCACGACAAGGTGGGGGTGAAAACCGACGTTGAACTGGCGCGGCTGGCGCTGTTTCACGGCCTGATTGATAATGCGCCGTAGCCTCCAAGCTATTTCTTTTTAAATCATATAATTATGATTCTGTCTCTTATACGCATCT
>WFVC01000090.1 GCA_015491815.1 Gammaproteobacteria bacterium | reverse complement strand
GGTTTAACGGGCTGTAAATCAGAGGCTGGAATGTCGGCAAAATATTTTTCCGCCAGCGCGTTGACTTCATTCGCATTCACATCACCGGCGACCACCAGGGTGGCGTTATTGGGCGCATACCAGCGCGCATACCAGGGTTTGAGATCCTCAACCGTCAGGTTTTGCAGATCGTTCATCCAGCCGATGATAGGCTGATGATAGGGACTGCTTATCCAGGCGGCGGCATTGAATTTTTCATAGACCAGCGAACGGGGCTTGTCTTCGGTGCGCATCTGCCGTTCTTCGATGACGACGGCCAGTTCCTTTTTAAACTGATCCGGCGGCAGGGTCAGATTGCGCATGCGATCCGCTTCCATTTCAAAACTGATGGGCAGACGGCTTTTTTCCAGTTGCTGAAAATAGGCGGTGTAGTCACGTCCGGTGAAGGCGTTTTCACGGCCGCCGTTTTCGGCGATGATTTTCGAGAATTCGCCGGGGCCGTGTTTTGCGGTGCCCTTGAACATCATGTGTTCCAGCACATGCGAAACCCCGGTAATGCCGTTGTGTTCGTAGCTGGCCCCGACCTTGTACCAGATCTGCGAGACCACCACCGGGGCGCGGTGATCTTCTTTGACCAGCAGCTTCAGGCCATTTTTAAGGGTGAATTCATGAACCGGGTTTTCGCTCTCGCCGGCCCGTGTTGTGGACGCCAGTCCGATAAACAGAAAAAGTCCGAGTAGCATCAGGCGGCGCATAAAAATAGCTCGTTGCATCGTTATTGATTCCCTGTATTGTGGTCAGGCCGGGTGCGTATAAATCCCCGAGCATGATAGGATACCGTATTTCGGCAGGCCGCCTGTATTTTATCGCGGCTAACATAATATAGGCAGTTGCGACTGCCAGCACTACGACCTCAAAGAGCATGTTTAGTTTCAGAAAATCAAAACCGAAAACCGCTGACGCCAATGAAGTAAATAAAAGCGAGGCGGACAGGACGGCGGATGCCACTCCGGCAAAGAAGCCCGGCCTGTTCGGGCGTCTCAAACAGGGGCTGTCGCGCACTCGCTCCAATCTTACCGAGGGCATCGCCAGCCTGACTCTGGGGCGCAAAAGCATTGATGATGATCTGCTGGAAGAGATTGAGACCCAGCTGCTCACCGCCGATGTCGGGGTCGAGGCGACCCAGCGCATTATCGCTGATCTGACCAGACGTATCTCGCGCAAGGAACTCAAGGATGCGGAGGCGCTGATGGCTGCGCTGAAAGACGAGATGGCGGCGATCCTTGAACCCTGCTCCGCGCCGCTGCAGGTTGATGGCGCCTCCTCAACCTATGTGATCCTCATGGTTGGCATCAATGGCGCGGGCAAAACCACGACCATTGGCAAGCTGGCCAAATATCTGCAGGCGCAGGGCAGGTCGGTGATGCTGGCGGCGGGCGATACCTTTCGCGCGGCGGCGGTGGAACAGTTACAGACCTGGGGGGAGCGCAACGATATTCCGGTAATTGCGCAGCAAAGTGGCGCGGACAGCGCCTCGGTAATTTATGACGGGCTGGAAGCGGCGCGGGCGCGCGGCATCGATGTATTGATTGCCGATACCGCCGGGCGTCTGCACACGCAGAACAATCTCATGGAAGAGTTGAAAAAAATTAAACGGGTGATGGGTAAACTCGATGCCGAGGCGCCACATGAGGTGATGCTGGTGGTGGATGCCGGCACCGGTCAGAATGCGCTGAATCAGGCCAGCGAATTCAATCAGACCATTGGCCTTACCGGGATTACCCTGACCAAGCTTGATGGCACCGCCAAGGGCGGGGTGATTTTTGCGATCGCCAACAAGCTGGAAATCCCGATTCGCTTTATTGGCGTGGGCGAAGGCATCGATGATTTGCGGCCTTTCGAGGCGGACGAATTTGTTAGCGCTCTGTTCGGGGACAACTGAGCCGTGATTCGTTTCAGCCACGCCTGCAAACGTTATTCCGGCGGTTACGATGCGCTGACCGGGGTGAGTTTTCACATGCCGACCGGGCAGATGGCGTTTCTGACCGGCCATTCGGGAGCGGGCAAGAGCACCCTGCTGAAATTGATCGCCCTGCTCGAACGTCCGAGCCGCGGACAGGTGTTCGTCAACGGCCAGAATCTGGCCAGGGTCAGCCGCAAACGGATCCCCTTTTTTCGCCGCAATATCGGCATCATTTTTCAGGATCACCAGCTGCTGTTCGATCGCACCGTGTTCGACAATGTGGCCCTGCCGCTGATTATCGCCGGTTTGCCGCAGCGGGAAATCGGTAAGCGCGTGCGCGCATCGCTGGACAAGGTGGGTCTGTTAAAAAAGGAAAAGGTTTATCCGATCACCCTTTCCGGCGGTGAACAGCAGCGCGTGGGCATTGCCCGCGCGGTGGTCAACAAGCCGCCGTTGTTGCTGGCCGATGAACCCACCGGCAATCTCGATCCGGCGCTGTCGCGCGAAATCATGCACATTTTCGAAGACTTCAGCCAGGTCGGGGTGACCGTACTGGTCGCTACCCATGATCTGGATTTGATCTCGCAACTGCCCTACCGCCAGTTGAGCCTGAAAGGCGGGCAACTGGTGGATGACACCGATCCTTCCCTGCAGGAGCAGGCCGGATGAGTCGGCTGGATGTCAAAACCCGCAGCCGTGTGTTGCTGCTGCGCCACCTGCAGGTATTCTTTTATAGTCTGGGGCAGCTCAGTCGTCAGCCCATGTCGTTATTTATGACAGCGGCGGTGATCGGCATCGCCCTGGCGCTGCCCACCGGCCTGCATGTATTGCTGCAGAACGCCCAGCAGATCAGCGGGGGCTGGGACGGGGCCGCACAGATTTCCCTGTTTCTGAAAAAGTCGGTCAGCGATGCGCAGGCAAAAAAGCTGGCGGCGAAACTGCGCCGGCGTGATGACATCGCCGGCGTGAGCTATCTGTCGCGGGAAAAGGCGCTGCAGGAATTTCAGCAGCAGTCGGGATTTGGCGATGCGCTCAAGGCGCTGGATAAAAATCCCCTGCCCTCGGTGCTGATCGTGCAACCGGCGCTGGCCGAGGGGCAGGCGCAGCAGACGGCCGCCCTGCTTGAGGATTTGCGCAAAAACCAGCGGGTCGATGTCGCGCAGCTGGACATGCAGTGGGTCAAGCGCCTGTATGCGATCATGGATATCGTGCGCCGGGGGGTGATCGTGCTCGCCGGCCTGCTGGCGCTGGCGGTGCTGCTGGTGGTGGGCAATACCATTCGGCTGGCGATTCAGAACCGGCGTGATGAAATCGTGGTGATGAAACTTATCGGCGGCACCGACGCCTTTATTCGCCGGCCGTTTCTCTACACTGGATTCTGGTACGGTTTTTTTGGCGCGCTGATGGCATTCATTATGGTTTATGTGGCTCTGCTGCTGCTCAGTGGGCCGGTGGAAAAATTAACTGCGCTCTATCACAACAACTTCGAATTATCCCGGCTGGATCTCAGTACAGTGCTGATACTGCTGTTAACTGGTGTTATGCTGGGTCTGACCGGATCGTGGCTGGCGGTGGGTCGTCATCTGCGTGATATCGAACCCGGTTGAGATCCTTCGCCTATCATTCTGGAATTGTTCTAAAATGCAGATAAAAATTCAATATTCTATTTTTCTGCCGATATAAGTTTTTACACATTTTTATTATGTACAAAAAACTTATGTCTTCTCACAAAACCTGCATCCTGGTGGTCGATGGTTCCTCGGTTTCGCGTGAAATTTTATCCCGAATTCTGAGGGAGGAACTGGCCGACAGTGAAATTATCAGCTGTAAATCCGGCGCCGAGGCGATGGTTCTACTGAGCGAGCGGAAGGTTGATCTGGTGACCACCGCCCTGCTGCTGGCCGATATGGATGGGCTGGCCTTGAGCCGTAAAATCCGTGATACCTTTCAGCACCCGTTTATTCCGGTAGTGGTGGTATCGGGTGATGCGGACAGCCGCCTGTTGCGCGAGGGCTTTGAGGCCGGTGTAACCGATTATTTTGATAAATCAAATGGTTATAAAGCCTTTGGCAAATTCATTCAGGGCTTTTTGCAGCGTAATTCCGGCCTCATGGGGAAGATCCTGTTTATCGAGGACAGCCGCACGGCGGCGGCCGTTCTTCTGAAAATTCTGGCCAAAAACGGTCTGGATGTGACCCATGTGCGTTCCGCGGAAAAGGCGCTGGCCATGATTGAAGATTCGCTGGAAAAAACCGGTGAGGAGACGCTGTCCTTTGATCTGGTGATTACCGACTTCTATCTCGAGGGCGCCATGACCGGCGGCGATCTGTTGCACGCCATTCGCGCAAAATATCACCTTTCCCAGCAGGAATTGCCGGTGCTGGTGCTGACCGGCAGCGATGATACCGGCACCCAGGTGGAAATTTTCCACGCCGGCGGCAATGATTTTGTGCACAAGCCGATCATCGAAGAAATCCTCATTGCCCGGGTGCGCGCCCTGCTGCTGATCAAGCATCAGTTTGACGCGCTGAAAAAACAGGCGGAAAACATGCGCTGGATCGCGGCTACCGACAGTCTCACCGGCGTGCGCAGCAAACGCTATCTGGTTGATAATGGTGAAGAATTTATTCGCGCCCCGGAAAATCAGGGGGTCTGGGCCATCATTATCGATATCGATCATTTCAAGAGCATCAACGACAATCTCGGCCATATTACCGGCGATCATGTACTGGCCGAGCTGGGCGAGTTCCTTAACAGCCATTTCCCGGAAGACATGGCGGTGCGTTTCGGGGGGGAGGAATTTTGCCTGCTGGTGAAAAACTGTGATCGTGAAACGATTCTCCGGCGCAGCGAGGAATTGCGTGAGCAGATTGAAAATCTGAAACCGGCCGGACTCGAAGTCCGAATCAGTCTGGGTGTGGCCGGGGTTGAGGAACATCCCGATACCAATCTGACCCAGCTTATTTCACTGGCGGACAAGAGCCTGTATTTTTCCAAGGAAGCCGGGCGCAACCGGGTCAGTATCTATGGCCCGGACGGTCCCGAAGCCTACCCGGCAACCGCCGAAACAGTCAGACTCCAGCCATCCCGTCAGGCATAAAATCCGCTGGCGCCCCGCCGCTTGCGGCGGGGAGGTTCATTTCACGGATTCAGCCATTCCCCCGCCAAATATAAGAGGTCTCTAATATTGAACTTTTTTGGCTATTGGCACTCATAGGTGGTGAGTGCTAATATTCGATTAAATCTTTAATAGAGGGTCAACGTATCATGAGTAAGAATCTGGCAATGCAACTGGCGGTTCCTGTTGGCAACACAGCCGGCAGCCTGGAAGCCTATATTCAGGCGGCGCGCAGCATTCCTATTCTCAGCGCTGAAAAAGAAAAGGAACTGGCGCTGCGTCTGCATGAACAGGGTGATCTGGATGCCGCGCAGGAACTGATTATGTCCCACCTGCGCTTTGTCGTGCACATTGCGAAAAGCTATAGCGGCTACGGTCTGCCGCAGGCTGATCTGGTGCAGGAAGGCAATATCGGGTTAATGAAGGCGGTTAAACGTTTTGATCCCAGCTTCGGCGTGCGTCTGGTGTCGTTTGCCGTGTACTGGATTCGCGCGGAAATTCATGAATATGTTCTGCGCAACTGGCGTATTGTCAAAGTGGCGACGACCAAGGCGCAGCGTAAACTGTTCTTCAATTTGCGCAGCAAGAAAAAAGCGCTGGGCTGGTTGAATCACAATGAAGTTGACGCCATCGCCGATGAACTGGGCGTGACGACCAGTGACGTAATGGAAATGGAGTCCCGTATGAGCGGTATCGATATGGGTTTCGATGAACCGGACAGCGATGATGATAACAGCCATAGCGTGGCCCCGGTTTCCTATCTTCAGGATATGAGTCAGGAGCCCGCTTCGCAGGTTGAGGCGAATGACTGGGAAGAACACAACCATTCGCGTTTGAGCAATGCGCTGGCTGATCTGGATGATCGCAGTCGTGACATTATTCAACAGCGCTGGCTGGCGGAAGACAAGTCCACCCTGCATCAGCTGGCCGATACCTATCAGGTGTCCGCCGAGCGTATCCGGCAACTGGAAAACAACGCGATCAAGAAGCTGAAAAACGCACTGGCCGCATAAAATTTTAAGGGCTCCATCAGGAGCCCTTTTCTATTTGGAACCCTGTTTTTCAACGCAAAGTTATGCAGGTTGGGCTGAATAATATGAAGCCCAACAGTACAGCATACGAAAGCTATATCTATATTTTCTATGTCTCCAGGCGCTAATCCCAAAGTCGGTTTCATCAGTCTCGGTTGTCCGAAAGCGCTGGTGGACTCCGAACAAATTCTTACCCGCCTGCGCGCCGAAGGTTATGCGATCACGCCTGATTATGAAGATGCCGAACTGGTGGTGGTGAATACCTGCGGGTTTATCGACAGCGCAGTGGAAGAGTCACTGGATGCGATCGGCGAAGCCCTGCAGGAAAATGGCAAAGTCATTGTCACCGGTTGCCTCGGCGCGAGAGGCGATACGGTTATCGAACAGCATCCACAGGTGCTGGCGGTGACCGGGCCGCATGCTCTGGGTGAGGTCATGCAGGCGATTCACCAGCACATTCCCAAACCCCATGATCCCTTTACCGATCTGGTGCCGGCTGCCGGTGTAAAATTAACACCGCAGCATTATGCCTATCTGAAAATATCCGAAGGCTGCAATCATCGTTGCAGTTTCTGCATTATCCCGGCCTTGCGCGGTGATCTGCAGAGTCGCCCTGCCGGTGAAGTCATGCGCGAAGCCGAAGCGCTGGCGCAAAGCGGCGTTAAAGAATTGCTGGTTGTCTCGCAGGACACCAGCGCCTATGGTGTGGATC
>WFVC01000089.1 GCA_015491815.1 Gammaproteobacteria bacterium | reverse complement strand
CCTGTGAATCGGCCTGTAGTGAAAAAAATGATCTGCCGCCGCATATCGCCTATCGCGCGGTGGGCTATGTCGAAGGCGGCAGTTATCCGAATTACACCCGGCTGAATATTTCCATGGCCTGTAATCATTGTGATGATCCGGTTTGTCTCAAGGGCTGTCCGACTCGCGCCTATACCAAGTTTGCCGAGTATGGCGCGGTATTGCAGGATCCGGATATCTGTTTTGGCTGTGGTTACTGCACCTGGGTGTGTCCCTATAATGCGCCGCAACTGGATACCACGCGCGGGCATGTGATGAAATGCAATATGTGCGTGGACCGGCTGGAAGTCGGACTCAAACCCGCCTGCGCGGCGGCCTGTCTGGGCGGCGCGCTGGACTTTGGCGTGATCGAAACCACGCCGAAAAACCGTGAACAGTTGAAGACGCGGATCCCCGGTTTTCCGACCACTGAGATCACTCATCCGAATATTCGTTTTCAGCAAAGCCGTTCGCTGCCGCGTGAAATGCGGCGCACCGACGCCATGCCGCTGCGTTATGAACGTGATGAACAGGGCGAGTCGGAATTCAAAACCAAATTGCGCGACAGCGGAGAGCCGCGCGAGTGGAATCTAAAAAAACTGCGCTCGCGTGAAGATCCACTGGTGATCTTTACCCTGATAACCCAGACCGTGGTCGGCGTATTTCTGGCGCTGTTCCTCGCGCCCTATGCTGGATTAGAAGAGTTGTCACTGGCGGCCAATCCGGTGTTACAGCCTCTTGTCCTGTTCAGCCTGCTGGGACTGGAAACCTTTGCGCTGGCGCTGTCGACAATGCATCTGGGGCGGCCGCATCGCTTTTATCGCGCCTTTAATAATTTGCGTTATTCACCGGTGAGCCGGGAAGTCGCCGGGGTAGCGGTGTTTTTTAATTTGCTCGGCGCTTATACCCTGCTGACAAGTTTCCCTGCGCTGTTCGGCTGGTTGCCGGAAAATATTTTATTTGGTCTGCAGCAGGCCTGTGGCTGGGGCGCGGTGATCGCCGGGCCGCTGGCGCTGTATTTCATGCATCGCATTTATCGCATCAGGGCGCGTCCCTTCTGGAATCACTGGCAGGTGCTGACCTCGTTTTACGGCAACATGCTTTCGCTTGGCAGCATCATGGTCATTCTTATTTTTGCCGGCGCGCTTTTATATAAAGGTGAATCGTTTGCGCCTTTGCTTGAGATCATGCGCTGGCCGCTGTTGCTGGGGTTATTGCTGGATGCGAGTGGCCTGCATTTTCATGTGCGGGATAATGTTCGCGCCGGAGGCGAGGCGGCGGCCTCGCACTTCCAGCAGCGGACGAAGTTCGGCAATACCTATATTTTAAGGAATATGCTGCTCGCCACCGGCGGGGTGCTGGCGCTGTCATTATCCGTCACGCTCATCGATGGCGCACTGGCCTATGCGCTCTGGGTTCTGACTGCGCTGGCTGTGGTGAGCGCCGCGCTTATCAGTCGCGCGCTGTTTTATGTGCTGGTGATTCCCACCACCATGCCGGGGGCTTTTTTCTGGCGCAACCGCGGCTTTCAGGAACACGCGCGGGAAACCGGACTGGCCGGGATGCCGCAGGTGGGTGTGACGCCCGATACCCATTAAGTACGGCTTCAGCTACACATAAATAGTTGTTCGATAAATGCATGAAACGCCTGTCCGAAATTGATGATGAACTGGAACGGGCGGTGTTTCTTTCGGTGTATGGCTCACGGCTGCAGCGACAACGGCGGCTTCTGGCGCGGCTGTTGTTGATAGTAAAGCATACGCTTCGCGGCCTGTTTTATATCTGGCCGGTTTACCTTGTTCTCGCCGCGCTGGTTTTTTTACCGCTGCCGGGCAACAGGCTGGTGCTTTTGTTTATACTGACGCCGGGTTTGTTGATATGGTTGTTCATCTATATAAAAGGCGCGCAGGTGGATTATGAACAGCATGTGCATGAACAGATCCTGGAGAAAGATTTTATTCGCAAACGGGTCTGGCCGGATTGATATCATCAGCTCATGAGCAACAACGTTAAAACAACCTGTCCCTATTGCGGCGTTGGCTGCGGCATTCTCGCCGGGCTGGATGAAACCGGCAAGGTCAGCATCAAGGCCGATCCCGATCATCCCGCCAACTTCGGTCGCCTGTGTTCAAAAGGCGCGGCGCTGGCTGATTCCCTGAGCATGGAAGGGCGCTTGCTGTATCCGGAAATCGAGGGCACGCCGCATAGCTGGGACAATGTGCTGGATTATGTAGCGGATAAATTCCGCGATGTGATTGAAAAACACGGTCCGGATGCGCTGGGTTTTTATGTCTCCGGTCAGTTGCTGACGGAAGATTATTATGTCGCCAACAAGTTGATGAAAGGCTTTATCGGCAGCGCCAACATCGACACCAATTCACGCCTGTGCATGTCGTCAGCCGTGGCCGCTTATAAACGCGCCTTTGGCTCGGACTCGGTGCCCTGCGCCTATGAAGATCTGGAGCGCGCCAAACTGGTGATTCTGACCGGTTCCAACACTGCATGGTGTCATCCGGTTTTATACCAGCGCGTGGTGAAAGCAAAAAAAGAAAATCCGGATCTGATGGTGGTGGTGATCGATCCGCGTAAAACACCCAGTTGCGATATTGCAGATCTGCATTTAGCGATTAAACCGGGCGCAGATCATCGTTTGTTCAACGGGCTGCTGGTGCATTTACATGATGCGCAGGAAAGCAATCCCCTGTTTGTCAATCATCACACCGAAGGACTGGATGCGGCGTTGGCCTGCGCCAGAGAGCAGGCGGCCTCAATCGAGCAGGTGGCCGCATCCTGCGCCCTGGCCGCTGATGATGTCCGGCGATTCTATAAATTATTCGCCCGCACCGAGCGGGTGGTGACGGTATTTTCACAGGGCATTAATCAATGGTCGTATGGCACGGATAACGCCAACAGTATTATTAACTGTCACCTGCTGACCGGACGCATCGGTCGTCCCGGCATGGGGCCTTTTTCACTTACCGGCCAGCCTAACGCCATGGGCGGACGTGAAGTGGGCGGGCTGGCCAATCAACTGGCTGCGCACATGGATATCAACAGCGCGGCGGATCGGGATCGGGTTCAGCGTTTCTGGCGTGCGCCGAACATGGTGCAGGGCGAAGGTCTGAAGGCGGTGGATATGTTCCGCGCCGTGGCTGATGGAAAGATCAGAGCGCTGTGGATCATGGCGACCAACCCGGCGGTGTCATTGCCGGATAATGCACAGGTGCGCGAAGCGCTGAAAAAATGCGAGTTTGTGGTGGTCTCGGATTGCGTGCGTAAAACCGATACCACGCAATTCGCCAACGTGCTGTTACCGGCGAGAACGTGGGGCGAGCGGGATGGCGCGGTCACCAATTCAGAACGGCGCATCTCCCGGCAACGCGCCTTTATTCCTGCGCCCGGACAGGCGCGGGCTGACTGGTGGATTATTTCCGCCGTGGCCAAACGACTGGGCTTTGCCGAAGCCTTTGCCTATCAGGAGCCGGTGGATATTTTTAATGAGCATGCCGCGCTGTCGGGATTTGAAAATAACGGTCAGCGTGATTTTGATATCAGCGCGCTGGCGGGATTGACGGATGCCGAGTATGAACATTTTCAGCCGCGGCAGTGGCCGCTGACGGCAGAGCAGCCGGATGGCGTGACGCGCATGTTCAGCGACGGGCGTTTTTTTACGGAAAGTGGCCGGGCGCAATTTATTGCGGTGGCGGCCAGTCAGCCTGTGAATCCGCCGGATGCCGAATATCCTCTGCAACTGAATTCAGGGCGGGTGCGTGATCACTGGCATACCCTGACCCGCACCGGCAAGTCGGCGCGACTGTCAGCGCATATTTATGAGCCCTTCGTCGAGCTGAATAGCGAATATGCGAAAAAGAATTATATCAGTGAAGGTGAACTGCTTTGTGTCCGCAGTCGCTGGGGTTCGGCTGTCGTGCGCGCGCGACTGCGTGAGGATCTGGCGCCGGGCAGCGTGTTTATGCCGATCCACTGGAATGATCAGTTCGCCAGTGATGCGCGGGTGGATGCGCTGGTGAATCCCGAGACCGATCCGGTTTCCGGTCAGCCTGAATTCAAGCACACGCCGGTGCAGATCGAAACCTATGCCGCGAACTGGTACGGCTTTGTGCTTTCACGACGCCGACTTGAAATGCAGCAACTGGACTACTGGGCCTGTTCAAAAGGAAAAAACCTGTGGCGCTATGAAATCGCCGGGAAGGGCATGCCGGAAGACTGGGCGGGCTGCGCCCGTCGACTGTTATGTCAGACGGCGGAAAAAGTGGAATGGATCGAATTTTTTGATAAAGGCCAGAGCCGTTATCGCGCCGCGCGAATCGAAGACGGGCGACTGGAAAGCTGTATTTTTATCGGTCCCGAAGTGACGCTGCCGGATCGGGAATGGCTGTCGAAATTATTCGCCAGCGACAGCCTCGACGATAAAGAACGCGGCAGCCTGTTAACCGGACGGCCGGCCAGTGCTGAAGAAGATAGCGGGCGCATCGTCTGCTCCTGTTTCGGCGTCGGCATTAAAACCATTGAGAAGGGCATTCGTGAACAGGGACTGCAGTCCGTTGAGGCGATAGGCGAGGCGCTGCGGGCGGGCACTAATTGTGGTTCCTGCGTGCCGGAAATAAAAGCCATTCTTTTTTCATCCATAAATCAACAACAGAAGTAAAGACAGGAAAACAGTATGTATCCGAATATGCAAACACGGACATTAATAGTCAACGGCAAGGAAATCCTGACCGATGGTGAAGGCTATATCGTGTATCTCGATCAGTGGACGGAGGACTTCATCGAAGCGCAGGCGGAAGTGGAAGGTCTTGAGTTAACCGATGAACACCGGGAAGTAGTGGCGTTTCTGCGTCATTATTATCAGACACATGGCGTGCAGTGTGAAGTACGGAAGATGGTTAAACACTTTAAGCAGGTATGGGGGAAAGAACGGGGAAGCAGCCGCTACCTGCATCAGATTTTTCCGCGTGGCGGGCCACAGAAACAGGGCAACCGTCTGGCGGGGTTACTGCGCACCAAGGGCGAGCATTGAGCGAAAATGACAGCCGCGAGTCGTCGCGTTTATTTGCGCGCCTGATAACAGGCGTCGAGTAGCGCCTGCAGGGCTTTGGAACCTTTCTCCCGGGCGAGCTTGATGTTTCGCTCGGGGATGTTTTCAGGATCAGGAAAGCTTTGCAAAGCCTGTTCGAGGCTGGCTTCACGAATAAGGTGCAGCATTGGCCAGGGCGAGCGATTCGTGTAGTTGGAAGCATCATCCTCAGCCACACCGGCAAAACAGTAATGCGGATGAAAATGCGCTAACTGATAAACGCCCTCATAGCCGCGCTCGATCAACAGCGTATTGGCCAGTTCAATAAAATCAAGAAAGTCATCAAACCGGCTGAAAGCCTGCGGGAATATCAGCAGACTGGTTTCGAATCGATCCTGTTTGTCGAGCGCAATGCATTCATGAACCAGCGCATGCAGGCAGGCCGGTAACGTTGACTCGGCAACCGGCCGGTAGTGAATGGCGTCGCCTTCATACACCCGTCTGGCAAACGGGCAGAAATTAAGATCAATAATAACGCTTTTCACCCAGTAGCGGATCTGGCTGATAATCGCCTCGCTCTCGTTTTCGTTCATATAAATATGTGTTCCTAATTCCGGTACACTATCATTATCGGAGCCTGTTGTAGGTACGATTTCAATCGTACCTGTACGGCTGAAGCCGTACCTACAATTTCATCACTATCTACAGGTGCACCGGTATTTGGAACAGCTATTTATAATCCGGTGCCTGATTAAGTTTGTGTTGTTGCGGAAAAGAATGACGAATCCACCTGCGCAGGTCAAGCACTTACTGTATGCTTCACTGATCCGAAAAAAGATTTTCTGTATCGATTAAATATGCAAGAACAGGCCGTCAATGTATTAAAAAGCGTCTTTGGCTACAGCGCCTTTCGCCATTCCCAGCAGGCGATTATCCAGCAATTATTGCAGGGCGATGATGCCGTGGTATTAATGCCCACCGGCGGCGGCAAGTCCCTGTGTTACCAGATTCCGGCGATGATGCGCCCGGGGGTGGGAATTATTATCTCACCCCTGATTGCGTTGATGCAGGATCAGGTTAGCGCGCTGCAGCAATTGGGCGTTAAGGCCGCTTTTTTGAATTCCACCCTTGATGCGCGTGCGGCGCGTGAAATCGAACAGCAATTAGTGGCGGGGGAACTGGATCTGCTTTATGTCGCGCCCGAACGCTTAATGACTGAATCCTTTTTGAATCTCATGGATCGGTCATCTCTGGCATTGTTTGCCATCGATGAAGCGCACTGTGTCTCTCAATGGGGACATGATTTTCGTCCGGAATATATCCAGCTTTCGATTCTCCATCAACGCTATCCACAGACACCACGCATCGCCTTAACGGCGACCGCAGATGAAACCACGCGGGGCGAGATCATTCAGCGGCTGGGGCTGGAACAGGCGAAAATCCATGTTTCCAGTTTTGACCGGCCGAATATCTGTTACCGCATTTCCCAGAATCAGGGGAATGCCCGGGATGCGCTGCTGCGCTTTATCTTAAATGAACATGAGGGCGATGCCGGAATTGTCTATTGCCTTTCGCGTAAAAAGGTCGAGCAGACGGCTGAGTGGCTGAGTCGCAAAGGACTCACCGCCCTGCCTTATCATGCCGGCATGTCGGCCTCTGAGCGTCAGCATAACCAGGCGCGTTTTTTAAATGAAGATAACATTATTATCGTCGCCACCATTGCCTTTGGCATGGGCATCGACAAGCCGGATGTGCGGTTTGTCGCGCATCTGAATTTACCGAAAAGCATCGAAGCCTATTATCAGGAGACCGGGCGCGCCGGGCGCGACGGTCTGCCGGCCACCGCCTGGATGATGTACGGCCTGCAGGATGTGATCATGTTAAAGCAGATGATGGAATCATCGGATGCGGATGAACAGCACAAGCGCATAGAACGTCACAAACTGGATTCCATGCTGGGATTCAGTGAACTTGTCAGTTGTCGACGACAGGCGTTGTTGAAGTATTTTGGCGATCATCTGGATGCGGCCTGTGGCAATTGTGATACTTGTCTAAGCCCGGTGGAAACCTGGGATGCCACCACCGTGGCGCAAAAAGCCCTGTCCTGCGTACACCGAACCGGGCAGCGGTTCGGCGTGAATTATTTAATCGACGTGCTTCTGGGCAAGTCCAATGAACGGATTATAAAATTCAGCCATGATCAGCTTGGCGTTTATGGCATCGGTACAGAATTAAATGCAAAGCAGTGGCGCGATATTTTCAGGCAGTTGATCGCCCGGAACCTGTTAACTGTTGATATGCAGGGATATGGTGGATTACAGCTAACGGAGCAATGCCGGCGCGTACTTCGGGGCGAAGAAAAATTAATGCTCCGGCGCGCGCTTAAACATGAAAAAACCACAGTAAGAAACAGAAAACAGAATGCTGCCGTTAGCGGACAGGACAAACTGCTGTGGGAAGCCCTGCGCGCCTGTCGCAAAACGTTGGCGGAAGGACGGGGCGTTCCGCCTTATGTAATTTTTCACGATGCCAGCTTAATGGAAATGCTGGAAAGGCGGCCGCAGAACAAAGAACAGTTCGCCGGGATAGCCGGAGTCGGAGAACATAAACTTGAAGCCTACGCCGATGAGTTCCTCAGGGTATTAGCGCAGCATGAAGACGCGTCGCGTGTTTCATCGACGGAGACGGTTGAAGAAACATTTGAATTGTTTACTCAGGGAATGAAGGCAAAAGAGATCGCCCGGCATCGTGATTTGAAACCGGCGACCATCTATTGGCACCTGTCAGAAAAAATAGCGCAGGGCGCATTGCGGGTAAGCGATGTGTTCGATGTTGATGAGAAAAAGATCCTGATGATTCAGGATGCATTCCTGAATTTGAATGAAAATGAGCCGGGCGGCCTGAAACGGGTTCACGATGCATTTGACGGCCTGTTTGATTATGACCTGTTGCACTGTGTTCGGGCATCATTGATTTCTAATTAATTTCGCCGTTCGTGGTGAAGTCCTGAGCCTGACGAAGGGGCGAACCATGAACGCCAAGCATTGTAAAAGCATAATGTTATATGGTTCACCCTTCGACAAGCTCAGGGCGAACGGAATTAATCAGAGCTTTCTTAAAATAACCTCGGTAATTACCGGTTATTTCATTTTAGTAAATCGATATGAGAATCATTCTAAAGTTACGCCGGGATATGACGATATGCAGGCTATCCTCCTGAAAACCGGATTTAATATCCTGATATTCTGTCGGTTACTCAAGCAGGCAAAGTCGAGTGGGAGTTAGGTAACCATTTATTTTACAAGGTGTAAATAATGAAACTCACTATTCGGAAAAAATTATTGCTGGGCTTTGGTGCGGTGCTGCTTACTACTACTTTAGTTGCCCTGAACAACGTCATCATGATGGGAACAATTTCTGAGGATGAACATCGTCTGATTGAATTGCGTTTACCGACAGTGCTGGCGGGAATGGAACTGACGGATGGCATACACCTTTCTCTTGCCGGACTACGGGCTTATATGATTCTGGGGGATGATCCCGCCAAAGCCGAAAAATTTAAGGCGGAACGACAGGCCGGCTGGGCTAAAATTGATCGCGCTGTGAAGGAACTGAATGCGTTTTCTCAGAGCTGGACAGTTCCGGAAAATATAGAAAAATTAAATCAGATGAAGAACCTGATAGAGGAATTTCGTCGCGCCCAGCAGGAAGTCGAAGATATTGCGCATACGCCTGAAAATATTCCGGCTCTGAATATATTGTTGACTGAGGCCGCACCCCGGGCGGAAAAAGTAATTAAAAATATTTCCATGCTGATTGATGAAGAAGCGACGCTTCCGGCTAGCGCAGAGCGGAAAAAATTATTGAAATTACTCGCAGACAGCCGGGGTTCATTCGCGCTGGGACTGGCCAATATCCGCGCCTACCTGTTATCGGGTGACAAAGGTTTTGCCGATAAGTTTGAAGTCAAATGGGCGGTTAATGAAGCCCGCTTTAAACAACTCTCCGGCATGAATCATTTGTTTAATAATAAACAGCGTCAGGCATGGAACGACTATAAAAAACTGCGCGCTGAATTTTCCCCCCTGCCGGAAAAAATGTTTGCCCTGCGCGAAGCGAAGGACTGGAATCTGGCGAACTACTGGCTGGGCAGTAAAGCCGCGCCCAAAGCCGGGGCGATTATGAAAATTCTCACGCAAATGCGTGAGTCACAGAATCAACTGGCGGTGGCGGATAAGAACAAATTGAAAACAGAAACAAAGACCATGCTGAATATTATGCTGATTGGTACGCTGCTGGCGCTGGTGATTGGTATCCTGGTCGCGCTTTATATCAGCAGAATGATTACCAGCCGTCTGAATTATGTGGTCGATCGCGCCAGAGCGATTGCTGATAAAGATCTTACGGGTGAGGCGCTCATTGTCAAAGGTAATGATGAGCTGGCTGAATTAGGCAGATCGATTAACGCCATGAGTGATAGTTTACATACCATCATACAGAAAGTTCTCAACTCGACCGGTCAACTGGGAGCCGCGACTGAACAATTTTCCAATACCGCAGAGAAAACCAGTCAAAATATTTTTGAACAGCAATCGCAGACCGAACAGGTTGCCACGGCGATGACGGAAATGAGCGCAACCGTACAGGAAGTGAGCCAGAATATTGCCAGCACGGCGCAGGCTGCTCAGGAAGCTAATATGGAAACATCTGAAGGTCAGAAAGTCGTAGGGGATTCTATCAAGGCTATTCAGAAACTTGCCGGACAAATTGAAAACGCGGCGGAGGTTATTCACAAACTGGAACAGGATAGTGAAAATATCAGTGCGGTCATGGATGTGATTCGAGGTGTTGCTGAACAAACCAATCTGCTGGCTCTGAATGCGGCTATCGAAGCGGCGCGTGCGGGTGAGCAGGGCCGGGGTTTTGCGGTTGTTGCTGATGAGGTGCGCACGCTGGCTGGCCGCACCCAGCAGTCCACGGAAGAAATCAATCAGATGATCGAAAAACTCCAGACAGGATCGAGAACGGCGGTGGAGGCCATGACTCAAAGTCAGGAGGAGGCGCAATCGGTAGTCGAACAGGCCTCAAAAGCAGGGACATCCCTGTCAGCAATTTCGACAGCGGTGGAGCGCATCAACGATATGAGCACCCAGATCGCCAGCGCTGCTGAGGAGCAAAGTGCGACCGCTGAGGAGATCAACCGCAATATTACCAATATTACTGAAATGGCGAATGAAACTTCCAATGGCATACAGAAAACCGCCGCCGCAACGGATGAGTTATCCCGACTTGGTTCTGAGCTGCAGGGACTAGTGGGGCAGTTCAAAGTCTGATATTGATATTAATGTAGAAAAGCCCCGAATTTCGGGGCTTTTTTTTGCGCGCAGGAAATGTCTTGAATGCGGATTCAATCTTTATTTGTGGGCGGATGCCGGAATGAATCAGGCTATAGACTCAACTCTCTGTCTTTTCTGGCCGATAAAAGGATATTAGCAATTAGAGATATGCCGGAAAGACGGCGTCTGTCCGTTTTTTCTGTCCAGATGATGCCTGATCATTATTATAAGCTTATAAAGCGTTCCTTCCCTGTCGAGGGGATAAATAATGCTTGCGCGTATGTTTTATTTGTATTGCTGATATTATTGGTGGTGAACATAACGGTGAGCGGATCGCAATTATTGACGCCCCAGCAACTGAAGGCCTTGCAAAATCACTATGGTCAGGCTGCAGTTAAACGGATTGAAGACTGGCAGGCGATGATTGTCGCTAATCGTGATGAATCCGAGAGACAAAAATTGGAGATCGTTAATCAATATTTCAATCGTATGGAATTCATCAGCGACATGGAACACTGGGGAAAGAAGGATTACTGGGCGACCCCGGTTGAATTTATCGCCACCGCCGCAGGCGATTGTGAAGACTTTTCGATTGCCAAATATTTTACCTTGCGTGAGCTAGGGATTGAAACAGAGAAATTACGACTAATCTATGTAAAAGCAACATCGATTAATCAGGCGCATATGGTTTTGGGCTATTATAAAAATGCGGATGCCGAACCGTTGATATTGGACAATCTGGATCCGGAGATCCAGCCCGCCTCTCTGCGTCAGGATCTGATCCCCTCTTACAGCTTTAACGGCAACAGCCTTTGGCAGGCCAAGATGTTGCGTGAAGGTGGAATAAAGGTTGGTAAAAGCGCAAATATTGGTATCTGGAAAATGCTGATGGAACGAATGGAAATAAAGCACTAAGATTAAAGAAACACAATAATAATGAGTGATACATTTATTAAAGGCGGCAGTCAGTGAGTTTAAAAAAGCAGATATTCATTCTTTTCGCCATTGTTCTTGGCCTGGCTTATACCGGTACGCTGTATATCAGCGTCAAAAGTACTCAGGAATATCTGAATAATCAGCTTGCCGTGCATGCGCAGGATACGGCGACTTCGTTGGGCCTGTCGTTGGCGCCGGCGATTCGGGAACGGGATCTGGCGCGGGCGAATTCCATGATTGACGTTATTTTTGATCGTGGCTATTTTAATCGTATCTCTCTGGAAGCATGGCGGGGTTCATTCAAAGTTGAACGCCATCTGGATACCTGGACGGCGGAATCACCCGAGTGGTTTATTAAATTGCTGGCGCTGGATACGCCTGTACGCAGCAGTGAAATTTTAATTGACTGGAAAAATAGAGCAAAAATATCAGTCAGCGTGCATCCCGGCTATGCCTATAATGAATTATGGAAAATAACACGAAATAATATTCTCTGGTTATTGCTGATAACGGTCTTTATTGGCTTGCTGGTGTTTTATGGTTTGCGCCGGGTTTTACAGCCGCTGTTACGCACTGAGCAGCAGGCGCTGGCGATAGCGCAAAAAATGTATATTTTTCAGGAGGAGCTGCCTAAAACAAGAGAGTTGCGCAATGTTGTTACTGCGATGAATTTAATGACCCGAAAGGTCAGGGAAAATATCGATGCGCAGATACAACAAATTAATCGCTATCAACAACTGGCCTACCGAGATCCTCTGACCGGGCTGGCGAATCGACGATGTTATCTTGCCGAAGTCGATAACTTTGTTCAACACCGGGAAGAATTCAGGAATGCCGCTGTGCTGATTGTTCATCTTTCAGGGCTGCTTAATGCGAATGAAAAATACGGTTATGAATATGGTGATGAAGCTTTAAAAACGGTAAAAAATTGTCTGCATGCGATTAATTCTGGAGATAGCCAGCAACTTATTGCGCGTATAGGCGGCTCAGATTTTGGTCTGCTGCTGAAAAATCCACATGCGGGTGAAGCCGTATCCTGCGCCGACAAGATATTGAAAGAATATACCGTTCATGGCGATAGTAAATATCCCGGCGATCTTTATATCGGGATTACGGAATTCGAAGAAGTTAAAAGCATCAGGACGATTCTTTCCGAGGCGGATCAGGCTCGGCGTCAGGCCGAGTCGTTTGCGTCGAAGAAATGGCATGTATTTGAAAAAGCATCGACCTCGGCATTGACAACCAGAACCGCCGGTGAATGGCGATCTTTATTGCTTGACGCAATAGACAAAAATAATTTTGAACTTCATATACAGCCGATCAAATATTTTAACAAAAAAAATACAGCGCTTGCCGAAGTATTATTGCGGATGAATTGTGACGGCCAGTCTGTTCCCGCAAGTGTATTTCTGTCGAGTGCACAGGATCATGATTTATTGCCTCGTATTGATCGCCTTGTGGTTAATCGGGTTCTTGAATTAGTCATTGAAAATTCAGAACGACTCTATGCAGTAAATTTGAGCATCAATAGTCTGGTTGACGATGATTTCATACACTGGTTATTGATGACGCTTGAACATGCCGGTGAGCGAGCAAAAAGTTTGTTATTTGAAATTAGCGAGACGCGTCAGCTTCGCTCTGAAGCAATTCAGGAAACCTTGAAAAAACTGGCAAATGCCTGTGCGGGGGTGGCGATTGAACGCTTTGCCAGTGGTAATCAGGATTTTGCTTATTTGATGAAGCTGACATTATGTTATATAAAAGTGTCCGGGCGCTATATCCGAGGAATAGAAAATGATGCGGAGCATCAGTTCTATATTAAGACATTATTACAAATGGCGCATAATCTGGAGCTGGATGTGGTTGCCGAATCGGTTGAAACAGAGAAGGTTGCCGAATTAGTGGAGAAACTGGGTTTTGATGCAATGCAGGGATATTATGTTGGGCATCCACAGCCAATATAAATTTTACATCATCGTTAATACTATAATGCAGGATTAGTCGTTTGAGCACACAGGAACAAAGCCGGGATCTTGAATATATCCAGATCCAGACGCTGTTAAAAAATTCACCTGCGGTTATTCTGGCCTCGGTTTTTTCCGCCCTCATGTTGACGGCGATTTACTGGAATCAACATCCGCACGCCTATTTATTAACCTGGTTGGGCGCGCTTTTGCTAGTGAATTCAGTGCGTGGTTTTTTTGCCTGGAAATTTTTGCAGGAAAATAAACCTCAGGAAAACATATTGCTGTGGTGGCGTATGTTTTCCCTGCCCTCGCTTATTTCCGTTGCAATCTGGGGTTTGGGCGCATATATTTTTTATATTCCCAATGGTGGACAATATCAGGCTGTGGGAATTATTGTACCGTTGGCGCTGGCGGCCGGTTCACTGGTTTTTCTGTCAATTGTGCACTGGTTGTTCATCAGTTCTTTTCTTCTGATCACCTTGCCTTTATTGCTACGCGTATTTCTCGTCGGTGACTTTGTTAATATAATTATTGGCGTGTTGATTGCGGTTTACATTATTATTTTTATGATCTTTGGCCATAATATGAATCGCATGTTAACCGAGAGTCTGCGACTGCGATTTGAAAATCTGGAGTTGGTTAAACGCCTGACCAAAGAAAAAGAGTCGGCGGAACTGGCCAATGTCGCCAAGTCCAAGTTCCTTGCCGCAGCCAGTCATGATCTGCGTCAGCCCCTGCATGCTTTGTCGCTGCTTTCCAGCGCCCTTTGCGATCGCATTAAATACCCGGAAGTCAAACATATTGTTGACAAGATCATGCTTGCGGTATCCGCGCTGGAAAATCTGTTCAATGCGCTGCTGGATATCAGCAAACTGGATTCCGGAGTGCTCAAACCGAATATCACCAGTTTCAGGTTGCGGGACATTTTTGACAAAATCGAAAACGATTATCGACCGGAAGCCGATCGCAAGGGGCTGGAATTTATTGTCGATAGTTGCCGTGACGCCATTGTTTATTCAGATGATATTCTTCTGGAGCGGGTTATTCGAAATTTTGTTTCCAATGCCCTGCGCTATACCGATAAAGGAACGGTCAGACTTTTTTGTGAACCGGTAAATGACAAGATTAAAATTATTGTTGAGGATACAGGGATTGGCATTCAGGATAATAATTTGCAGACAATTTTTGATGAATATGTACAGATTGGCAACCCGGAACGTGATCGGGAAAAAGGTCTGGGACTGGGCCTGGCCATCGTCGCCAGAATCAGCCACCTGCTGGATCATCCTGTGCATGTCAAATCGGCTGAGGGTAAGGGATCTGTATTCAGTATCGCTGTTTCACTGGGACGGCAGCAGGATATTCCTGTGCCGGAGTCGTATGTTGCACGCACCCCCGGAATGGAGCTTGAGAATCTTAATGTTCTGATTATCGATGATGAGCGTTCCAATCTGGATGCGCTGGATGCGCTGCTACGTGGCTGGAAGTGCAAGGTCATTTCGGCCGAGTCGGGTGAGGAAGCCTGTGAGAAAATTCGTGCGCAGGGGATAAAACCGGACTGCATTCTTACCGATTACCGTCTGCGCAATAACAAAACGGGTCTGGACGCGATCCGGGATATTGCCGGGGTGACGGGCGAGGATGTGCCGGCGGTGCTGATTACCGGTGACGTAGCGATTAAAAAACTGCATGAGGAGGGGGCGGACGCCTACCATCTGATGCACAAGCCGGTGCAGCCTGCGCGTTTGCGCGCCCTGCTAAAACATATTCATCAGCAGAAATTACGTGAGGAAATGGAAGCGCAGGACGGCTGAATTCAGCCTGAAATAAAGCCCAGTTCTTTGGCCATGATGACGGCCTGAGTGCGGTTGGTGGCGTTCATTTCTTTTAAAATTGCGGTTACATGAATTTTTACCGTGCCTTCCGCCATGCCCAGACTATGGGCGATGACTTTATTCGACATGCCTTCACACATGAGTTTCAGAACGTCAATCTGACGCGGGGTCAGGCGCGCCCTGATTTCAGCCGCTGCTTCATTTTTATCCAGATCGGCGAGCAGGGGGCCGGAAGGCGTGATCTGCCGTATCTGGAAGGTGCCGCTGGTGGCGGACAGATCCGGGACAAAAATTTCACCATCCAGAATTTGTTTCAGCGCATCGAGCATTTCATTGCTGGTCAGAGATTTGGGAATATAGCCGGATGCGCCGCTTTCGATGATGCGCAGCATATCGGCTTCATATTCAGAGGCGGTGACAATGGCGACGGGCAGTTCCGGGTGACTTTCCCGCAGTTTAAGCAGGCCGGAATAGCCGTCGATTCCGGGCATATCCAGATCCATCAGAATCAGATCCAGATCCGTATGTTTATCAACATAGTCCAGAACTTCTGCCGCATTATTTGCTTCCATCACTTCTACATCATTACCGAGTGACTGCAGGGTATAGAGCAGTCCCTGACGGAATAGCGCATGATCATCCGCTACCAGTATTTTCATAGGGGCATTCCAGGTCGAAAAATGAATAGCACTTAACAAAATAGTTCCGGTTCCAGTTTAGCAAAAGATGAAGACAGGGAACCATAAAATTTTTACAGGCTTTGAACCATACCACTTTAGTAAAGCGTGTGTCTGCAGCTGGGCAAAAATATATCGAAAGTCATAAGTCCTTTATTATATTTACAAAAGTGTGAATTGGTTCCATAATCCTCTGCAAATATATCAGGATATTCCTGCCAGTTAAACTGAAATGCCGGTCGTAGCGCGGCATTCAGTATGAACAAAATAATCAATAATAAATTGTGAGGAGAGATAGCTTGTCACTGCAAACATGCCCCCCCTGTCTGCGCATAGTTAACTTTTTAATCATACTGCTGAGTTTGTTCACAATCACATCAGTGCATGCTGAGAATCTGGAGGAAATATATCGCAAAGCGCTGGTCAATGATCCCCTGTTCGTTGGCAGTCTGCATGCGCGGCGGGCGGCGGAAGAATCGCTGAATCAGGCGCAGGCGGGCTATCTGCCCAATGTCAGTCTGGATATCGAGCGCACCGAAACGACGCAGGATGTGATCAGCAGTGATAATGCCGTGTTTGCCGTCGGCCAGACCCGTTTCCCCACCAATAGCTATACCCTCAAACTAACCCAGCCCCTGTTCCAGTGGGCCAGCATCGTGCGCATTCGTCAGGCGGAAGTGGAAAGCAAGAAAGCGGAAATTGAATTTTTCAAGGCGCGTCAGGATCTGATTCTACGCACCAGCGAGCGCTATATGAAGGTGCTGGCCGCGCAGGATCTGCTTGAATTTTCAGAAACCGAAAAAGTCGCGGTAAAACGCCAGTTGGATCTGGCCAAAGGCCGCTACAAAATGGGACTGGCGCGACTGACGGATAAACTGGATGCTGAAGCCCGTTATGCCTGGGTGGAGTCGGTGAGCGTCGAGAATCGTTTCGCGGTTGAAGATACCCAGCAGGAACTGCGCGAGTCCACCGGGGAATTACCACAAAACCTGAATCGCCTGAAAAACGACATCGTGCTGGAACGGCCTGAGCCGGAAGATCTGCAGGCCTGGGTGGATATCGCCATGGAGTCCAATCCGGACATTCTGATTGCCCGCTATGCCGTAGAAATCGCGCGGCATGAACAGGAACGTCAGAAGGCCGGTCACCTGCCCACTCTGGATGTGGTGGCGCGGCAGAATTATCGCGACACCGGCGGCACCCTGTTTGGCGGTGGCAGCGAAGTCAAAAACCGGGACATTCTGTTGCGTTTCAGCCTGCCCATTTATGAAGGCGGCATGGTCAGTTCGCGCAGCCGGGAAACCGCAGAGCTGTACGCCAAGGCCAAACAGGATCTGGAACAGCAGACCCGACTGGTCGTGCGTAAAACCACGGCGGCCTATCACGGCGTGATCAGCGCGATCAGCAAGGTGGAAGCGTTGAGTCATGCGGTAAAGTCACAGCAGCGCACCCTGAAAGCCAAGCGCGAAGGCTTCAAGTCCGGCCTGAACACGAATATTCATGTGCTGGACGCCGAACGCGATCTTTATCAGGCGAAAAAAGATTATGCGCAGGCGCGCTATGAGTATTTGCTAAACAGTTTACGCCTTAAAAAAGTAACCGGAAATCTGACGGAACAGGATCTGCTGGCGATTAACAACTGGCTGGAATAAAACTTCATGCCGGTGGAGAAGTGATCCATGTTTAAATATTTAAAAAAATCTGCGCGCAAACAGGAGAACAGCGCTGGCAGTGATAACGCCGCCTCGGAAATATTACCTGGTTCAGAAATTTTATTAGAACCGCTGGAACCGCGCATCCTGCTATCAGCCGAGCTTGCCATTCCGCCTCAGGATATGGCGCAGGATCTTCTACTCGACGACGCGCAGACCGTCAGTGTTGATAACAGCGTTGAATTTGAACCCCCGCTTACCGCGACACAGGCTGATGCCGATGAGCCGGTATCGGCGGATACCCCGGTTGTTGAACATGATGAGACGGCAACGCCGGAACTTCCCCGCCCGGCGTCCGAAGCTTCGGCGCTGGATAAGGCTGAGGTGGAAAATACAGACGCCGGTGCGGCGGACGAAAACAACGAAGAAAATACGGCTTCAGCAGACGATGCGACTGCCGCCGGTGAGGCTGCAGATCCGGAAGCCGATGCAGCCGATCCTGCTACGGACATGCAGATTAGCACTCTGCCGGCAGATGCCGCAGCGGCGTTTAACGCGCAATCCGGTTTACAACTGGTTTTTGTCGATCCTTCCGTGCCGGAGTTTGAATCGTTGCTGGCGACATTGCCGGAATCCAGTCCGGAAACCGCAACCGGGACTTCATCGTTGCCGGCGGACAGCGGCGCAGCAGAGAGTGGCGATGCGCCGAAGACAAGCGATGCGCCTGCCTATGTTGATCTGGCCAGTGTCGTCCCGGCTTCGATCGAGTTGCCGCTTATTAATGACGATGCGCAAACCGGTTCCGCTTCTCAGGTGCAGGTGTTCGTCCTCGACAGCAACCGCGACGGTCTGACTCAGATCACCGAAGTGCTGGCGCAATATGAAAATGTCGCCGCCGTGAATGTATTATCGCATGGCGCCGCCGGCTATTTGCGACTGGGCAACGCCAGTATCAATAACGCCAGTCTGAACAGTTACCAGAACCAGTTGCGTCAATGGGGCGAAGCCCTGAGCGAGAACGCCGATGTTCTTCTGTACGGCTGTGATGTGGCGGACGGACAGGCCGGGGTTGAATTCATCACTCGCATCAGCGAGTTGACCGGCGCGGATGTGGCCGCTTCCGATGATAATAGCGGTGGCGCGGCCAGCGGTGGCGACTGGGATCTTGAGCAGGCCACCGGCGCGATTGAAGCCGCCTCATTGTTTACATCAGCCACTGATTACGCGCATGTGCTGGCGGATATAGTCGGCACCGATAACGCCGATACGCTCACCAGTAATGTCGCAGAAGATGACACCCTCACAGGAGGACTGGGTGATGATCGTTATGTTTTTCAGGATGACTGGGGCAGCGATAGCGTTATCGAGCTTGCCGGTGAAGGTAACGACACGCTGGACTTTTCTCAGGTCACCAGCGACTTGACGTTTAATATTAATGCTGATGGCAGCGTTAATGTCACCGATGGCAGCAACACGGTAACGGCCAGTAATGTTGAAAATCTGATCGGCGGCAGCGGTAGCAACGCCTTTATTATCGAGGAAGGCGCGGCGCTGGCTGGAATTATTGATGGCGGCAGCGGCGCGGCCACGCTGGATTATTCCGGCTGGTTGAACGGGGTCAATGTCGATCTCTCCGCCAACAGCGCCAGCGCCACCGGCGGCATCAGCAACATTAACAATATTATCGGCGGCAGCGGCAATGACAGTCTGACTGGCGACAGCGGTAATAATCAGATCACCGGTAACGCGGGCGACGATACGCTGATGGGCGGTGCAGGTGATGACAGTTATTTTTTTGCCGATGGCTGGGGCAATGACAGCCTGAGCGATACCGGGGGCAGCAATACCCCGGACTTCGATGCCGTCAGTGGCGTACTTACGCTGAGTAATAATGCGGGCAGCGTTGCCATCGGTGACGGAAGCAATTCTGTGACATTGAATCTGGCCGCCAGTGATGCGATTGCCAATGCCGTGCTGGACATCAGCGACTGGCAAACCGCGCTTGAAGACGGCATGCAACAGTTGACGAACTGGGCGGGAGAGCTGGGCAATGTCGGTGAGATGGCCAATGCTTTGCCAACCTTGAACCTGACGCTGGATCAGGTGCTTGATGCGCGCAACAGCATCGCGCAATTACAGCAGCGGCTGGATAATTATTTTACGGAAGCGGCAGATGCGGGTGAAACTCCCACCAGCGACGGTCTGCTGACTTATCTGGCCGGGCTTTATGTCAGCGATGTACAGGACAATCCGGATCTCGGCGGCCTCAATGCCAGCATCGCCCCCGGCATGACGCTGGATATCGTCATCGGCGCAACGGGCAATCCGGAACTGAAATTTAATTTTAACTACAATGCCGAACGCAGCACCACCTTTGATATCGATCTGGGTCGTGAAGCCGCCGAGCTGGGCGTGCAACTGGGTGCGGCCGCCACCTTTGAACTGTCAGCGCAAATGAATCTCGATGCGGCGTTAAGCCTCGCCATCGATGATGCTAACACCGCCAACTTTTTCCTCGATGTCAATCAGTTTGATGTCAGCGCCGGCATCGACGCCAGCGACATGAACTTCGGCGTTGATATCGGTTTCCTTGAAGCCGCGGTGAGCGGCGGCGGCATTCAGCTCGATGCCGGACTGGAGCTTGGCTTTAACGATATCGATGGCGATGGCGCCAATCGCCTGAATACAGGTGAACTGTCAGCGGATATCAACAGCCTTGTAAATTTGACGCAGCAGGCCGGCAATGGACTGAATGTGAGTTTGCCGGTCAGCGTTTATAGCGATTCCGAGCGGACTCAGCTTTGGGATACCTTTGCCGGGCAGACGATTGGCGTAACAGCGGCGGATGTTTTCAGCGGCGAATCCCCGGATGTCACGCTCAGTAATGATATCCGCGATTTTAATAATCTCAGCGCCGAAGAAATGCTGGGCATGCTCAACCAGCTGGATGAATGGTTGTTGCAACTGGGACAAAGCGAAGTGCTGGATCTGGAAATTCCGCTGACCGATGGCGTGACCATTGGCGAGACGCTGGATTTTGCTCAGGCTTTCCGGAATGAGATTCTGAATAATCTGGCGCAATACGATGAGCAGGGCTTTATTGAACGCGATGCGGATGGTAATCCGATTCTCTATTTCGATAGCGTGCAAACCCTGTCAGAAAAACTGACCGCGGTGCTGGCGGACTATACCCCGGAGGACTTTGAAGTGCTGGCGGACTATGACGTCGACACTCAGGATCTGAGTTTCCGTCTCGACTGGTCGCGTACTTTTACTGACAGCAGCACCGGCGTTGACTTTGATGTCGACCTCGGCAGCTTTGGCGGCATTCAGTCCGCCAGCGAATTGGGGATCAACGCCAGCGCTGATCTGGCTTTTACCTTCGGCGCCAATCTTGCGCCGAATGAAGAACTGCATATTGCTCCGCCGCTGTTTTCTCCCGATCTGCCTGCTGATGGCGTGCTAAGCGATACAGCGACCTTTAATGTCTCACTTTATGAGGAAGCAGACGGCGGAGAAACGCTGTTGACTACGCTGATTGTTAACGTGCTTCCCGACACGAACAACGCCACACCGGATAGCAGTGAAGATGCCGATCGGACATCCATTGATGAGTTACTCGACGATGTGCAGGCCGCACTGGATCTTGCCCTGCAGGCACAAGACTTTGCCGCCGGCGATATTGTTGCCGAATACACCGGCAATCGCATTGCCCTGACCGCCCTGCCCAGCAGCACTACGGTTGATAACGGTGACGGCACTTCATCGGCGCAGACGCTGGAGCGTCGCGTGGAAGTCAGCGCCGCGACGGACAACACCGCCTATTCTGAACTGGGTGTGATGATCTCCCCCACGCCGTTGGATGGGATCTTAACTGATACAGCAACCTTCACGCTGGTCGTAGACGAAATAGACTATGTGATCAGCGTTGCCGCTGATGCGAGCAATGGTTCAGTAGATGATCTGGTCGATGATATCAATGCGGCGCTGGCCGACGCTGTCGGTAGCGATGGCAGCGCGCTGCCCGCCGGGGTGGAAGCCTACCGCGCCATGAACAGCAACCTGATTGTATTCAAGCTTGCGGCTGACGCCGGTGTGGCGCGCTTTGCGATGAAAGATATAAACAGCATTGCCGCTGATGAACTGGGATTTGATTTTAGCGGCGTTAACGGGGTGGCGAATAACGAGCCGGTTGCGCGTGGCCGGGCCACGGAATTCTTTATCGAGGACGCCAGCTTTAGTGGCAATGTCAGCTTTGACGCCGGCAATATTGCAGGCAGCGCTAATTTAGGTTTCCTCGGCCTCAACATGAATGGCAGCGCAGGCGGCATTAGCGCCAGCGCCAGTCTGGATCTTTATGACAGTGAAAACGACAGCAGTCGCATCACCCTTGATCGCCTGCTGGAAAAAATGGCTGATGGCGATATTGCCAATGAGACCAGCGGCATTGTCGACGCCACGGTTACCGGCAATGTTGATGTTGATCTGACGGTGACGCCGGAAACCGGCGTCGGCATGGATTCCCTTGCTGCGGCGACGGTGAGTCTGGATCTGAATATCGTCGACTGGCTGGCGAATGCGCCGGTAATGAATGACAGCAGTGACGACTATGCGATTCAGGTGAGTTTTGACGGCCCGGATATCGACGAATATCTGAAGTTTGAAAACATCGGCTTTAGCGATGTTATTCACGGTCTGAATCAGGCGGTGGATTATCTGCGCGATCTGGAAGGCGAGGGCGGTACGGGCGGACTGGTCGAGGCGCTGGATAAAGATCTGCCGGTGATCAATCGCAGCACCTCGGATCTGCTGACTATGGCCGATCAATTTGCGACGCTGGTGGATGATCTCGAAGCGAATCCCGCCGGCAGCGTGCAGGCCACCGAAACCCTGATCAAAGATTATCTGGGACTGGCCGCCGACAGTGATCTGGTTGAGCTGGTGCTGGACACCACTGCCGCGGGCGCGGCGGCGTTGCGCATCGATTTGAACTATACGCGCACGCAGGACATGAATGTGCCGATGGAACTGAGTCTGGACAGGCTGGCTGATCTGGCGGGCTTTACCGGCTTTAATGATAAATTCGGTAATTTCATCGGCGTTTCTTCAAGCGGCGATCTGGGGCTGGAAGTGGAGGGCGGGTTCAATCTTTCGATGGGACTGGATCTCTCCGGCGTCAATGCGAGCACGCCACCGAGCGCCTTTATGTATGGCGGTGCGGATGGCGCCAGCGTAAGTTTTGATGTGCGCGCCACCGGCAGCGATCTTGAGTTTACCGCGCAGACCGGGCCATTCGGCATCAATGTCATTGGCGGTGACGTATCGCTGGGTTCCGGGCTTGAAATCTTCCTCAACAATGCGGAATACGATTTTGGCGCGCTCAATGCCGATGATCTGAGCATCGGCATTAGCAATGGCGGACTGGCGCAGGCGGCGGACATCAGCCTGCCGGTTTACTTCCCCAGCATCTCCAGTCCGGTGGGCGGCGAAGGCAATAACATCATGGCCATCACCGTTGATAATATTGCTGACTTCTTCGATGGCGTCGCCGGTAGCGTATCTATTGACGCCCCCGACTTTACCGATCTCGAACCGCTGACTTTGTTTGGCATGTTGAGCAACCCGGCGGTGGTTGTCGATGGTCTGGATGCGCTGCTGTACACCGTACAGGAAGGTCTTAACAGCGAAGTGCTGGATGTGAACCTGCCCTTCCTTGGCGACGCCCTGCAACCGGCCGCGCAGTTTATTGAAGACTTCCGTGAAGATACGCTCGCCTATTTAAGCACCGTATTGCAACGAAGCGGTGCGGATGATCCTGATGTACTGGTGCAGGAAACCCTGTTCAATATTTTTGCCAGTGAAGCGGACGGCGCTGAAAGGTTGTTCGGTGAGTTTGGCGGTCTGGGGCTGTTGCAGGATCGTGATGGTGACGGTATCGACCTTGATGATATCGAAGTAACGGGCTTTGGACTCACCGATACCTTTGGCCAGTTTGATTTCCAGATTGGCCAATCCTACCTCTGGGATCAACCGGTTGATTTTGATATTGGGCTGCCCGCACTGGGACTGGATCTGGATGCCGGGGTGGAGCTGGGCATCGAATGGCTGATGGACTTCGGGTTCGGCATTGATCAGACCGATGGTTTTTACTTCGTTACCGAAAACGCCAACGAAATTGAAATCAATACCTATGCCGCGCTTACCGATGGCGCCGGCGGCCCGGCCAGCGCCGAAGGCACGCTGGGCTTTTTGCAGGTAAATGCGGAAGACGCCTTTGATCCGGCTACCGATGCCGAAGATGATATTGCTTATTCTCATCTGGCGCTGAATTTTGGCGTCGAGCTGGATGATCCCAATAATGATGGACGTCTGACCTTCGGCGAAATGGTTTCCCCGGCGACCGGTTTCAAGGATATTGTCAGCGCCAACGCCAATGGACACGCGCTGGGGGATCTGGATGTCAATGTCAGCTTCGGTGGACTGGATGAACTCTTGTCCGAAGTTCCCGGCCTGAGTGGTCTGGGCGGCCTGTTGCCTGAAATTGATTTTGCGCTGGCGCTGGACTGGACTTTCCTTGATGCTGATACCGCTGCCGACAGCAACAGCTTCGGCGGCTCGCCCGAGGTGGCGTTTAATAATATTGAACTGGATCTGGGTTCCTTCATTTCCGAGTTCGCCGGGCCTTTCCTTGAGCAGATTGGCGATGTTCTGGATCCATTGGACTGGCTCATCGGCCCCGATGGCATGCTCAATAAACGCCTGCCGGTTATTTCCGATCTGTCAGGCTATACCGTAACCCTGGCTTCACTGGCCGAACTGTATGATCCCGGCGCGAGGATTACACCCTTCCTGAATTCAGTTCAGCAAATTTATAATTTGATCGACATGGTCACGGATGCGGCCGATGATGCAAACGGCGGCAATCTGGTTCTGGATTTTGGCAACTTGAATCTTACGGAAATGTCGGGTGGTGACTTGCGCGGCCTGTCCAGTCTTTCCGGCCTCACCGCGCCGAGCCGTCCCGATATCGATCTGGATAGCATTGGCGGCAATGGCGACGCCAGAGAATTTGCCAAAACCGTTACCAGTGAAACTTCGGTCGGTGAAGGCAGTGTCGATTTTGCGATTCTTAAACCAGTCAACATCTTCGGCCTGTTGCTGGGCAAGGACGATGTGAATCTCATTACCTATGATTTACCGAAACTGGAATTTAATTTTGATTATCGTCAGTCCTTCCCGGTCTTTGGTCCTTTAAGCGCAAATTTGCGTGGCGCGTTTAATGCCGGGGTGGATCTTGCAATGGGGTATGACACCCTGGGCCTGTCCCGTTTCCTGAAGACGGACAACCCGGCGGAACTCATCAATGGTTTCTTCGTCAGTGATATTGATTTCGGCACCGGCGAAGACGTGCTGGAAGCCTGGTTGCGCGGTTCCATTGCCGCCGGCGCTTCGCTGAATCTGCTGGTGGCGGAGGCCGGCGTCGAAGGCGGTATTCGCACCGGTATCGATTTTAATCTCAGCGATCTCAATAATGATGGCAAGGTGCGTTTCACCGAGATGGGCGCCAACCTGCGCTACAACGATTCCAACCCGCTGGCCGTGTTTGACATCAGCGGCGCGATTGACTGGTTCTTCCGCGCTTTTGTTGAGGTAGACCTGTTGCTGTTCACTTTTGAAGACAGCATGAACCTGGGCAGCGGCACGATTTATGATTTTGAAGTTCCTTTCAATCGTCTGCCGGTGCTGGCGCAGGAAGTGGGAACGGATTTAATTTTAAACATCGGTAAAAATGCGGAAGCCAGATTACAGGGCAATGCCGTTGATGGTAATGAAACCATCACTGTCAGCTTTGACGATAATGGCAATGATGATGCCGGTGATGATGAATATGTGATTAGCTATCTGGAATCCGGTATTTTGTATGAAGATCGCTATAGCGCCGTGGGTATTGAAAAATTAGTGATCGACGGCGGCGCAGGCAATGACCGCATTACGATTGACAGCAGCGTCACGATCGCCACGGAAATCGATGGCGGCAGCGGTGACGACATTATTACCGGCGGCAGTGGCGCGGATATTATTCGCGCCGGCGAGGGCCGGGATCAAATTGATGGCCGTGGTGGTAACGATGAACTTTATGGTGATGAAGGCGGCGACATCATCGAAGGCGGTGCCGGCGATGACGTACTCTATGGTGGCGCGGGCAATGATATTTTGCGCGGCTTTGGCGGTGATGATGCGCTGTATGGCGAACAGGGCAACGACACTCTCGAAGGCGGCCTTGATAACGATACTTATTATTTCGCCAATGACTTTGGCAACGATACGGTAGAAGATACTGGTAGTGATCTGAATCGCGCGACGGGTCGGGTCGGCGACACCTGGGACTTTACCGCAGTAAGCACCGATATCAATTTTGACTTCGGTTCGGCGGGCTATCTCGATGGCGATATCGTCAAGGCGACCAACCTGACGAACAGTGTAACGGAAGTCGCCAGCCAGCGCTTTGCGGTTGAAACCGTACTTGGCGGCAGTGGCGCGGGCGGCACCGGTTCGGACACCTTCAATATTTATCGCACCGCTGACTATGGCGACAATCCGGGACGGGATGTCTTGCTGCTGGATGGCCGCGGCGGTTCTGATACCTATATCAGCTATTTCAAACCGGCCTGGGTGCCGATCCCCATTTCCATGGATGTCGCCATCCGCGATCAGGGCAATCTCTGGGATACGGACAAGGCTATTGCCTTTGGCTCCGACAATGATGACTTGCTGGACGTAAATGCGATTAGCGTGGACTCCTACAAGCCCTTTACGATTACCTCGCAAGTTGATGTGGTGGCGGTTGCGCCACCTGTTGTTGATCGTACGAATGCGGATAAACAAAGCTTTGGCTATGGCGTCTATGGTTCTGATTCCGGTCTGGAGTCACTGGAAGTGATCGCCAAACAGGGTGATGACACGGTCTTTGTCGAAAGCACGCCGGACTATCTGGCCGCCTCGGTCAGTGGTAATGAAGGCGATGATGTGATCACCGTAGGTCGTTCGAGTATCGCAACAGAAGGACTGCTGGACAATATCGATGGCAATGAGCAGACCGGCGCGCTGGTGATTCGCGGCGATGAAGACAATGATACCCTGATCATCGATGACAGCGGCGATACGTCCAACAACCTCGATGGCGTGCTCACCGATGAATACCTCTCCGGCATGGGCATGACCATCGGCATCGACTATGGCGCGATAGAATCCGTCGGTCTGGCCATGGGCGGCGGCAATGATATCTTTACCGTCGCCGGCAGCATTGGCGGCGCGACCTATCTGACCGGCAATGGCGGCAGCGATATTATTAATATTCAAAGCGCCAGTGGCGTTTTGCAGGCGCGCGGCGGCGCCGGGAACGATAGCATTACCCTGCAAAACAATAACAGCGGCAGCGAAGTCAGCCTGTTCGGTGAAAGCGGTGAGGATATTCTCAATGTGCAGCGCATGATTGAACCGGTGATTGTGCGCGGCGGCGATGACAACGATGTGATTAATGTCGGCAGCGCCGCGCCCAATAGCGGTGGCACGGTCAACTTCATTTCCGATCTGCTGGATGTGGATGGCGAAGCCGGTACGGATACGCTCAACGTTGATGACACGGCGGAAACCGAAGACGATGCCTTGCGCGTGACCGCAACCCGGTTGACCGGACTGGGCATGAGTGACGGCATTGACTACGCCAACATGGAATTTATTAATATCGGCAGCGGTAGCGGCAATGATGTGGTTGATGTGGAAAGCACCGCCGCCGGTTCCCTGACCACCATTGCCACTTTCGGTGGCGATGCCACTGTTAATGTGTCTTCCGATGCGCCGATCAACAGCGGCAACCTCGATGGCATCGAAGGCGAACTGACCCTGCTCATGGGCGCCGGCGTCAACGAGCTGAACATCAGTGACAAAGGCAGCACGGTTGCCGATGATAATATCCTGATCACACAAAATCGCATTACCGGCCTGGCGCCTGCCGCGATTAATTATTTCACCGGTGGTCGTTATGACAAGGGCGTGAATATCTGGTTTGGCGAAGGCAGTGATACGGCTACCGTGACCAGCACACATGCCGACAGCATCACCACGATCCGGGCCAATGATGGCGATGACCGGATCACGGCTGTCGATGCGGACGCCAGCGCCGATGATGGCGTGTTGATCCTGCTGGGTGAAAACGGCAATGATACGCTCGATGCCGGGAGCTGGCATTCAGCCACGATTATGTTTGGCGATGACGGTGATATAAGCTATAGCCGCGATGTTAAAAACATGGATAGCCTGCTCAGTGTCAGCTCAAACCGGTTCGATGAAGGCGATGAGGATACCCTGATTGGCGGCAGCGACAGTGACATCCTTATCGGCGGAACGGGAGCGGATATCCTGATCGGCAATGGCGGCGATGATCTTGTCTTCGGCGACAATGCGCAGGTGAATTTTGTCAACGGCCTGCCCGCGCTGATGCAAACATTTAATCTGTATCCTGATGACGAAGCTCAGGCCGGAATAGACATTCCCGGCGGCAATGATGTTATCGAAGGTAACGCGGGCAATGACAAACTGTTTGGCGGCAATGGCGAGGATCGCCTGTTCGGCGGCAGTGGCGATGACATCCTGCTTGGCGATGGCGGTAAGGTGCGGGTGAATGATACGCTGGTAGTGGCTGAAACTACCGGTTTCTTTATCGGCGGCGTTGATTTCCTCGATGGCGGCAACGGCGATGACTGGATGCTGGGGGGGGCGGACGGTGATTTATTTGTCGGCAACTTTGCCGATGATATTATCGTCGGGGACTATGCGCGTATTACTGTCGAGGATGGCAAGGGTCTGAGCGTGGTGCGTCTGGGACAGGGTAAACTGGATCTGATTACCAGCACCCTGTTTACGCTTTATACACCGGATGTTCTGGCCTTTGGTCCATTTTCCATCACCGGTATTCCGCCATTGGGCAGCGCGGCGACTGCCTATGAACCGGTTTACAATAGCATTTCCATGCCGGTTGGCAGCAGCGCTCAGGATATCGAGCCGCCGCCACCGCCACCACCACCACCTGAACCCAGCGCCGGAGAAGTGGCTTTTGAAGAAGCCCTGCGCGCCAATCCACCGGCGGCGGGTAGTGACGAAATTAAACCTGCGCCTGCGCCGGTGGTGGAAGAAAAAGTTGAGACGCCGGTTGTCAAAGAACCCGAGCTTGACTGCACCCGGGTTGAAGGTAAACGACTGGGCATAGGTGAACTCTGGGATCAGCTGCTGGATTCTGACAGCGTTGATGAAGCGGTCGGCGTCGCCAGCGACATGATTGATGTGATCATCACCGGCGAGCCGAAAAAACTGCCCGATGCAATTGACTGCAAACCGGTAAACGATTCGAAAGATGAGCACAGCGCGAATGAGCATACTGTGCTGGAACCAATGTTGGCTTTAAGCAGCGTGCTGGGGATACAGGCCTATACGAAGAGCGCCAACAGTCAGTCGAGGTTTAACCGCAAGGCCTTCGCCAAACTGGAACGTGAAAGTGAGGCGCGCCGCTATTCGAGCTGGTAGTTGTTATTAATTTTATTTCTGTAAAACAATGAGGAATCGATCATGGCTGACGCCAGTGATAAAAAAACTGAAAATACAGCAACCAAGATCCGCTGGGATGACAGCAATATGCGCAGCACCTATGCTAATGTCTGTAACGTCGCCAGCACCCGTGAAGAAGTGACGCTATTGTTCGGCACCAATCAGACCTGGCATACCGGACAGAAAGAGTTAACCGTCGATTTATCTGATCGCATTATTCTCAACCCCTATGCGGCCAAGCGTTTATCCCTGTTGCTGAACAATGTCATTACCGAATACGAATCCCGCTTTGGTGAAATTGGCCTTGACGCGGATAAAAAATAATACTCGCCTGAATTTTCCCTTCCCCCCTTCGGCTCAGATCTCGCTGCTTGCTGCGGATACTGAGCTGTTTTTTTATGCCTGATATTTTCTGGCGGTTAACGCATATAGTTCTTATACTTTGCTGATGGATAAGCCGATACACAGCCGGGACAACGATAATCAGCAGGGACTCTGGGCGGCGTTTGAAAGCGCGGACGATCCCGACGCGTATGCACAGGCCTGGCTGGCTTTGCAATGTTCGCATATCGGCGGCGTCTCGCTGGCGGTGCTGGTGCTGGAAAGTGAAGAAGGCTACACGCCTTGCGCCCTTTATCCTGAGGGCGTGCGCGACAGTCAACGTCTGGCGGATTTGATTGAGCGCAGTCTTGAACAGGGCAGCGGGCTGTGGTTGAAAATGGAATCCCCCCCATCAGCAACTGCGGCCTCCCGATCGGTTTATGCCCTGAGTTACCCGCTTAAGCTCGAAGGCAAAATAAAAGGCGTGGTTGCAATTGAGTTGCCGGTTCAATCGGAATCGGATCTTGCCGGGGCCATGCAACAATTACGCTGGGGCGCGGGCTGGCTGGAACTGGCGCTCTGGCGGCAACGCGCCGCTGAGGATGAAAAAATACTGACTCGTCTGCAACCGGCGGTGGATCTACTGGCGCGGGTGTTGTCGGAATCACAGTTTAGCGCAGCGGCGCTGGCGCTGGTGAATGACATGGCCGCTTTGTTTGACTGCGAACGCGTCAGTATCGGTTTTGTTGAAGCCGGGCAAATTCAACTCGCCGCACTGTCGCACAGCGCCCGCTTTGCGCAAAAGATGAATCTGGTTCGCCTGCTGAGCTCGGCGATGGATGAAACGCTTGATCAGGCCTGTCTGATTCACTGGCCGACGGAATCCTCGCAACGGATTATCACCCGGGATCATGAACGGCTGGCGGCGGAAGAAGGCAGCGGAACCATTCTTAGTTTACCGCTAATGGATAAGGATGGATGTTATGCTGTACTCATGCTGGAGCGGGCTTCATCGAAGACGTTTTCTGAGCATGAAATCGAAACAGCAACAAGCATCGCCAGTCTCGCAGGCTCGGCGCTGAAAGATAAGCAGCGACTGGATCTGCCGCTGGGAAAATTTGTTCGCCAGCGTCTGCGCAACCGGGAACAGACGCGAGCATGGGGACGCTATGGCCTGTTAACACTGTTGCTGGTTTTGTTGCTGTTAGCGGCGTTTGTGAAGGGCGATTATAAGCTGAATTCTGACTCGGTGCTGGAAGGCGCAGTGCAACGGGTGATTGCCGCGCCCTTTAATGGTTTTATAAGCAGCGCGCCGGTGCGCGCGGGAGATGTGGTTAAACAGGGGCAATTACTCGCGCAACTGGATGACCGCGACTTGCGACTTGAGCGCATCAAATGGCTGAGTGAACGCGCGCGTTTACAGAAGCAGTCGCAGGATGCGCGGGCGCGCCGGCAACGGGCCGAGGTGACCATACTGGAATCACAAATCGCGCAGTCGACTGCGGAACTGCAACTGGTTGAAAATCGCCTGCAGCGCACCCGCCTCAGCGCGCCTTTCGACGGCTTGATCGTCAGTGGCGATTTGAGTCAGCGTCTGGGCGGCGCGGTGCAACAGGGCGAAGTGTTGTTCGAGATGGCGCCGCTACAGGCCTATCGTTTGATCCTGCAAGTCGAAGAGTCCCGCATCAGCGATGTTAAAACCGGGCAGCAGGGCCAACTGGTGTTAACCGCGCTCCCCGATCAATCGTTTCCTTTCGTGATTGAAAAAATAACGCCGGTGGCCAGCGCAGGCGATGGCAGTAATACTTTTCGGGTCGAAGCAAAGCTGAAGAAAGTCGCGCCGCAATTTCGGCCGGGGATGGAGGGCATCGCCAAGATTCAGGTTGACGAACGATTGCTGGTTTCCATCTGGAGCCGCAATTTGCGTGAATGGCTGGCGCTGCAATACTGGTACTGGCTGGGTTAAAAATAATTTCTGTGGATATCAGCGAGATGTTGCGAAGTTCTATTGCCGGTGCGGCTGAAGCCGTACAGGTACGATTGAAATCGTACCTACAGTAGGCTCTGGTAATGGTAGTGTAAAAAAGCGTTCCTAATTCCAGTACCCCTATGGAACAGCGGTGGAATGGTAGGTACGGCTTCAGCCGTACAGGTACGATTGAAATCGTACCTACAGTAGGCTCTGGTAATGATAGTGTAAAAAAGCGTTTCTAATTTCAGTACCCCTATGGAACAGCGGTGGAATGGTAGGTACGGCTTCAGCCGTACAGGTACGATTGAAATCGTACCTGCAACAGGCGCTGGTAATACATAGTATACTGGATTAACCGTCAGGAATTTTATTCTGTGGAAGATGCTCAACAAAGCCCCTATTGGTATCGGATTGCTGATTTAAAACCGGCGCTGCGCGCCCATGTGCGCATTCATCGCCAGCGCCATCGCGGTCAGCGTTTCTATATATTGCAGGATGCCATCACCGGCGCCTTTCATCGGTTTTCGCCACAGGCCTGGCAGTTAATCGGGTTGATGAATGGCGATAACAGTATGCAGGCGATCTGGGAACAGGCGACGGCGCTGAGGCCGGACAGGCCGCCGACCCAGGCTGAACTTCTGCATCTGCTTTCCCAGCTTCATCAGTTTGATGTTTTGCGCACCGATATTCCGGCGGACATTCTGGAGATGGTGGAACGCGGTCAGCGGCAACAACGCCGGCAACGTAAGGCGCGTTGGCGCAGTCCGCTGGCGCTGCGTTTTCCATTATTTGATCCGGATCGTTTTTTACAGGCCTGCCTGCCGCTGGTGCGTCCGCTGTTCAGTCGCCGTTTCTTTCTTCTCTGGCTGATGTTGCTGGCGTTTACTACGCTCATGGCTTTGCTGCACTGGCCGGCCCTGACTGAAAATATCAGCGATCGAATTCTAAGCATGGAAAATCTGCTGCTGCTCTGGTTTGTTTATCCGCTGGTCAAGGCGCTGCATGAACTGGGGCATGCGCTGGCGGTAAAACGCTGGGGCGGCGAAGTGCATGAGATGGGCATTATGCTGCTGGTCCTGATGCCGGTGCCCTATGTCGATGCCAGCGCCGCCTCGGCCTTTAATAACAAGTATCAGCGCATGCTGGTCAGTGGCGCCGGGATCATGGTGGAACTGTTTCTTGCCGGGCTGGCCATGCTCATCTGGATCAATGTCGAGCCGGGAGTGGTGCGTGCGCTGGCTTTCAATGTCATGATGATCGCCGGGATCTCAACCCTGATGCTCAACGGCAATCCGCTGCTGCGTTTCGATGGTTATTATCTTCTGGCCGACTGGCTGGAGATCCCCAACTTCGCCAGCCGCAGCAATCGTTACTGGGCATATCTGGGCCAGCGTTATTTGCTCGGGGTCAAAGAGGCGAGTGCGCCACCGATGCAGGATTCAGAACGACGCTGGTTGTTCAGCTATGCGCCGCTGGCCTTTATTTATCGTATTTTTATCAGCCTGAGTATTGCTTTATTTGTCGCGCAGAAATTTTTTATTTTCGGCGTGGTGCTGGCGCTCTGGTCTCTGGCAAATACATTGTTATTGCCGGTGCTTAAATTGCTGCAGCGCCTGCTCATGCATCCGACCCGGCGTGAACGCGGTCTGCTGTTGGCCGCAGGCGGCATCGGCCTTGTCATGTTGATACTCTTTGTTTTGCCATTGCCCTCGGCGACAAAGACGCAGGGCGTGATCTGGGCGCCGGAAGATGTGCGTCTGCTCAGTGAGGTCGATGGTTTTGTGCAGGAGATAATGGTCAGCAACGGTGAACGGGTTCATCGCCGGCAGTTACTGGTTCGCCTTGCGTCCCCCGCACTGGAAAAAGAACAGCGGGTTTTGCAGACGCGACTCGAAGAGTTCCGCGCGCGTTTTCATGCCGGCCTGCAGGAGGATCGCGCTCAGGCGTTAGTGTTAAAAGAGGAGATCGGTTTTCTCGAAGCTGAATTGCAACGCGCGGCTGAACGCCTCGCCGCCCTGCAGATAAGAAGCCCGCTGGATGGGGTCGTGGTGATCCCCGAGCGGGATGATCTGACAGGGCGTTTCCTGCATCGCGGTGAAGAATTCGGGTATGTGCTCGATCAACGGGACGCCATCGTGCGTGTGGTTGTGCGACAGGATGATATCGAGCAGGTGCGTCAT